>NZ_JADEWG010000142.1 GCF_015207735.1 [Phormidium] sp. LEGE 05292
TTCTGTTTCTTGACTTTCTTCTACTATAACTCCTGGTAGGTTTAGCAACTTAGTCAGTAATCTATTCTTCATCTCTTTGATGCTTAACACTTCCCTAATAATTTAGCACAGTAAGTACGGAAGAACCGGTTTTCAGTGGATGGCGCGTTTGGCACATTGGGGTGTGGGTGCTTGTTTAGCCGACCAAATGGGACTCGGTAAGACTGTTCAGGCTTTGGCTGTGATTTTGACTCGTGCTCCGGCTGGGCCGACTTTAATTGTGGCACCAACTTCTGTGTGTCACAATTGGGTGAGTGAAACTCAAAAGTTTGCTCCTACTCTTAATATTATTCAATTTGGCAGTGGCGAGCGGCAAAAGTTGTTGGATAGTTTACAGCCGTTTGATATGTTGGTTTGCAGCTACGGTTTGTTGCAGCAAGAAGAAGTTTCTCAAATGCTATCGCAGGTAGAATGGCAAACTATCGTGCTTGATGAAGCCCAGGCGATTAAAAATATGGCTACTAAACGTTCCCAAGCGGCGATGAATCTTCAGGCTGGTTTTAAGTTAATTACGACGGGAACTCCGATTGAAAATCATTTGGGTGAGTTGTGGAATTTGTTCCGTTTTATTAATCCGGGGTTGTTAGGTTCTTTTGAAAGTTTCAATAAGCGTTTTGCGATTCCAATCGAAAAGTTTCAAGATAAACTGGTACGTCATAGACTGAAAAAGCTAATTCAACCATTTCTACTCCGACGCATGAAAACTCAGGTGTTAGAAGAATTGCCAGAACGTACTGAAATTTTACTGCAAGTAGAGTTAAGTCAGGAGGAAATGGCATTGTATGAGGCGTTGCGTCGGGAGGCAGTGGCTAAACTGGAAGATAGTGAGGCAAATGCGGGACAGAAACATTTGCAAGTGTTGGCAGAAATTATGAAATTGCGTCGGGTTTGTTGTAATAGCCGTTTGGTAATGCCGGAGATGGAAATACCTTCTGCAAAGTTACAATTGTTTGGTGAGGTGTTGGATGAGTTGTTAGAAAATCGTCATAAAGCTTTGGTTTTTAGTCAGTTTGTTGACCATTTACAGATTATTCGCGATTATTTGGACAAGCAAAAGATTAAGTATCAATATTTAGATGGTAGTACTCCGGCTGCGGAACGAAAAAAACGAGTGGATGCTTTCCAAGCTGGGGAGGGTGATGTATTTTTAATTAGCCTTAAGGCTGGGGGAACGGGAATAAATTTAACTGCGGCTGATTATGTGATTCATACAGACCCTTGGTGGAATCCAGCAGTTGAAGACCAGGCTTCTGACCGTGCCCATCGCATCGGTCAACAACGTCCGGTGATATTGGCACTATTGTATTACATATACTACAATAGTGAGGATGGGAAATACAGGAGCAATGCCAGCTTGAAACAAATAACTAACTACAACTTAATCTTGCCAGTAGGTACGCAGGTAGTGACTCGTGTGGAAGTCAAAACTTCTAATTGTGAGGTTTCCTGCTTGCGGGGAGCAGTAGGTGAAATTGTGCGCTCTCCTACAGATAATTCACATACGTATGAAATTCAATTGCCGACAGGAGTAAAAGTTAATTTACGGCGACATGAATTTAGTATTCGCAAGCATTATCAACGTGAAGGATTGGAGCAATCCCATCTATTAGCTGATTATAATTTGTATGATTCAGTGATTTATCGTTGTGTGGTCGGTTCTAGAGCTTATGGATTAGAGAATGAGGGTTCAGATGTCGATCGCAGAGGGATTTATTTACCACCAGCCGATTTACATTGGTCGCTTTATGGAGTTCCAGAACAGCTAGAAAATAATGCTACTCAAGAGTGCTATTGGGAGTTGCAAAAGTTTATTGTTTTGGCATTAAAGGCAAATCCGAATGTATTGGAATGTTTATATACACCTTTAATAGAAACAGCGACACCATTAGCTAAAGAGTTGTTAGAACTGCGTCATATTTTCCTGTCACAATTAGTGTATCAAACCTACAATAGCTATGTGTTATCTCAGTTTAAAAAGATGGAGCAGGATTTACGAAATCAGGGTGAAATTCGCTCCAAACACGCCATGCACTTAATCAGATTATTGTTATCAGGAATTACGATTTTAGCAGATGGATTTGTACCAGTGCGGGTAGACGAATATCGGACTCAATTGTTGGCAATTCGTAATCAAGAGATCGGTTGGGAAGAAGTGAATCAATGGCGATTAAGTTTGCATCAAAAGTTCGATTCTGTTTTTGCTAATACCTCATTACCAGAAAGACCAAATTACGAACAAGCAAATGCTTTTTTATTGCGTGCTCGTCGTTTCATGGTTAGTGATGAGATGAAAGATGGATAATCAAAGTGAAGAATATCGGGAATTTATTGCTCAATTCCTTTAACTGGTGTTTATCGTTATGGATAGAATTAACGCGCAACTATTATCGATCGCTCAAAATCAACCTTACCCTCTATTGTTCGCTACAGTTAGTGGTTCGCATTTGTATGGTTTTCCTTCGGCTGATTCTGACTACGATTTGCGAGGAGTTCACATTTTACCGCTTCCTGATGTAATTGGATTGATTGAAGGGGAGGAAACAATTGAATGTTCGCAAATCCAAAATGATTTACAATTGGATTTAGTAACTCATGATATCAAGAAGTTTTTCGGGTTATTACTTAAGAAAAATGGTTATGTTTTAGAGCAACTTTACTCGCCGCTAGTTGTGTACACTACACCAGAGCATGAAGAGTTAAAGCAGATTGCTCAAGGTTGTATTACACGGTTTCATGCTCATCATTATCAAGGTTTTGCTCAGACACAGTGGCGATTATTCCAGAAAGAGGAATCACCACGAGTGAAGCCGTTGCTTTATGTTTATCGAGTTTTATTAACGGGAATTTATTTGATGCAAACGGGAGAAGTTCAAGCAAATTTAGTAACTTTGAATCAGCATTTCCAGTTACCACAAATTCCCGATTTGATTGCTTGTAAATTAGCTGGTGTAGAGAAGTCTGCGCTTGCAGATAATGATTTAGCATTTCATCAACAGGAGTATCAGCGGTTGTTTCAGGAATTAGAAGAAGCAAGTAACAACAGTCATTTACCTGATACACCTTCTGCAAAAGATGCTTTACATGACTTGCTGGTACGAGTAAGATTAGCTGTGGTTCCGGCCAAATAATCAGTAGATCGAGAGCTTACTGGAGTAAATAAACTGTTATCTTCCGTAATTTTACTGGTGAATTACTCAAAATCTTAGTCTACTATGAAGTTGTATGAGAAACCAGTTAGATTTATCTAAAATATAGTTAATAAAAACCATGCTTTGAGTCGAAAGCATGGTTTTATAAGTTCAGACTACTTTTTGAAGAATTAAACAAAGCATGGAAAATTGGCGAGAAATCAAGGTCAGAGTTAAACAAGGGTATGGTGTTGCTTCAGGAAAGAATCAAGATCCGCGTTTTCCTAATGGTACGATTGAAATGCAACAGCCTTTTTTTAGCCAACTTGGTCTGGACTTAAGTCCATATTTCCCTGGCACAATCAATATTTCTACTGCTCCTCATACATACGAAATTAAAGCGGCCAAATGCACATTCAGAAATCTAAAATGGGCAGCAGCAGAACCAGCAGAAGATTTCTCTTTTTGTGATTGTCAAATTTTACTAAATACAGGGAAATCGCAACCAGGTTTAATCTATTATCCTCATCCTGAAACCAAACCCGAACACTTTCAAACTCCCGACACTCTGGAAATCATTACATCTTTTATCAGCGGCTTGAGATATGGAGATGAACTGATTATTACTGTAAATCTTCAACAAATTAATATTAATTAGTCTACAGTTGTCTATGGTGCAAAAACTATCTAGATTTACCAACAATATAAGGAAGAAAAGCCCGTCGCACTTCTGATGCACCCCGTAGACTTGGCTCAATTATAGCTGTAAACCAAGATGGGTCGCCCTTGAGGAAGTGTGCATGAAGATCGACGAATTGCCCTCGCGTCCCCAAAATATTTCCAATGGTAGTTCGAGTATCTTAAGTTAAAAGAAGGTGTGACCAATAATGCTCAAAATCTTAGAATAACCTGTGATCGATCTCACGGTTGCACTCTAACGAGTAAGTCAGAGTAGAGCAATGAATAGTTCACTCCATCAATACACAACCGAGCCAGAGGTTGAAACTCGTAAAGCTCTGGTCAGTAATCCCGATACAGATCCAGCCATCCTGTTTAAGTTGGGAGAAGAATTTCCGACCCAGTTGCTGGTCAATCCCATTTTTGATCTATTGCTGCTAGAAAATCCAAACCTGGCAGATGAGATTCCCCTACCAACCCTATCGCAACTGATTCGGGAGGAACAGGTTCCTCCCCTGATTTTGCAGGGAACGGCTCGACGTTTGATGCAGGTCACATCAAATGAGGCTTTAGCTGGACTCAAAGCGATCGCACGGCATCCTAATACAACCGCACAGACGCTGCGGCAACTGGTTGATTGGCGATCGGGGCTGTTGAAAGTCGATCTGTCCCGCAATCCCCATATTCCGATCGATGTCCTGAGTCGTCTGGTATCCAGTGCAGATCTGAAGGTTTGTTATTATGTGGCCCAGAATCCAAATACGCCTCCAGAAATTTTAGATAGGCTAGCCCAGACAAAATCAACGCCAAAAACAGGGATGAGTTCCTGGCAAGAAAATACTCAATGTAAAATTGCCCTCCATCCCAATACCGCCCCAGCCACGTTGGAGTATCTGGCTACTTCAACGAAATTGGTGCGCCTTGCCCTAGCCGTTAATCTCAAAACGCCGCTAACAGTTTTAGAACAGTTGGCTAAAGATCCAGAAGTTCGTTTTGAACTGGCGACCCATCCCAACCTGTCTGGGCACGCCATTCGATCGCTGCTGCACAATCAATCTGGTGACTGGGAACCGATTCTTCGGCCTCTCACTGCGAACTGCCACATCTGGGCCAGTGCTTTGGAAGAACTGGCCTGGGATGAAGACCGACGATCGCGGGTGTTAGCCGCCCGCCATCCCAATACTCCTACTTCGGTGCTGGAGCATCTTGCCCAAAATGAGCCGTATATCGATTTCGATTTGGCTACCAACCCCAGCACACCGCTTTCTATCTTGAATCAGCTAGCTCACCATACAGTTGATTATGTGCGTCGGGAGGTCGCGCACAATCTCAGTACACCGGGTGAGTTGCTAGAATATTTAGCCAATGATAGCAGCCATCGGGTGCGATTAGAGTTGGCGAAAAATCCCAAAACCCCAGCTTCGGCTTCAGAGAAAATCAGTCAGTGGGGTGATGGAGAAATACGGGTTGCTGTTGCCAGAAACCCCAGTACACCCACTCAACTATTGGAGCAATTGATGCAACAGGATTGGCTTCTCACTGGCACTATTGCTCGTCATCCTAATTTGTCAAGCAGCGTTTTACAAAAGCTATGTCGCTCGAAGGATATAGTTTATCGACAATGTGTAGCAGAAAATCCCAATTTACCTCTATCGTTGATGGAAATTCTGGCACAAGATCGAGAAGTGACTGTCCGACAAGGCTTGACCAGAAACCCCAACACACCCGCCTATATTTTGGGTCAACTATCACGGGATAGTAATTCAGATATGCGTCAGGCGATCGCTCACAGTCCATATACTCCCCCCTACCTGCTCAAACAACTGGCATCCGACGAGCATCCCGAAGTGCGTCGAGCGGTTGCGGCTAATCCTAATACGCCAGTAGTGGGACTCAGACAACTGGCAAACGATCCCCTTCAAGGAGTGAGACAGCCGCTTTCCACAAATCCCAGTATGCCAATCTACTTACTAGCAGATTGAATTTATCACAATGACACCCAGCCAACTAAAAGAGTATTTAAACCAACTGATTCTCAAAAATATTCAGATCAGCACCATGATCTGGGGGCCACCGGGTATTGGTAAATCCAGCATTGTTGGGCAACTAACGCAAGAACACCAGATTGGCTTTGTCGATGTGCGCCTGAGTCAACTGGCTCCTACCGATCTGCGTGGCTTACCCGTAGCTGTAGATGGCATTTCCAAATGGTATCCGCCAGAGTTTTTGCCCCAGGATGGCGAAGGTATTTTGTTCTTAGACGAGATCAACATGGCTCCACCCGCCATGCAGGGGGTGGCTCAACAATTAATTCTCGATCGACGGGTTGGTTCCTACACCGTTCCGAAAGGCTGGTTTGTTTGGGCAGCTGGGAATCGCAAGGAAGATCGGGCGGCGGTGTTTGAAATGCCTGCACCCCTGGCAAATCGATTTCTGCATCTTCAGGTGAACCCAGACTTTGATAGTTTCAAAGCCTATGCACTGGAGACGGGTGTCCATGAACAAGTCATCGCGTTTCTCTCCTTTCGCTCGACGCTACTGCACAAGTTTGACCCCCAGCAGCCAGCCTGGTGTTCGCCGCGTTCGTGGGTGATGGCAAGTGCGCTACATCAAGCTGGACTGAGTATCGCCCCCGCAGTGGGAGTCGGAGCGGAAGCTGAATTTCAAGCCTACGTTGCACTTTATCGCGCCTTACCGAATCTCACGCTAATTCTGGAAGGGCAAGGAGACCGCATTGCTTTTCCCACTGAACCGTCTGCCCGCTATGCTACAGCGATCGGTCTAACCGTAAGGGCAGCAGACGCAAATCAAGCCTACAATGCGTTCACCTGGCTCAGTCAAAAGGCGACAGCGGAGTGGGTGCAGCTATTTGCGATCGATATGTTCCGGGTGATGCGGAGCAAAGGACAAATGGGAACCCTGGCAAAACTGGTGCACAAAGATGCTCAACTTCAGCAGTTTTTGAAGGAGTTTCAGCAGTTGGTAGGGTTATAAAATATGCCAAACCGAACTTACAGTTTTTCCTTCAACATTTTTCGGGCGGCTGCTCTAACATCTTCTTGATCGTCTTTAGTAAGTTGTTCCAGAATGGCGATTGGTGTGCTGATATTGCTGGCGATCGCTTTACGAATAGCGAGGAAAATTGCAGCCCCATTACATTTTTTGTATAGGGTTTTCGGTTGGTTCATCGCTAATTTTTCCAGAATGTGAACTGGTGTCTTAGGATGTTTGGCAATATCGATAAGACTGTTACCACAAGCTGGTATACGAGTATCACCAACGTACTGTAGTTTCTGATTTTCGGCTTGAGTAAAGATCGTTATAGCTAACGTTTCAAGAACTGTTTCGGTTAGATCGTTGCGTTGTAGTATGTCTTGCCAAACTAAATAATCTCGATCGGTTGCCAACTTTATAATACAGTCAAGAGAAGTATTGGGATGTGTTGCAATTTTCTGATACCATTTTCTATTTGAGGTATCAAGAAGAACTTCCAGAAGCTTAGCAGGAGTTTTAGGGTTGTTAATTAGACTTTCACAAATTCTTTCATCCTGTATGTTTCTTGCAAATCGCTCAAGAATATAACCAGGAACACTGGGATTTGCAAGGAGTTTGGCACGAACAAATTCATCTTCGTCATCTGCTAACGTTTCCAGAATCACCGCAGGGGCATTGGTATTACTTGCCAGCCCCTGGCGGACATAAGGGCTGGGATGAACGACAAAACGCAATAATAAATCGATTGGAGTATTCGGATGCTCTGCAATCAGTGGCTCCGCATTATACGTTTCTCTAATGTCAGGATGACTTGCCAACCAGCGCAGGAGTTCTCCCGACAGATTGGGATTTTTTAACATTAGTGAGCATAGATTGGGATCTTGCGGACAACGGGATGCGAGTTTTTTCAAAAGCTGGACAGAAACATTCGGATGGCTGGCAATGTTGTACCGCCCTGATGCCCTCGAATTGGAAATTCTGTACGACCCTATTAAATCCGAAGTCGCCTGCTCTATCCGTGAAAACAAGATTTCCAGTCCTTCAACGGGTGTATTCGGATTGCCAGCAAGGATACTCCAAAAACTCGGCTCCTGAAATTGCTCTTCGGACTCGATGAACTTCAAGAGTGTCTCCGGTGGGGCTGCTTTACAAGCCGCGATCGCAACCGCCACTTTAATAACTCCCATTTTGAGTAATGTTTCCAAGATTTTGCTGGTAATGTTAGACCGTTTGACAAGGGCGATCGCCGAGTGCTCATAACTTTGCCGATTGGAGGGCGGGGATTGTTGGTGACGGACAACCAACCACTCTGCCACATGCTCCAGGGCAGTAGCCGAGGCATTGGGATGTTCTCCAACTTTATGCCGCACACCGTCATCCATATCCAGGCTCAGTCTGTCTAAAACAGAGGGTGGAGTATGAGGATAGTCGGCAACCAATCGACGGACCGCAGGACGACTATGGGTGGCAAACGTTGGTAGAAGGTGAAGGGGAGTTTCCGGTTTTTCGTCCATAAAATCGACGAGCGCGATCGCCATTTCTGAAACATTAGGATGAGCCTTAATCCGATCTCGAATTTCCTTAACCTCTTCTCCGGCTAATTTCTCCAATACAGTCGCTGGAGTGCTGGAATTTCGGAGAATTGCCCGATGCATCTCCATATCTCGAAAATCTGCAAATCGATCGAGAATATTGGCAGGCGTGTGGGGATGTTCCGCAACCGCATATCGAACAAAGTGACTGGAATGATTTGCTAACTGAATCAACAACGACGCAGGTGTGTTGGGATTTTTGGCAACGGAAGTCAACAGGCGACCGAACTCTGAGCCATCTAGACCGTCGTAATCATGATCGTAATCGTAAATTTGGGGTGGATTCTGAACCAACTGCTCCAGAGTGGCGACGGGCGTGTTGGGATTTTCGGCGATCGCACAGAGAATGTCCTCGTCGGGCAATGCAGACAAATTCGCTAACGTTTCACTGGGGGAGGATGAGCTTCGAGCCAGAGATAAGCGAACAAACAAACTTTCAGGGTTCTCCAACAGCAGGATGTTGAAAATTGGGTTGGTAACGATCGCATCAGGAAACTCTTTGCCCAACTTCAAGAGAACGTCCTGTGGCGTATTGGGATTGCTGGCAACGGCCCGACGCACTTCGGCATCTTCATCTGTGGCAAGCTGCTTGAGTAAATCAGGAGCAGTATGGTCAGCAACGGCAAGCGCAAGGCGAGAGGCGCGACTCATCGTAGTATCCCGTAAGGTAGTAGGGTAGCAATGATGCCAGTTTGCCCTGAAGTTAAGGGAATTTTTACAATATAATCTAACACCTGGCAATTTAAAAGACTTGTGAAGGACTTTCAACCCCTGATCAGTGCCTCTCTCCTACGGTTGCGAATGAAGTCTCCTTTCTTCGCAACACTGGCTCTGTTTGCTCAGTTTATCCCCACGCAGAAGACTCCCGCAGCAGCAACGGACGGCAAGGATGTATTCTTTAATCCAGACTATTTACTCTCCTTACCTGCTGCTCAACAGGATGGGCTATTTCTGCACGAAGTCCTTCATGCTGCCCTACTGCATCCTTTGCGGCGAGGAGTGCGCGATCCCCAAGTCTGGAATATTGCTGCTGATATTGTCGTGAACGGCATGATTGTCCAACAAGGCGTTTTTCAATTGCCGCCCGGAGGATTACGCGATCCTAAACTAGAACATCTCAGCGTGGAAGAAGTCTATGAACTGCTGCTGAAAGAAGATTCGGCGCAAATGAGTTTACCCGCTCCTGACTTGCTCGAGCGCCCACCAGAGGATGCGAGTTCCAATCAGAGTCAGAACCAAAATCAATCCCGCTCGACTCATTCAAACGAACAGACACAGCAAAATAACCAACAAACTAGCCAAAATTCTCAAGGTCAAGATACAGAGAATGCGGCTCAGTCGAGTGATTTGGGTCAGGATGCAAACCAACCTCAAGCTAATCCATCCCAGCCCGCATCCGCAAACTCATTGGCATCTGATAGCCTTTCTCAAGCCCAGAAAGCAGCCCTGGAAGCCCACTGGAAAAACGCACTTCAGCAGGCAATGGTAATTGCGCGAACAGTGCAAAGAGGCACCCTACCTGCGGGACTGGAGCGAGAACTAGGGGTAGTCACTACTCCCCAACTGGACTGGCGATCGTATCTGTGGCGATATCTGGTGCAAACGCCAACTGATTTTCAGGGATTCGATCGGCGATTCGCGTACCAGGGGTTATATCTGGAATCGCTGATTGGAGAATCGGTGAATGTGTTTGTGGCAGTAGATACCAGCGGTTCGATCCAACAGGTAGAACTCCAGGCATTTTTGAGTGAAGTTCACGGCATTTTAGGGGCTTATCCCCATCTTTGCTGTCTGTTGTACTACGTGGACGCTGAGGTGTACGGACCGTATGAGCTAGATTCACAGCAGGAGTTGCCCACACCGCAGGGAGGCGGTGGAACCTCATTTGTACCGTTTTTTGAGGCGATCGATCGGCAGTGGGAGCGACAGAATCAGTCCCTGTGTGTTTACTTAACCGATGGCTATGGCACGTTTCCGGCAAAACCACCTGAACTGCCGACGCTATGGGTCGTAACACCAGGCGGCTTAGCATTAGAACAGTTTCCGTTTGGCGAAGCTGTGCGGCTATTGTCGCGTTAGGTTTTCGGGTCACTGAAATTATCGCCGCCGATTTTAGCCGTACTCAATGTGAGCGAGATTATCTGCTAATGACAGCTTTACCAGGTGTTCCCTTGAGTGATGCTGTTTCTCTCAATGCACATTAGCGCCAAGAAGTATTTTATCAATTAATCAAATTTATAGTATAAATATACTAATAGGTGATTCGTAAAGAGACAGGCTCCCATCTTTTTATGGGAATACTAATAAAAATGAGCTTTTATTTGCCGCTAATCGTGTCAAAGAGGGAGAATTTATGCCTTTACCAGAGCCAATGAATGAAGCCGATTTGCAGACTTTTTTAGACAATCCCGAACGATTAGCCTCCCAAAATCGGGAATTGCAGTTAGCGATCGCCAATCACCCCAGCACACCCCGCCAACTCCTCGAAGTCCTCACCCAAGGTACCGATCCACAAGTAGCACAAACTGCAAGACTGCACATAAATTGGGCGGGAGAATTAACCCAAAATTGGCAAGAAGCGGTAGATACAGAATTACGAAATATGCAGCTAGGACAAAACGATCGCCTAGCCGTCGAATTACTGAAATTTGCACCAGTTCCCGATTATTTTCTTAGTGAATGGGTACCAGCACAAAAATTTATTGAGGCACTTCGCAATCCTCACTTACCCTCACGATATCGTATTAAACTATTAGAAAGACTTGCCAAAGAACCAACCATAGAACCACGATTGCAAGTAGCAGAATCACCCGAAACGCCATTAGCAGTATTAGAACAATTAGCAGGTGATTTAGAAATACCGATTCGTTTAGCGGTGAAGTATAACCTTAATTGTCCGCCTGGATTAATTGATTTGGTAGAAGGGCAACATACTGTTGCAAATGATTGAAATACCGATGCAGAACAACTGGCAATGTTAGGGCAAAGTCGCTGGGCGCTCCTTCGTTTAACAGTAGCACAAAATCCTTCGACTCCAGCAGAAACGTTGATGCAATTAGCATTAGATTCGGTATTCAAAATTCAGTTAGCAGTTGCTAAGAATCCGCAAACACCAGCAAATGTGCTGGCAGTTTTGGCTGAACATTCAGAGGAAACCATACAAAAAGTGGTTGCAGAACATCCCAATACAACCGAAGAAATTCTGCATCAGCTATTTCCAACCCAACAGCAACTTTTGAGAGAACGTCAAAATTTACCAACAAGTATTTTAGAGCGATTTTTTAGGGAAGCAGCAACAGACCAACCACTTTGGAAACAAAATAAATTGCAGTATTTGCTCTTTAAAGAGCCAAATACACCGACTTGGATTTTAGCTCAATTGGCGAATGTCGATTTAGAAGAAGTCAGAGCAGATAAATTAGCAAATCAAGAAGATTTTGAAGTTAGAGAAACTATCGAAGATTGGATTCGAGATGCGCTCCGATTTTTGGCTAATATTGCGAAACACCCACAAGTTACAAGAGAGATTTTAGAGCAAATCAGTCAGTATCCGAATCCTAATGTTAAGTTAGCAGTTGCCCAAAATTCTTTAACTCCTGAAAGTTTAAAAATGCAACTTTTGGAAGAACTATCGGTCAATTCTGAAGAAAAAGTTAAAGTGACAGTTGCAGAAGATGTCAACACGCCTGTACCCATTTTAGAGGCAATGGCAAAAAATGAGTTTTATTGCACAAAATTATTACGAGAAATCCGCCGAGTTTTAGCATCAGAATATGCGGCAAATGCTCACTCTTTTAAATCCGTAGCCGACCAGATGATGTCTAATCTAAAACATCGGATTTTGTCTCCAGTAAATATAACAGTAAATGTCGATCGCTGGATGGAAATCATTCAACGTTCTGGAGTCCTAGAAGAACCGTTAATCTCCTCTTTAGATGAGGATGATTATCATGATTGGTCTTTAGATGAATTAGATGAACAAGATTATGATGATGGGGGACAGCTTGGAAATCTTGTTGAGCAAGCCATTCCTTTATGGACTGAAGTATTAGCTGGATTATCTTCCCAAGACCTTAAACGAGCGGTTAGGGGTGTTTTTGATGTGTTGGAAATGATTGATAATGAATTGAAAAATAATTCTACGGCTCGTTCTGTAGCTGTGGTATTGGTGGGTAATCCTAACACTCCAGAAAGGTTGCGGGAAGTTCTGAAAAATCAGCTAATCAGACCCTCCAAACGGCTGGATTCTTATGATAGCGATCGCGACCTATTTCTAGCATTAGCCTATACCCCTGGAGTTGTGCTAGCGCAGGCAGTCACTACAATACCCCAACGTTATGGTTATAAACGTGATGAAGTTCTAGCGGACTTGCTAAAACAGTCGAGACACACCCAAGGTTCTCAAATGCCTGCTAGCGTTTTGGAGGAGTTATCTACTCACAGTTATTGTGTGGTTCGTAGCGAAGTGGCCGGTCATTTCAATACTCCTAGTACGGCTTTAGAAAGATTGTTTGATGATGATTATTCCCCGGTGCGTGCTGGAGTTGCTAAAAATCCCAATACGCCACCACAAATTCTGGAACAAATGGCGAGACGTGAAGATCCAAATGGACGAGATAATTACTACTATACTGTTTGCCATTATATTACCCAACGCAGTGATACTCCAGCCAGTGCTTTAGAATTTCTCGCGAGTAGCCCTCATGCTCAAATTCGTGCTTTTGTCGCTAGAAATCCCAACACGCCGCCAACTGCTTTGGAACATTTAGCAACCACTGAATCTGATGAACAAACGTTACAAGCTTTGATCGGTAATTCCAGCACAACTGTACAAGCTTTACAGCATCTCGCTCAAAATGCTAATCCAAAGATTCGCAGTAGCTTAATTCGTCATCCCAATTTCCCTGTTGAACTTTGGGAACAACTGGCACAAGATGAAGATGTAGAGGTACGTTGTGCGATCGCATCTTCCTCCAAGTGTCCTTCTGCCATTCTGGAAACTCTCGCTTCAGATCAAGAAGAATACGTTCGTCATAAAGTAGCTGCTAATTCTAATACCCCCGCGAATACTTTGGAATTTCTCAATCTCTCGTTCAACAATACAGGGATTTAGCCAATTTATTACAATCTCATTTGTCTGATTTACAGGTTTACAGTTATTGTTTCCCTAGTATGCCGAGTAGTTTATTTGCTGGTGGGTTCACTATTTTTGAGAATATTAAGGGAGTACCTGTAATTATTGGTTCAACTTCTACAGGAGAATGGATTGGATTAGCTCCTAAACAATACAATACTACCAAGTCGTCACCTCAATTTAATATTTCCGAACCAACAGTTGATGAAACAATTACAGGTTTAATTACACAAATTAAAGAAATTACCAATTCCTTGGCTTATCCAATTCGAGAGTATGAATTGACAAAAGCTCAACCAAGATGGGCGATCGCGCTAACAAACAGCCGAGAAATTATTATCGAAAAAATTCTCGAAGAAGCCCAGTTTACTGATATTCGTGGAGTTAACGGATTTCTACGAATTAGTGGGAACTATGAAATTGCCGACCAAGAGTTAAAATTAAATGAATTCTTTAACTTACAATTGACTAATTCCCGGGTTTATAATCTCGATTTTATTATTGGAGGAGAGCATCTTACTATTCATTATGTAATGGGAAAAACTATCGGGTATGATTGGGTAGGCGTTGTTACCGATAGCTTTACTTGTTAAGTTTTAGCCAGATTGAGAAAGTTTATGAAACCAGAAACAGAACAACTCCTTGGAACACTAGAAGTCCTCCTTTGGAATCCATCTTGCATATTTGTTTGGGATAAGGAAGAACAAGGGGAATTTAATGTTTGGAATTTAGCGCTCGCAGAAGGTTTCGTTAGCTTGACAGATGTGGATGAGGCGAGCGCGACAGCTAGGTTAAATTATTTGCTTTCTTAACTACTTCCTTTAACTCTTCAAAAGTGATACTACCGTCTTCATCTCCATGCGTAGCTAGCAATTCTTGGGGACTACTTATACCTGTTTCAGCCGAGATGATTGCACTTAAACCAGGGCTTAAGAAAAGCTCATGAATGGAGACTTTACCGTTTTGATCTCCATCTAAGGTATTAAAAAGAGATTGAAGTTCTTGCTCAGTTGCCATAAGTTTTTATCTGAATTAATTATTCAATTTAAGATCTTTTCATTAAATAAACTTATATCCAAAGACGTAGAAAGGGGTATCGCTGAGGGCTTAGATCGCCAGTGCCGCTGTCGCGTCTGGGGCAACTCGTCGTTAATCTCACGCTAGATGTCGAGTAATTTTAGAGACTGTCGATATTTCCGATCGGACTATCTTGACTCCAAGAAGGCCAGTAAGAGTCTTCATTGTGGTTTTTAAAATAGAAAATAATGGATGGATAATCTTTGCTTTATCCGCCTTTAGGCTCCACTTATTACATACGCTTAATTATGAAGATCTTGACTTCATTGGTGACGACAATGCTACTTGCAGGTTCTACCATTGCGCTACCCGTTCAAGCGCTCCAGCATCGGGATTACGAGACTCAAGCACTCAGCGATCGAAGCCTCTCATTCGATGGCGCATCACCAGCCAGTACATCGAACGCCGATTCTACTTACTACGCTGCTGGTGGTCGAAGGGCAACCGTGTTCGCTCCCCCATCTAATGTTCGCGATCGACCAAACGGTAATATTGTCTGTACGATTACCACTCGTCGTCAGATTAACGTTTATCGTTTTTATGACAATAGCCAACAATGGCTTTCCACCGATGCCTGTGGTTCCAATCGGTATGGCGTGATTCATATCAGCCAGATTCGCTTTTAGACCGCCAGCGTCAGCTTAATTAATCCCCTTTTAATCTGCGTCAAGATTAAGGGGGTTTATCTTTAATTATGGATCGAACACGCTACATAACCAGTAGATCGCAAAGTCATTGATGAAAGCAGGGTGTGGGGTTAGGGAAAAGAGTCGGACTCAAAGGAGAAAAGCTCTCTCACGCATTGTCCAATATTAGGGATTAGGGGTTAGGGGTTGGGGGT
>NZ_JADEWG010000143.1 GCF_015207735.1 [Phormidium] sp. LEGE 05292
ACTGGGGACTGGGGAGGTTGGGAGGTTGGGAGGTTGGGGAGTAGAAGAGAATAAATAGTTAAATTATTTCCCCCCATCTCCCCATCTCCCCATCTCTTTGCTCCTGGAGCCCCTCTGCCCCTGGAGCCCCTCTGCCTTCTAGCTTCTAGTTAGAACTCGCTGGTTTCTGCTGGAGGTGGGCCTCCACTACCTGGGATTTGGTTGAAGCGGTTTTGAGCGTTGTCGTTGCGGTACACGCAGTCAATTTCGGGTGAACTTTCCAAGGCACCTGTATAACCGAAGGTGTTCATCCGCAGTTTACAATTTCGTACTTGTTCTCCGTTGACGAGTTTTCTTTGTTCTAAGATTGACCAGTTGTTGGTTCGCAGTACGCACCCAGGCTGCATTTTTGGCTGAGTTACGTAAACGCTAAAGGGGTTGAGGGTGACAAAAATCCGGGTATCGGTGACGATCGCACTAGCACCAAATTGAGCGCAAAGTTCTGCGTTAGGGGCGCTGCGATCGATAAATTCGCGAGAATAGACGTTAGTGCCGGAATCAGAAGTTGCTGTAGAACTAAAGGCAATGCCAATTCCTATTCCCAAAATGAAAACCCCAGCAATAATTGCTAATGATGTGTAGTTAAACAACGAGGGTTTACTGGCGAATGATGAGGATTTGTTGGCGACAGTGGGGGATTTACGTCTCATAATTACTCGACAAGTTTTACCAAATCTAGGTAGGGAGTAGGTTGCACAAGTACTACTGTTTCCAGTATGCCGTTAATTTTAAGTTATGTGGTAAAGTTTACCTGCAAGCTCAACTTAAGTGCTAACTGTCACTATATCAGGCTGAGTTTAGGGTAGCTAAGAAAAAATGCTTCTGATTATTAGTAAATGCGTATTTATCCACTAGTCAGTATTTGCATTCCTGTTTATAACGCTGGTGAATTTGTTGCCCCACTCATCCAGTGTTTGCAATCTAATACTTATCCCCATACGGAAATTATTATTTCTGATGATGCTTCTCAAGATGGGTCTTTAAAGTTATTCCAGGCGGCAAATTTACCAAATTGTCGAATTTTTACTCATGCTAGATATGGGTTGGTAGGTAATTGGAATTTTTGTATTTTCCAAGCTCAAGGTAAGTATGTCAAGTTTTTATTTCAAGATGATGCGATCGCTCCTGACTGTATTACAAAAATGGTGGAGTTAGCTGAACAAGATGCGGAAATCGGGTTAGTTTTCTGTCCACGTCGCTTAGTTTTTGATCGGTCGATCGATGCCAATTTTATTCAGGGAATGCAAGATTTACATCAGCGATGGACTCGGTTAGAGTCAATTCAATCTGGTCTGAGTTTGCTCCGAGATCCAAATTTTTTAAAGCCGCCCTACAATAAAATTGGTGAACCGACGAATGTGTTAATCCGTCGAGAAATTTTTCCACAAGTTGGTTTGTTCGATCCAGAGTTTAAGCAATTATGCGATCTGGAAATGTGGTTGCGGATTATGGCTGATTATAAAGTGGGTTTTGTGGATGAGGAGTTAGCGACTTTCCGCATTCATGCCGAACAAACAACTAATCGGAATTTAAATCGCGATCGCATTGCCACTTTGTTTGAGATTTATAAAGTATGGCTAAAAATTATTTTTAATAAAACTTATTATTCCTTACCACATGATTTACGACAAAATCTCAGACAGGAACTAATCAAAATTCTCTTAATTAAAGGAGCAAAAAGCATCATATTATTAAAATGGTATCAAACACAGAAAGTTAAGGAGTTACTGACAGAGGCTTTGGTAACAAAACTAGAACTAGCTAGTGATGAGTAATTCTAATAGTTACTAATCCAGCTTGGCAGAAAGAGCATCCTTAACAATATCCTAAATAGGTAAACAATACCATGAGTGAAATTTCCAACATTCGTAAGTTACTATCCGATCCAAATTTAGGGCTATTCCCTCAGATTGATAAAGCGATTAAAGACATCCAAACGAGCTTTACTGAGTACAAAGAAATTTTCCATTTTGAGCATTACGATCTAGAATTTGGTACTTGCCAAACCCAAGTTACTGCTAACGATGCCAGACCAATTATTACCCAATTTATTATCATGGAATTTCCGATAATTGGGCTAAGTAAAGATAAATTTGATCTGTTAATGTTAGCAGCAGAAATTCAAAATAATCTTGACGCTACCATAATGGATTGGAGTACTCGCGAACGCAGTCAATATGATAACAAACCCTTAAGACGACCAATTACAACGGTTGGTGGTAAGATTGATTTTCAAACAGTAGACCAACCGAATAATTCTTGTTGTGTGACAATTTTTCGTGAGTTTGAATTGACTTACGCTGCATCATTTTAAGTTTGTCAATCGTCATTGGTTCATTGGTCATTTGTTGTTTAGTAGTTGCGAAATAACAAATGACTAATGACAAGTAAATAAAATAAATCAAAATTAAATGAAAAGATTCGTTATTTTATTATTTTCTGCGATTATACTAGTAATATTATTACTAAATTCTCAACGAGTAGTAGCAGAACAATGGCGACCTGTCAGGGGTGGAATTAATTTTGGTATTAGTGGAATGGCTTTGATTGAGAGAAAAGATAATTCTTTAGATTTCTTGATTGTACATGATAATAAAGGAAAAGATGAACCTCGTTTAGCAATTATTAGTATTAAAGGTAAGAATCAAATTGAATATTTTCCTTTTACTTCTGTTAACGGATCGTATGATTTATATTTTGGTTCAGACTTAGAAGCTATAACAGCAGTTCCCACTTCGCCTAGTTCTTTTATGTCTTTAACTAGTAAGGGAAAAGTATATTATTTCCGGTTGGGTGAAAGAAAGGGTGAGAGTTTTCTATTTAAAGTATTTGATTTACCAGATTTACCTGAGAAACCTAATTTTGAAGGATTTGCTGTACAGGAAATTGAAGGTAAATTATTAGCTGTTTGGGCAGAACGAGGAAAAGGGAAAAAACCTGGGATAATTTATTGGGGAATACTGAATTTACCGAGTTGTAATATTGAATTAAAGGGGAGTAAAAGTTTAACAGTTCCTTGGCCTATTTCTCCGCAGTTGCGCCATATTTCTGATTTAAAAATCGATCGCACAGGAGTACTTTTCATTAGTTCGGCAACCGATCCAGGAAATGATGGGCCATTTACATCGGCTGTATATGTTGCAGGTGTGTTTGTAGTGAACGGAAATGAGGTTTCATTTCGACAAAACCCCGATCTTTTTCCATTGTATCGGTTAGATTATCATAAAGTGGAAGCGATCGAACTTGTTCCCGGTGCGAATGGGGGAATAATTATGGGTACAGATGATGAAAATATGGGATCTTGGGTTTATATGGCTGATGAATAATGATGGTTTTGAATTGATTGCAGTAGATCTAGAAATTGATTACCCTTCTAGATCTATCTATGAAAATGTTAATGATGCTTAAATTTACCTATAATTATTTACACATTAAACCTAAACAACATTACATCGCCTTCTTGCACCGTATACTCTTTACCTTCACTGCGAACTAAACCTTTTTCCTTCGCTGCATTCATCGATCCATTTGTTACCAAGTCTTTGTAAGCAACGGTTTCTGCACGAATGAAACCCCGCTCAAAATCGGTGTGAATTACGCCTGCTGCTTGGGGTGCGGACATTCCGGCGTGAATAGTCCAAGCGCGAGTTTCTTTTGGCCCGGTTGTGAAGTAAGTTCTTAATCCCAAAAGTTCGTAAGTGGCGCGAATTAAAGATTTTAATCCGCCTTCTTCTACTCCCAAAGATTCCAAAAATTCTGCTCGATCTTCTTCAGGTAAAGAAACTAATTCTGATTCTACTTGCGCGGAAACAATTACTACTTGAGCGTTTTCTTGAGCCGCGATTTGGCGCACTCTTTCTACATATTCATTGCCGCTTGCTAAATCATCTTCGGAGACGTTTGCTGCATAAATGATTGGTTTGTTAGTGAGTAAACCTAAACCTTTAATTGCTTGTTTTTCTTCGTCGGTTAAAGGAACTTGTCTGGCTGGTTGTCCTGCGTTTAAAACTTCGTTGATCTTTTTTAATGCTTCTAATTCGAGTTGTGCTTCTTTGCTGGTGCGTGCTAATTTGGTGGTGCGATCGATCCTGCGTCCAATTTGATCCAAATCTGCTAAACCTAATTCTAAATTAATGATTTCAATATCTCTGGCTGGATCGACAGAACCTGCAACGTGAATAATATCATCATCTTCAAAACAGCGTACTACATGAACGATCGCATCAACTTCACGAATATGGGATAAAAATTTATTTCCCAGTCCTTCACCTTCACTAGCACCTTTTACCAAACCCGCAATATCCACAAATTCGACTCTCGCGGGAATAATTTGCGCTGAATCTGATATTTTGGCTAACACATTTAACCGTTCATCGGGAACAGCAACCACACCGACATTCGGTTCAATTGTACAAAAAGGAAAGTTGGCGGCTTCTGCTTTAGCATTTGCCACCAAAGCGTTAAACAAAGTAGATTTACCAACGTTAGGCAGTCCGACGATTCCGGCTCTTAGCATCTTATTCCAAGGTTAAAAACTGGGTGCAAATTTGATTTTAAACGCTATGGAACCGTTTGGGGAATTGGCCCTGGCACTGGCTGGGGAATTGGCCCTGGTACTGGTTCTGGTGCTGGCCCTGGGATTGGCTGAGGAACTGGCCCTGGTACTGGTTCTGGCGCTGGCCCTGGAATTGGTTGGGGAATTGGCCCTGGTACTGGTTCTGGCGGTTGGGGATAGGGTTCGGGTAGGGGATTGGGGATGTCTGGTTGCGGGATGGGGTTGGGAATAGGATTGACCATTTTTTTATTCTGTGGTTTGACTATGTTAAAAGTAGGAATTTTTGGCTTTTATTTCATCTCTCTGATTGGCTATGTCTTATGACTTTGGATTTTTTTTGAACCGCTCCAGACGCAGAGAACGCAGAGAGATTTTTTTGAACCACGAAGACACGAAGGACACGAAGAGAAGAAGGAGAGGAAGAAGAAGTTTTGCTGATTGATTTAGGATTACTATGGTTTTTAGGGGAAAATATTAAATGTTTGCTCATAATTTTCAGGTAAAAACACCTTTATTAGATGCGATTAAAGGTTATGTAGAAGATGACCATGCGGCTTTTTACACTCCGGGGCATAAACAGGGTAGGGGAGTTTCGCAAAAGATGCGCGATTTGTTGGGTTCTCAAGTGTTTAAGGCTGATTTGACGGAGTTGGCAAATTTAGATAATTTAGCGGCTCCTGAAGGTGTAATTAAGGAGGCGCAAGTACTAGCAGCGGCAGCGTTTGGTGCGTCAGAATCTTGGTTTTTGGTGAATGGTTCTACTGCGGGAATTATTGCGGCAATTTTGGCAACTTGTGGGGATGGGGAAAAGATTATTTTGCCTCGCAATGTGCATAAATCTGCAATTTCTGGGTTGATTCTTGCGGGTGCAATCCCTGTTTTTGTGCAACCTGAATACGATCGAATTTTAGGTATTGCTCACAGTATTACGCCGGAAGGTGTTGCTCATGCTTTGCAAGAACATCCAGATGCGAAAGCGGTAATGATGGTTTATCCAACTTATTATGGTGTTTGTGGAGATGTGGAGGCGATCGCTAATCTCGCCCATCAATATAATATTCCGCTGTTAGTTGATGAAGCTCATGGCCCCCATTTCTCTTTTCATCCAGATTTACCTCCGGCTGCTTTAACAAAAGATGCAGATTTAACTGTCCAATCAATTCATAAAGTGTTAAGTAGTTTAACTCAAGCTTCAATTTTGCACGTTCAAGGTGAGAGGATCGATCGCGATCGCATCACGAAATCTTTACAATTACTTCAATCTTCTAGTCCGAGTTATTTGTTACTATCTTCTTTAGATGCAGCACGACAACAAATGGCTGTATCTGGCAAAGAGTTAATGACTCACACTTTACAACTTGCTGATTTAGCAAGAAAGGAAATTAGTAAAATTCCGCAATTATCGGTTTTGGAATTGAATCCTTCAGCAGGGTTTGTCAATCTCGATCGTACTAGACTAACTGTGACAGTCTCTCAATTAGGTTTAACAGGATTTGCCTCCGAAGATTTGCTCGCTCAACAGGGCGTAATCGCTGAGTTTTCCTCGGAAAAACATCTGACTTTTATTATTACTTTAGGAAACACCCAAGCCGATATTGAAAAATTAGTCCAATCTTTTCAGAAATTAGCTCAAGAGCATCTACGAGAAAAATCACTTGCTAATTTTTCCAAATCAATGTATAGTACGCGACTTTATTTTGACAAAAAAACGCCAAAACTTTCCCCCCGACAAGCTTTTTTTGCGGCAACAGAAACATTACCAATAAAGCGTGCAGTAGCGAGAATTTGTGCAGAAATAATTTGTCCGTATCCACCAGGAATTCCAGTCTTGATGCCGGGAGAAGTAATTACTCCAGATGCTCTTGAATATTTATTAAATATGCAGGCAATTGGCAGCGAAATTACTGGTTGTGCAGATGCAACTCTGAAAACTTTAAAAGTCGTCAAAGACGAATGAGGCAAGCGAAAATCTAGCGATTACCGATGAAATTTTGGGAAGGATTATTCCGCATTTCTTGATATTTAAACGCTCTGGCGTAATCGCCCATTGCATAGCAAGCAACTTTTAAACTTCCCAAAGATTGCTGTTCAACTCGGCTATCTTGCATAAAAATAGCTACAGCTAAACGCTGTTCATAACATTCTACTGCTTTGGCGAAATTTCCCACCGCTTCATAAGTAACTCCCAAATTTCCTAAAGTTTGTTCTTCTACGCGATGTTCTTCAATTTTTCGTGCAATTTCTAACCGCATTTGGTAATATTCAATTGCTTTAGAATGATCGCCCACAGCATAGCAAGCACTGGCTAAATTTCTGAGTACTTGTAATTCGCCTCGACCATCTTGGATATCTTTGGCGATCGCTAATCTTTGTTGATAAGCAGCGATCGCTTGAGCGTAATTTCCTAAAGCATAAAAAACATTGCCCAAGTTTCGCAGAATTTGCGCTTCTCCTTGTCGATCTTGTAACTTCTGCATCAGCAGCAAACTTTGTTGCAGGTACTCGACAGTTTTTTCGTAATTTCCTAATGCTTTAAACGCCAATCCTAAATTATTTAGCGCCGCTACCTCTGAGCGATCGTCTCCTACCGCCTTCGCAATTGCCAAACTTTGCTGTTGGTATTCAATTGCCCTCACATTATCTTCTAAGTGGCGATAAGCATTGCCTAAATTTCCTAATGCTAATCCTTCTGCGCGGAGGTCTTTAAGTTCCCTAGCTACATCCAACCATTGCAGGTAATAATTAATCGCTTTGACATAATCACCCAAAGCGTAAAAAGCGTTGCCAATTTTCCCCAGAACTACTCCCTCTTCCGAACGAGACTCTATTTCTCGATAAATAGTAAGAGCTTGTTGGAAAAATTTTAATGCCGCATTATATTGTTGATTCTGATAGCAATCAGTGGCTTGTGCAACTAATTGAACTGCTTTGTTAAATTTGGGCTGTTTTTCTGACGTTTCCGTTTCCTGACCCTGCCAATCTTTGCTTAGCGGGTGCGCGATCGTAGTTCTTTCGCTGTTCGGAATACGCATTTTGTTTTCCTCTTGGTATATCCGATACCCCTGACTATCCATATCTCCAACCTCTGAAAAAGTCCTCTCCTGGCAGTATGCACATCTTTTACTTCTGTGAGAATGACTGAGATCACTGAGTAAAAGTTAACTCGATCCGATTTCCGTAGAAAAAACGCACTCCTAATTTTATAGTTCCCCAATTTTGAGGAATTAATAGCAGCTACGCCAAAATAAAGATTTAAGGTCAGATTGAGATTTAGGTGAATCACCAATGCAGCGAGTTTTAGAACCGGAAGTTATGGATAGTTGGGAAGAAGCTGTTGCTTATGATGCGATGGATTTTACGGAGGTAAATGCTGCTTTTGCTCAAAGGTCGATCGCACTAGCGCCAACAGCAGCTACAGTTTTAGATGCGGGGACTGGTACCGCTAGAATTCCTTTATTGCTTTGCCAGCAACGTCCCCAATGGCAAGTAACAGGCATCGACTTGGCAGAAAATATGTTAAAAATCGGCACTGAACATATAAAAAACGCAGGTTTACAACAACAGATTGTTTTAGAACTGGTAAATGCCAAAGAATTACCATACCCTAACGCACATTTTGATTTGGTAATTTCTAATAGTTTAATTCACCATTTACCCGATCCCCTACCTTTTTTGCAGGAAATTAAACGAGTTTTAAAACCACAAGGCGCTATTCTAATCCGTGATTTAATTCGACCTGCAAATCAAGAAACTTTGGATGCTTTAGTAGAAAGTATCGGCACAGAATACGACTCTCACCAAAAACAATTATTCGCTGATTCTCTCCATGCTGCTTTTACTCTTGATGAGGTCAATCAACTAATTTCTCAAGCTGGTTTACAAAATGTCAAAATATATCAATCTTCTGACAGACATTGGACAGCCGAAAGAAGTTTCGAGTTTTAAACTAATTTCAAAAAAAGAATGCAACACATAGGAGATCCCCCTAAATCCCCCTTAAAAAGGGGGACTTTGAATCAATTCCCCCCTTTTTTAAGGGGGGTTAGGGGGGATCTCATCTGACGCAAAAATTTTTGAACCTCAAAACTTTTCTTTCTGCTTTCTTTATTCAGATATTTTCCAGCGAACTGAAATACCAGTTTGTTGCTGAATGCGATCGGCAAATGTTTTTAAGTAATCAGCATCAACACACTTGAGGCTATTTACTGGATAATCACAATCTGTTATTTGGTTGTTCCCTCTAGCATCTAATTGATGAGTTAAAGGTTTAGGGCGCGAAGGTGTGTTGAGTTGAATTTCATCAGGAATTAATAGTTTCATTCGGTTGATATAATCCGATTCAATTTCTTGATTCCAAGCCGATAAAATCATGCTTTGTACTGCTAACTTACCTGGATAATCAGCCCTAAATTGTTGAATTCCCTGCCAAACTTCCGATAAATTTACCTCAGCTACGGGACGATTAACGCGCCGCAATTGTTCATCTGAGACAGCATCTAATTTTATTGCTACTCGGTCTGTTAATTTTAATGCTGCACGGACTTCAGGATCTTTTAGTAATGTGCCGTTAGTTAATACTACTAAAGGTTTAGCAGTCATTTCTTTAACTTTGGCAATAATTTCTCCTAAATTTAATGCTAATGTTGGTTCTCCGCTACCGCTGAGGGTAATTACATCTACATCCCAAGGCGCAAAGGGTAGTAAATCTTGCAAAATTTGCTCGGTGGAAATGAATACTTGACGATCGGTTTTTAACCGTTCAATTGCCCCTAATTGACAATAAACGCAGTCAAAAGAACAGGTGGAGATAGTACCAATAGGATCGATCCCAAGCGATCGACCAAAACGCCAAGAATTTACAGGGCCGTATACAGAACAAAATGACATATTTTCTTTACTCTCTCTGCAATAATCTAAAATTTCATCTCAGATTCAGATATTACCTGTCACAATTGAATAATACTAAAAATTTGTTGGAGAATCAGCCATGCCACTAGAAAGAAGAATGTCTAGAGAAATGTTTCCTGCTGGTCAAGAGGTGGTACTAAAGCAGTACTGTTTCACTCCGGGACGGGTGTTTGAGCCTGGTAAATATATAGCCGGAGATTTGCCTGATGTTGCCTTTGAGATGGGCTTGGTGGAACAACTACCACCAGTTAAAGGTAAGAATGAGCAGATTAAAAATCCACCTGACACTTCAGAAAAGTAACCTTAGTAAATGTTTAGCTACTCAGTAATTTAAGATACGATAAAAATAGTTTAAGCCCCCAGTTTTATCTGTGGGGTTTAACCTTCAATTTAACATTTAAAATCGAATGGCGATCGATCCTTACGCTTGGATAGAAGCATCTCTTACCACAATTCATCGTGCAGATTGGTATCGTTTTGAGCAGACTATTTCCAGCCGTCCTGGTACAATTGTCCAACTAGAAGGACGGACTGTAATTAACTTTGCCAGTAATGATTATTTGGGTTTAGCAGGGGATCGCCGTTTAATTGCAGCGGCTATGTTTGCTACTGAAGAATTCGGTACTGGAAGTACAGGTTCACGTTTACTAAGTGGTCATCGCCAACTACATCGAGAATTGGAAAAAGCGATCGCCTCCTTGAAACAAACAGAAGATGCCCTTGTATTTAGTTCCGGGTATCTGGCGAACTTGGGTGCGATCGCCTCTGTAGTCGGAAAAAAAGATTTAATTCTTTCCGATCGGTACAATCACTCTAGTCTCAAAAACGGTGCAATTCTCAGTGGTGCCACAATAATTGATTACGCCCACTGCAACTTAGCAGAATTAGAAAATCACCTCAAAGAACATCGAGAAAAATATCGCCGTTGCTTAATTATTACCGATACTGTCTTTAGTATGGATGGGGATTTATGCCCCTTACCAAAATTATTAGACTTAGCCGAAAAATTTCACTGCATGGTATTAGTTGATGAAGCACACGCCACCGGAATTTTAGGCAAAAATGGTGCGGGATCTGTAACACATTTTAATTGTACTCACCGCCCACTAATTCAAATTGGTACATTAAGTAAAGCTTTGGGTAGTTTAGGCGGTTATGTTGCAGGTTCATCTACTTTAATTGACTTTTTGCGTAATCGCGCTCCAACTTGGATTTATACTACTGGATTATCACCTGCTGACACTGCCGCTGCCCTAGAAGCGATTAAAATTGTGCAACAAGAACCCGAACGTCGCGCCCAATTATGGCGAAATATAGAAACTCTCAAACAATTAATTTCTCAACAATTACCTAACTTAAAATTATTACCTTCAGAATCAGCAATTTTGTGCTTACAACTGAAGGATGCCGCCACTGCATTAGTAGCAGGAATAAAGTTAAAAGAAGCCGGAATTTTTGCCCCAGCAATTCGTCCGCCAACAGTTCCTACTAGTAGAATTCGCATTTCCTTAATGGCAACTCATGAAACTTCTCAACTGGAAAAATTAGTAGCAGCTTTAAAAAGTTTGTGAATTTAGAATTTATGCAAGAATGAGGAGTAAGACCCAATACTGCTCGGTTAAGTATTTTTTGCCAGGAGAAACTTTATGCAGCTAGAAGAATACTTTAATTTTTTAGCCCCCGACGACATTCGTTTAAAAGGTACGCGAGTCGGCATTGAAACTATTTTATATGAATATATCTACCGCGTCCGTACCTCAGAAGAAATTGCTCAAACCTACCCCACCGTGACTCTAGAACAAGTTTATGCCACAATTCTCTATTACCATCACGAAAAAGAAAAAGTCAGTCAATACATCTCTGAATGGTTAGAGTGGAGTCACAAAATGCGAGAAGAACAACGGAAAAATCCTCACCCCGGAGTTAAGAGATTGATGGAAATTAAAGCTACCCAAAAAGCCCAAAAATAGAGATGACAATTCAATATCTTATTGATGAAAATGTTAACCCTCTTTACCCTCAACAACTCCGCCGCTGCGAACTAGAGTTAGTGATTCAAGTCGTAGGAGAACCTGCCACACCGCCGAAAGGCACTTTAGATCCAGAAATACTAATTTGGTGCGAAACTTATGAATGTATTCTTGTCACCAATAACCGCCGTTCCATGCCCGTTCACCTCGCAGATCATCTCGCCCAAAATCGTCATATTCCAGGTATTTTATCCTGAATTCAGATATGGGGATTGGCGAA
This sequence comes from [Phormidium] sp. LEGE 05292, assembly GCF_015207735.1. Taxonomy (GTDB): domain Bacteria; phylum Cyanobacteriota; class Cyanobacteriia; order Cyanobacteriales; family Aerosakkonemataceae; genus Floridanema. Next base: position 11,753 of record NZ_JADEWG010000143.1, read on the forward strand.
ACGATAAATGAATTAATTATGATTGCTAAATACTCCTTTGAAACTGAATATCAAGATCGAATTACCTTTCTACCCATTCCTTAACCTTGATCATCACCCATTGATTCAAATTAAATGTAGAACCCCGTCTCCTTAAAGGAGACGGGGTTCTTGTGATCTGAAGATTACTTTACTGAGCTTATTGGTTTTTAGGTTGTGCTTGTGCGGGGGCAACTGTTGCCTTAACGTCTACACTTTTGACACCTTTAATTTGCTGTGCCAAAGGTGCAATTTTTGCTAAATCTTTTTGATCGACAACTGTTCCTGCTACAGTTATAGCACCATTTTTAGCGTCAATTGTTAATTCACTTCGGGGAATGTTGGCTTCCAGTTTATTGCGAACTTCGTTTTCTAGGTCTGATTGAGCCCGATCGGTATCACCGCCAGTGATATTATTACGCTGTTCGCGTGCACGAATATCAGAGTTTAATTGATCTCTGCGAGTTTGACTTTGAGCATCATTTTGAGCATCTTGGACATTCTGTGCTGAGGGAGTTTGAGTTTGGGCTTGATTAGTTCTGTCAGGGGCATTTTGAGTTGTCTTTTCGTTATCGGAACAAGCAACTGCACCAAACATTAAAAGACCAGTGAGTAAAAATGGAGTTAATTTTTTCATTTTTTTCCTGCTCCTAAAGAAGATAAATTTTAAACATCTAGTTGATTAATTGACAAAACTCAGGGCATTAGTTTTTAACTGAAGTGAGAAGAGTTTTGTCTATTAATCAGAAACTTTGTTTTGGTTTGAGTTGTAAATTAAAGTGTGCGATCGCGTGGATCGACTACTTGATCGCGACGATCGACAATGATTACATCAGGATCGGTATCATTCCTGTAGTCACGACGTACATCTACATCTCTATCGTGAACATACTCGCGATTTACATCTCGATCTATATTGCGATCGGAATCATAAATTCCCCAGTCTTCAACATTGTGACGACGCAAAATTGCTTCAGCACGAGCAATTTCATCGTCATTACCATCAACAATTACTAAATAGTCGCCACGAGTTACGCGATCGTTGTAAACTCTAGCGCGTTCTTCTGGGATTCCTAAACCAATCAATGAACCCAGCAAGCCACCAGCCGCAGCACCAATCGCTGTTCCTGAAAGGGTGGTAGCGATCGCAGTTGCAGTAGCACCCGCCAACATTACAGGGCCAATTCCGGGAATAGCCAATGCACCTAGACCTACTAACAAGCCAGTTAATCCGCCTAAAGTACCACCTGCGATCGCGCCTGTAGCAGCACCTTCATCAGCTTTGTTGCCATGAGTATCTTTGACTTCCGCACCTGCAATGTGGTCTCTATTTCTATCTGCATCCTTGGCAATTACGGAAACTCTATCCATTGGAAAGCCAGAATTTTTCAAATCTTGAAGGGCTAATTCTGCTGCCCGATAACTACTAAAAACTCCAACAGCGCGTCTGTGATTACCTAAAGCCATTTCTTCCTCCTTAAGCACAAGCTTTTCTAAACAACTAATAAGCAGACATCTAGTTGAAAATGTTTATTATTAGTTCCATTTCCTATAGTGTAATTTTTAGCTAATTTATTGATCAGTCTTTAGGTGTAACTAGCTCTCTATCGAGAGAAAGGTAATATTGATTAGCTAGAATAGAAACAAAAAAATATTAACTATTTGCCTAAGAATTGCTCAAAAATATTTATATCAAACTACAACTTATCCATAAAAACGGTAATCCATAACCCAGGGTTCGGTTTTACCCCCCTTGATAGATAACATATACTGATAGGCTGATGAAAGAATCCTGCTGGTTTAGTTACAAGTCTTGGTGGGTGATTATCTGTGCAAAAATGGTTGCTGCCAACTTTAAGCGAAATTTTAGCCGAAACGACAGAGAAATCGGCGCTAGATGTTGTATTGTCAAATGATGGGAGAGCGAAGACTCAAACTGAGCAATCTTCTACAAGTCAGGTTGGCTGGCAACATTTGAAAGCAGAACGAGAGTGGTTTGGGGCGATCGCTGCCCTAGAAAAATTACTCCGTGCAAATTGGGTATTTGATGAAAATTCTCTGAATGAAGATGAAGCATCATCTATAACTCAAGGATTAATTTTAACTGGCCCCTTGCCAATTTTGAGCGATCCAACTCTCTCTCACTATTTTCCCACTTGGGTTTTTTCGACTCAATTAGGGAAGCCTTGGGCTTGGATGCCTTTTCAGCTACCTCCTGCGAAAGAAAAGCAAACCCAAAATAGCGATCGCAGTAGTTCTTTACCTCTATTACCCGGCGATCCTTTAGCTGCCGAACAGTTTTGTCTGGTTTTCACTACCAATTTTAGTTTGGTAATGGTTTTGGGAGACGATCGCCAAGGAAATCCCGCTTTCTTATTTTCCTTTGAGCCAGACGTGGTGCAGCAAGCTTGGGACTCTTTAAGATTGCGAATGTTACTAGCTTGTCCCCATCAAATCGGCGAGTTAGATTCTTTAGTGCATCGGTTTGCGCCCAAAGACCCAGATTACCGCACTGTTATGCAGTTTAGTCGTCTGTTACTCAAACATTTACCCCAACCAGATCAACAGGAACTTCATGACAATGCAAAATCCAAAATCCAAACTGAAAAATATCCTGATTCTTCGCTAAATTCTAAAGCTAAAATTCAGAATTTAAATTCTAATGAAGTAGAATTATTGCAAGCATTTGCTCATGAAGTAAAAACGCCTTTAGCTACAATTCGCACTTTCACCAGGTTGTTGTTAAGACGGAAAGATTTAGCTCCAGATGTTATTAAAAGATTAGAAGTAATCGATCATGAATGTACTGAACAAATAGAAAGAATGGAATTACTGTTTCAAGCAGCAGAAATGGAAACCGCCGATGCTGGAGAAACACCTGTTTATTTAACTACTACTTCATTGTCGCAAGTTTTCCAAGAGAGTATTCCTCGTTGGCAAAAACAAGCTTTGCGTCGCAGTCAAACTTTGGATGTGTTATTACCGCAGCAAATGCCACCAGTAGTTAGCGATCCGACAATGTTGGAGCGAATTCTTACTAGTTTAATCGATAACTTTACCCGTAGTTTACCAGCAGGTAGTCATATCCAAGTACAGGTAATGCCAGCAGGAAATCAGTTAAAGTTGCAATTAATAACCCAAACAAATGGTTTAGATGCTAATCGGGACAAGAAAGAGACGACTAATCATATTTCTAAGCGAAAATTGATTGGTCAATTGCTCACATTTCAGCCGGAAACTGGCAGTTTGTGTCTCAGTCATGATGTGACAAAAAGCCTTTTTCAGGCTTTAGGCGGTAAGCTAATTGTGCGAGAACGTCCCGAACAAGGTGAGGTATTTACTATCTTTTTACCTACTGGTGACAGTCAAGTTAAGTAGCAGGGGGACAAGGGGACAAGGGGACAAGGGGA
>NZ_JADEWG010000144.1 GCF_015207735.1 [Phormidium] sp. LEGE 05292
GGACAAGGGGACAAGGGGACAAGGGAAAGTTTTTAACTCAAAACTCTCCCAGTCCCCAATCGATGGCGGTCCCCAGTCGATGGCGGTCCCCTTCAATATTTAATAATAATTTACGAAAATTCTGGACAGTTAAGGGAAACGGCTCTAAGGATTGATCGATCGCTACTTACCCATCAAATTAAACGGACTGATTTCGAGTTATTCCAGTGATGGCAAGTATTGTTGGCAATACCTGAAAAGCGATCGCCCTTATTGATTAGGTTTTTCCAGACCTACAATCCTCTTAAGGAGGATTTTTTTATTTTGCCTTTTGTACCTAAATAACAAAAATTAAAACATAAAACTATTAGTAAGATGTTTTTAAAACTTGAGAGACTTTTATAGACTTTTATTATCTAAAATCTGCTTTTAGAACCAAAATACTCTTGATTAAATAGCTATTTGTTGTGAAAGCCTCTTTCTTTTGTGCCAAAGTTGGTCAATAATGCAGTCAAACAGCTTAAAAAAACTCGCCCTCAAGCAGCGAATAAAATTCCCAGAGTTTGATCAAGCACCATTTAAGGAGAACACAAGCGTGAAACTTGCAGTTTACGGAAAAGGCGGAATCGGCAAATCGACAACAAGTTGTAATATCTCCGTAGCCCTTGCCAAACGGGGCAAAAAAGTCCTACAAATTGGTTGCGACCCCAAACACGACAGCACCTTTACCCTCACAGGCTTTTTAATTCCCACAATCATAGATACACTGCAAGCCAAAGACTACCACTACGAAGACGTTTGGCCCGAAGATGTAATTTACAAAGGCTACGGTGGCGTTGACTGTGTAGAAGCTGGTGGGCCTCCTGCTGGTGCCGGATGTGGCGGTTACGTTGTGGGCGAAACAGTTAAATTACTCAAAGAACTGAACGCCTTTGACGAATACGATGTAATTTTGTTTGACGTTCTTGGTGACGTGGTGTGTGGTGGTTTTGCCGCCCCCCTCAACTATGCTGATTACTGCATGATTGTCACAGACAACGGTTTTGATGCCTTGTTCGCCGCTAATCGCATCGCCGCATCTGTACGGGAAAAAGCTCGGACTCATCCATTGCGCCTTGCTGGATTAATTGGCAATCGTACTTCCAAGCGAGACTTGATTGAAAAGTACGTCGAATCAGTGCCGATGCCAGTGTTGGAAGTGCTGCCTTTAATTGAAGATATTCGAGTTTCTCGCGTCAAGGGCAAAACGCTGTTTGAAATGGCAGAGAAAGACCCTTCGTTAAATTATGTGTGCGATTATTACCTGAATATTGCAGATCAAATTTTGGCTCGTCCTGAAGGAGTCGTCCCAAATGACTCTCCAGACAGGGATTTGTTCGCTCTGTTATCAGATTTTTACTTAAATCCGACAAAACCACAGATCAAGACGCAGGAAGAAGAACTAGACTTAATGATGGTTTAGAAATTTCTAGCTATCAGGATGAGGGAGAAGATCAGTGGCTTTTTTTGATGACTTCACATCAGCTTTAAAACAAAAATGGCTGCAATACTACCAGCTAAATCATTCTTGGCTGGCTCTACAAATGGAAGTAGAAAATGTTAAAACACCAGATGGGGGTCGGCGACCTTCTTCTTACCTCATCCTGGGGGTTCTGAATGCACTGGAGCCAAAATTGGCCCAGTTGATGTTGCCGTTTTCCAAGCTCAACTCCGATCCAGATTCTCTGATTGAGGTTTTGGAGTTGAATTTTGACCCGGATGTAGTTTTGGGGAAACGTCCACCCACGAAAGCTGCACCGACAGCGCCATCTGCTGCGAAACCTGCTGCAATTGAAGAGCCAGTAGAATCGGAATTAGATGATTTGTCCGACTTCTCAGCGCCAGAAGAATCTGGTTCTAATGCAGCAGTACTCGGTATCGCCGCAGTTGGTGGAGCAGCCGCAGGTGCTGGGATATTCGCCGCCGCCACAGCACTCCAGGATGAGGAAAGCGGATTAGAAGAGATGGATCTCGATGATTTGGACGATGAATCGAGTCTTGCTGTTGAAGAATCCAGTGCGGATGGGTTGGATGATATTGGAATCAGTGATTTCGGTGATGATGAGTCTTTGACAGAACTGAGCGATGACGAAAGCGATGAAGGCTTTGCTGATATATCGCTAGATGCCTTTGGCGACACCACTGATACTGAAGAACTCAGCGACACTTCAGATTCCGACTTTAGCGGAAATGTCTGGGGTAGTGAAACTGAAGAGTTAAGTGAGGAGTCTCTGGCGGACTTTGGCGATCTTTCCCTAGATGATTTTGGCTCTAATACAGAGAAAAACTCTGACGATGAAGAGGAAGATGCCTTTGCTAGTTTAGATTTCGATCCTTTTGCCGATCCGAATCAAAACAGTCTAGATGATGAGTGGAAATAGTTAAGCTGGGGTGATTTCCCAGTCTGGCTCAAGTTTCGCTCTTTAAAAAGGCAGAAGGCAGAGGGCAGAAGGCAGAAGAGGTAGGGAGGTAGGGAGGTAGGGAGAGTTGAAGAGATAGTTAGTTAAATTATTTTCCCCCTATCTCCCCATCTCCTTGTCCCCTTGTCCACACATTTCTACTTGGCATAACTTTAAGAAAAGAGGTTATTATGACTGTGGCTCAACCTGAAGGGCTGAATTTTGATTGCGAAACTGGGAATTACCACACTTTTTGCCCGATTAGCTGTGTGGCTTGGTTGTACCAAAAAATTGAGGATAGTTTCTTTTTGGTAATTGGAACTAAGACTTGTGGCTATTTTCTGCAAAATGCGATGGGGGTGATGATTTTTGCTGAGCCTCGCTACGCAATGGCAGAGTTGGAAGAAGGGGATATTTCGGCTCAGTTGAATGATTATGAGGAGTTGAAGCGGTTGTGCGTGCAAATTAAGCGCGATCGCAATCCTAGTGTAATTGTTTGGATCGGCACTTGCACGACCGAAATTATCAAAATGGATTTGGAAGGTTTGGCTCCCAAGTTGGAAGCTGAAATTGGAATTCCGATCGTAGTTGCACGCGCTAACGGTTTGGATTACGCTTTCACTCAAGGGGAAGATACCGTTTTGGCTGCAATGGCGGCTCGTTGTCCTGATAAAACTCCGGTGGTGGAAGCGGAGAAGCATGAACGGAATGCGATCGCTAAACTACTAAACTTTGGTAAAAAGAAAGAAGAAGTGCAAGCCGAAGAATCGGAATATGTCGATCATCCGCCTTTAGTTTTGTTCGGTTCTTTGCCCGATCCAGTTGTTACTCAGCTAACTTTAGAATTGAAGAAGCAAGGAATTAAGGTTTCCGGTTGGTTGCCTGCAAAAAGATTTACTGAATTGCCAGTTTTGGAAGAAGGGTATTATGTCGCTGGTGTCAATCCTTTCTTGAGTCGAACTGCTACTACTTTAATGCGTCGTCGTAAGTGTAAACTGATTGGTGCGCCATTCCCGATCGGTCCAGATGGTAGCCGCGCTTGGATTGAAAAAATTTGCTCGGTGTTTGGTATTGAGCCGAAAGGTTTAGAAGAAAGAGAAAAACAAATTTGGGAAAATTTAGAAGATTATATCCAATTAATTCGCGGCAAATCTGTCTTTTTCATGGGCGATAATTTGCTGGAAATTTCTTTAGCTCGTTTCTTAATTCGCTGCGGCATGACTTGTCCTGAAATTGGCATTCCTTACATGGACAAACGTTATCAAGCTGCTGAGTTGGCAATGTTAGAAAAGACTTGCCAGGAAATGGGTGTTCCTCTACCAAGGATTGTGGAAAAGCCGGATAATTATAATCAAATTCAACGGATTTATGAGTTGAATCCAGATTTGGTAATTACTGGTATGGCTCATGCTAATCCTTTGGAAGCTAGGGGTATTAATACTAAGTGGTCGGTTGAGTTTACTTTCGCTCAAATTCACGGTTTTACTAATGCTAGGGATATTTTAGAGTTGGTAACTCGTCCACTGCGTCGGAATAATAATTTGAAGGATTTGGGTTGGGATAAGTTGGTGAAAGAAGAGGCAAAAGTTTAGGTTTTTTCCTCCTAATTGACTTTGGTATGAGTTTGGGGCGATCTTTTGCGATCGCTCTTTTTTTATTGAACCGCAAAGAACGCAAAGGACGCGAAGAGAAGAGAGGAAGGAGCGCGATCTTAATTTTAGAGAGCAAATTGAATAATTGCTAAACTGGAAGTGGATCATCTGGGGAACTTTAGGCGATCGCTACTATCACTCGATCGATGGAAAAATCTATGAGCAAAACTCCTTCTCCCGAAGAAAGTCGTGAAATGCTGAAGTGGTTGAATCGCAACCGCTCAATGTTGTTAGATTATTATAAAAACCAATATGTTGCTTATAATGCCGATCGGTTGATTGCTCATAGCGAAAATTTGCAAGAAGTTTTAGAATTAGCTGAAGCTTCGGGAGAAATTTTTGCTATTTACTTAGTTCCCCGATATGTTGCTTCTATTCAAATATTACCAATTCGCTTTCGGGCAGTTACTCGTCATAATTGGTTGCCAGATTATCACGTAAAACTGAAGCATAGAAATATAGAAATTACAACAACAATGTTAGTAGATTCGGGTGCTGAAGTAAGTTTAATTTCGTTAAAAGTGGGTCAAGATTTAGGTTTGACTTTAGCTGATGCGGAATCAAAATTAATAGCAGAAACTATAGGAGGTGTTGTAGAATATGTGACGCGAGATGTCGAAATGACAATTGATGAACACAGTTTTATGGCTCCTGTGGCATGGTTACAAAGTAATACTGGCGGCGAGCAATTACTTTTGGGAAGGGAAGTTGTGTTTGATAAGTTTAATATTGAGTTTAGACAGGCAGATGAACAAATTATTTTTACATGGCGGGAGAATCAGGAATCATAAATTAGTGAGATAAGTGATTATTGCGATCGCTCTTTTTTAATCTAACCGCTTTTCCAAACTAAATACAAAAAAGCAATCGCACTTTGGCCTTAATATAAAACTAGCAAATTAATGACGACCTCTCTTTATAGTACTGGGATTTCTATCCTAAACAAGCTGCCAAATCTTCATCTGGTGTTGTAATTGGTTTCAAAATGCCGATCGGTTGATTACTCATAGTGAAAACTTGCAATAAGTTTTAAAATTAGCTGAAGCTTCGGGAGAGATTTTTGCTATTTACTTATCCAAATATTACCAATTCACTACTCAATTCGATCGCGCACTTTTTTCTTCTTTGGCATGGAAAAGAACAGGATAACTGCCAGCAGGATAAAGGCGATCGCTGAAGCATAGCCCCTTGACAAGGATAGACCACCATCTTTGACTGGTTTAGTCAGAAAATCTCCAAAAGTGGCTCCAAACGGGCGTGTGAAGATGAACGCAATCCAAAATAGGAGAATATCACTCAACTTGGTTAGGTAGTGAAGGGCAATAACAATACCAATAATGCTGGCTGTCACTAATGCACCTTGAATATAGCTCAGTCCTAAGTTGCTTGTCAGAAAGTCACCAAAAGCCGTTCCTAAACTGTTGGAGAACACGATAGCCAGCCAATAGGTAATCTCTGCGTCTTTCTTCACGATCGGATAAACGCTCAGATCCCGATCCCGGTAGTACCAGATGGCAAGAACGCTCAGGAGACCAGCTACCAGGATAAGCGATCCTGCTGCGTAGCCCAACCCGAAAGACCGATCCATTAAGTCTGAAACTTCGGTTCCAGCTGTGGTTGTCCCAATGATAGCCAGCCAGTAAAGGGCAGGACGGTATCTATCGGATTGAATTTGAAAAAATAGGAGAATAGCCAAAATGGAAAATGTTACCGCAAAGGCTACGTAATACCCTAGCCCAAGAGACATTGAGATAAAGTCACCAGCCGTCTCGCCGAGTGTTGTGGCGATGATCTTCATGATCCAGAAGGAAATAGTAACTTTTGCAACCTTGTTCATTGATTTTTCAGAATAAAAATAAGTACAGAGTGATTCTACTTTACACAGCAAAAGTCAAGATGGTGTTGTCGCCTTAAATACTCGGCTAATGGTTTGGCAATGCGATCGTCATCTTCAACGATCAAATACTAGTTTGACGATCGAGGCGATCGCTATTTAACAGCAGAAGAAAGGTCAAAACAAGCAGAAGAATTATTAGCTAAATACCGCTAAAGATTTGGCGAATTGCCAGAATAAAAAAAAGTACGTTGTTGCACTTCATCGCTAACCTAAATATCGCTATAATGCCACAACATACCTAATCTTCATCTACAATAGAAAGGCTAGTTTCCCTTACAGTTTATATGTTGTCTTTATCTCCCAATCTCCAAGAAAGACTATCAACACCTTTAAAAATTGGCACTTTTGAAGTTAAAAGTCGGGTGCTACAATCACCCTTATCCGGTGTTACTGATTTGGTATTTCGTCGCTTAGTACGTCGCTACGCCCCAGACTCAATGATGTACACCGAAATGGTTAATGCCACAGGTTTACATTATGTTAAACAACTACCTCAAATTATGGAGGTAGACCCAGGCGAACGACCAATTAGTATTCAATTATTTGATTGCCGCCCAGATTTTTTAGCCGAAGCAGCTATTAAAGCAGTAGAAGAAGGGGCGGATACAGTAGATATTAATATGGGTTGTCCTGTTAATAAAATTACTAAAAATGGCGGTGGTTCTTCTTTATTAAGACAACCAGAAGTAGCAGAAGCAATTGTCCGCGAAGTTGTGAAAGCTGTCAATGTTCCAGTAACAGTTAAAACTCGCATTGGTTGGTCAGATAAAGAGATTACTATTTTAGAATTTGCTAAACGCATGGAAGATGCTGGCGCACAAATGATTACCGTACATGGTAGGACTCGCGCCCAAGGTTATACTGGCCCTGCAAAATGGGAATGGATACGCAAAGTTAAGGAAGTTTTGTCAATTCCGGTAATTGGAAATGGCGATATTTTTTCTGTCGAAGCTGCGGTTCGTTGTTTGTCAGAAACGGGCGCAGATGGGGTAATGTGTTCCAGAGGAACGCTAGGTTATCCTTTTTTAGTTGGCGAAGTTGACTACTTTTTGAAAACGGGAAAACTTAAGGAACCACCAACAGCAATTGAAAGGTTAGAATGCGCTAAAGATCATTTACGCGCACTTTGGAAATATAAAGGAGAAAGGGGAATTCGTCAAGCAAGAAAACACATGACTTGGTATGCGAAAGGTTTTCCCAATGCTTCGGAATTGCGCGGACAATTGAGTGTAATTGACAGTTTAGATCATGGTTTAGAGGTGATAGATAAAGCGATCGATCGCTTGCAAACTCTTGGTGATGCAGCTAATTGGCAATTAACAGAAGATGACTCTCAGCTAGTGGCAATTTAAAACTAGATTACTTAAGTTGCATCGATATTGTATGGTAGGGGCAGGTTTTGTGCAGATATTGTTTGTGGAAGCCGACAATTTTTGGCTAAACCCGCCCCTACAATTCGGCAATATATACTACCGATGTCACCGGACATAATTTCAGGTTAATTTATTTTTCTGTTAAACTCCAAACACCATCATCCCATTTGTTTTCTAATTCTTCAGAGTGTGTCAGCCAATATTGACACCGTTCTAAATACATTTCAGATGCTTTGTCTTTCATTTTTCTGGAGTTCAGTTCTTCGACTATTTTGCCAAATTCGTTTTGTGCTAATCTAAACTCCTTCTGCAAGTAATATTGCCGTCCTTTTTGGTAAATATCTATTTGTTGTTTTCTCCAATCAGGAACTGAACCCATATTGTCTGTCATGCAGACTAATTCATAAATTGAGACGGGTTGCGTTTTGCCCTTAACACGAATGTAGTCTAATTCTCGGCAATAGACTTCTGATTGACATTTAGCAAAGGTATATTCGCTGATAATAATATCGCAACCATATTGTTTACTGGCGCTTTCTAAACGCGAACCTAAGTTAACACCGTCACCGATCGAAGTCAGTTCCATCCTTTGTGAGGAACCAATATTACCGCTAATTACTACGTCGGAATTTATGCCAATACCAATCTTAATTTCCTGCAAATTATTTTCCCGGCGATTTGCATTAAATTTCGCTAAACGATAACGCATTTCTAAAGCGGTTTTTGTTGCCATTAAAGCATGATCTTCTAAGGGTACAAAAGCACCGAAAACCGCCATAATAGCATCGCCAATGTATTTGTCTAAGGTACCTTTGTGTTGAAAAACAGCTTCTACCATTAACTCGAAGTATTCATTCAGCATTTGTACCACTTCTTCTGCTTGCATACTTTCAGTTAAAGTGGTGTAACTGCGAATATCTGAGAAAAGAACGGAAACTTCTTTGCGATCGCCTCCCATCTTGAAATCATCGCCTCTAGCTAGCAATTGTTCCGCTACTTCTTGAGTCATGTAACGATACATTGTACTCTTCAATCGCTTCTCATGACTAATATCTTCCATTACCACTAAAGCGCCGCGAACTTTGCTAGCATCATTCACATCTAAGATGGTATTAATCGACAGATTAACGCTGTGTTTTTCGTCTTTAGTTGACTGTAAAACTTGGTCTGGATAATACTGTTGGCGCTTTCTCTCTTCAACTGCTTCTAAAGCTGCTTGGAACCAAGAACGGAATTTATTATCTTCTTCTTGTTGTAATCCTTCCTTACCACAAATTTTTACCAAATCCCAAGCTGGTGTTCCTTCCACTTTTTCAGTTTCACTCAAACCTAACAATTTTTTAGCACTTTCATTGGCAGCAATTACACAACCCGCTTTATCTGTAGAAAGTACTCCATTTGATAAACTGCGGAGAATATCTCGCTGCATTTGCTGTTGTTGTTTTACTTCATCAAACAGTTTGGCATTTTGCAATGCTACACCAGCTTGAATATTAAAAATTTGCATGAATTCTTGGTCGGTGCGATTAAAACTCGCTTTCCAACATTCTGGTGCTTCTGGCCAATTAGCTGGGTCATATTCGGGCCATTCTCCTTGTTTTTTCTTGTTAATTAATTGCGTCACACCAATCAATTCGCCATCTGCATTAAACACTGGCATACACAACATACTACAGGTGCGATAATTTGTTTTTGGATCTGTTTGCTTAGAAACTACGGAACGAGGATCATCATAAAGATCAAAAGGAATCATTAGTGGTTCACCTGACTCTGCTACCATTCCCGCAAAGCCTGCTGTTCTGGGAAGTCGCAGTTCTTTTAACTCACCAGCAATGGGGATTTTTGTCCATAATTGGTCTTTTTCATGGTCAATTAACCACAAGGTACTACGGTCTGCATTCATCAATTTTTTAGCTTCATCCATTACCCGTTTTAGGGTTTCTTCTAAGTCTAAGCTACTTTGACTTAAGGCTTGATTAGCTTTCATTAAAGCATCAGCTGCCCGTTGTTTTTGAGTTGCTACATAGAAAGACTGAGAACTTTCTAAAATTAGCCGAATTGAAGGAGCAAATTCTTCAAAAACTTTTTCATCTTCTTGAGTAAATCCGGCTAAATCAATCCGGTCTTTTAAAGGTTTTGTCCCATCATTGGTGGATTTCAATTTATTAAGCAACTGGACAACTGCAACTAAATCTCCTGCTTCATTTAACAGAGGTAAGGCTAACATTGTATATGTCCGATAGCCTGTTCTTTCATACGTTTTTTTTGATTCTACAGAACGGGGGTCGTCAAAAAAGTCAAATGGTATATTTACGACTTTCTTAAAGGTGGCTACCTCGCCTGCTATTCCTTTATCAGCTGGGATGCGAATTTCTAAAGTTCCAACACCATCATTTTTGGCTAAAATTGACCACAATTCATTCTTTTCTTCATCTAATAAAAATATTGTTGTGCGATCGGCTGCTAATAATTCTCCTGTTTTTAAGGCAATACTTTGCAACATTTCTTGCAGCACATTTTCCATACCCTCACTATGAATTACCATTGTCAGGGTGTCATTTACTGTACTAAGCTTGTCGTAAACTTCTCTAACTGCTTCCTGAAAAGATTCTTTATTTAAAGGAGCCAGAAATGCGGAAAATGACCCCTTAGTTGTGGCTAATGCACCCCCTGGAACCCGATTCTTCTCATAAGAATTCCCTAGATCAACTTCTGGCTTAAACGGTTGAATATCCTCTTCATTGACTTGATTACTAATTACATCAATTAGTTGATTATTAACTACATCAATTATTTCATCATCCACTTGATTACTAATTACATCAATTATTTCATCATCCATTTGATTACTAATTACATCAATTATCGCTTCAGCAGTAACATCAATTACTTGATTTTGTCTAATGTTAATCTCATTTTTAATCTCTACTCCATTACTTCCGGTTACTATTTCAATTATGGGATTGTCGGGATCGATCGCACTTTCTTCCAAAAAATATCCATTTTCAGGCTCATCCCAACAACTCTGAATAAAACCACCTTCTACATCAAAATTTTGATAACCATTTTGATTTTTGACTTCCTCTGCTTTTCCCAAATTATTTAACTCATTTTCGTATGCTTTATAACCATTCTGATTTTTGGGATATTCAATATCATTAATATTATCCTCATCAATAAAAGTTTCGATTTTTTGCCATACATTTTCTTGAGGAATAGCGTCAGTAACATTTGACTTTATCTGATTGCTATTGCTATCAAGCTTTTGTAATTCTTGGTTTTTGGAGTTATTAGATTGTCGCTTATATGGTACACAATCAATCGTATATATTGGCTCAGACATTCCTATTTTAAACCTCTGAGTGTGCTTTATTAACCGTTCATTATCCCGATCGTTAGTAACTTCAAGCATTGGATTTACACCCTGTTTTTCCACGTATGGTTTGACATCAATTACATTAGTAGTTGATTCTGTGAATGGTAGATTGTAGTGAGAATAAGACATAATTCCAACTAGCAAATGCTTACTTTTTTGACAATCTTTTAAATTGTGAGACTGAATAAACTTACTTTGTTAGTAAATATTGTTAACCTCCTTAAATTTTGGTTAAATTGTTAAGATTTATTTAACTTTTTTCGGTTGCGCTTCTGGTTGAATTATAAGTTGTAACGACTGCCTTTGTCTTTCCTTTTTAAGTCTGCCTCGGCTATCAAGGATTCAGCAAAAGCGATCGCTTCCGTAGCCGAATCACCCCCAGCTAATTGAGCTAATTCGTGACTCCGAGTAGAATGACTATCTAAACAACTCACTCGCACCACAGTCCGAATATCAGAAGCCAGAGCATTTTTTGCTCCGTTTTGGCTATCAATAACTTGTTTATCCACTCGGAAATGCCGATCGGCCATAGCCGCAACCAAAGGTTGGTGGGTAACACATAAAACTTGATGGTATTGTGAGATTTGATGGAGTTTTTGCGCGATCGCCGCTGCCACTCTACCAGAAACACCCACATCTATTTCATCAAATACTAGTGTTCCCACCAAACCCATAGAAAAGCACGTTTTAAAAGCTAAAAGAAACCGACTCATCTCACCCCCAGAAGCAGTTTCCGTCAGAGGATGCAAAGGTTCCCCAGGATTAGGACTAAAAAGAAACGTAATTTTATCTGCACCATTAGCAGTAGGAGTAATCGGCGTAATTTCCACCTGAAACTTCACCTTTTCCATTGCTAAAGGCTTTAATTGCTCAATTAAACGCTCTTCTAATTTTCTCGCCGCAACTAGCCTTAACTCTGTCAAAGCATGACAACATTCTTGCAGAATAGCCTTTTTTTCTTGGTAAACTTTTTCTAAAATTTCTAAAGACTGACCACCACCTTTAAGTTCTTGTAATTCCGCTTCCACACCCTGTTGATAAGCGATCGCATCCGGCAAACTAGGCCCATACTTCCGGCAAATTTGCTTTAATTGGCGAATCCGCTGTTCCACAGTTTCCAACCGTTCGGGATCGGCCTCCAAAGAAGCACCATAATTATTAATTTGTCTCCCAGCTTCCGCCACCTGAGCCAAAGCAGCACTTACCAGATCTAAAATTGGTTGTAAGCTAGAATCATAACCTACCATATTGCTTAAAGTAGCCTCAGATTCTCCCAAAATATCAGCAGCAGCTTGGGCATCCTCATCATTTTGGTACAAAGCCTGATAAACCTGGTAACTTTGTTTTTGTAACTCCACAACATGAGACAATCGGCTACGTTCTTGTTCTAAAGACTCCAATTCATCAGGATCGTTAAGTTTAGCCGCACTTAATTCCTGCAATTGAAACTCCAACAAATCTAACTTTTGCAACCGCATTTGTTCCGACTGGCGACGATTTTCTAAAGCCGAAAGTGCTTGAGAACAGGCGTGAAAAGCTGCATTCACCTTTTGACGTTGCTCAATCAAACCCGCACCACCAAAACTATCCAAATATTCCCTTTGAATAGCCGTTTGTCCAATTTGAACAGTTTGACCTTGAGCAGTAATTTCTACCAAACGCGATCGCAACTGTTCCATCTGTTGCCTATTTACTAATACCCCATTAATTCGCGATCGACTGCTACGTAAGATACCCTCCTGACTAGTAGACATCTCACGACTACAAACCACAGAATATTCATCCAACAAATCAATTTCTTCCTGATTCAGCCACTGGGCTACACTAGAATTTAACTGAAAAGTCGCCTCCACCAAAGCCCGTTGAGTCCCAGTCCGAATCGATCGACTAGTAACCTTACCCCCCAACGCCGCATCAATCGCATCTAGAATAATAGACTTTCCCGCCCCAGTTTCCCCAGTCAACACATTTAAACCAGCCCCAAAAGCCAGTTCCAGACGGTCAATCAAAGCAAAATTTTCAATCCGCAATCCTAGTAACATAAGGCAATCAGCCTGCAATTCAAGGTTTCTCGACGAACCGCTACCACCGTTAAGTTTAAGAGACTTCCAGAAAAAAGAAAAACTGACACAGAGTTTTTCTGAGCCGCACCTTTTGTCTTGTCTAGAAATCACCCCATCATAGACGGAAAACCACGCTTGCCCGATTTTCTAAGAAATTCTGATATTGGAAATATATAAATAAATAGCCTAACCTGGGCAATTGTTACAATGTTTAACATAAGTCCGCCCAGACTCATATAAAAAATTCATGAATCCTAAGACGGTATTCCCAGCTTCGCCCATACTTGATACTGAAGGCGATCGCGAAACCACACATCACCCAATCACCAACAAGGACAAAACACCAGTGGACAAGCCAATAGTGATCGCCGAACCTGCAACCATCTCACCAGCGCCCCAAAAACGCGCCCAAACAGTTGCACCAGAAGCCGAAACCCAAACCATACCTTACGATCCGGAAGCGATCGCCCAACATTATCGCAGACGACCCTTCCTAGTTTGGTGGCGTTGTATAGCGATCGTCTGGCCTTCCACGATCTTCGCCCTCAGCCTCTGGTGGGATCGCCGCTTAGGAAAAATTAACCAAAACCAACAAAAACGCGCCATCCAGCTAAAACAACTCCTCACCAACTTAGGCCCCGCCTACATCAAAATCGGACAAGCCCTCTCCAGCCGCCCCGACCTAGTACCCCCAACATACCTAGAAGAACTCACCCATCTCCAAGACCAACTACCCCCCTTCCCCAACGAAGTAGCCTACAGATTCATCGAAGAAGAACTAGGAGCCCATCCCGACGAAATTTACGCCGAACTCTCACCCCAACCACTAGCCGCCGCCTCATTAGGACAAGTTTACAAAGGCAAACTCAAAACCGGAGAAACCGTCGCCGTCAAAGTCCAAAGACCCGACCTCCAACAAAAAATCGCCCTCGACCTATACATCATGCGAGGTTTAGCAGCGTGGGCAAAAAAAACCTTCCAATACCTGCGAAGCGACCTAGTAGCCATTCTCGATGAATTTGGCGCCCGCATCTTTGAAGAAATGGACTACATCCAAGAAGGAAAAAACGCCGAACGCTTTGAACAACTCTACGGCAACATCCCAGACATATACATTCCCCGCATTTACTGGGAATACACCCGCCGTCGCGTCCTCACAATGGAATGGATCACCGGAACCAAACTAACCAACCTGGAAGCAATGCAGAAACAAGGCATAAACGCTTCCCACCTCATCGAAGTTGGCGTTCAATGTTCCCTCCGGCAACTACTAGAACACGGCTTTTTCCACGCCGACCCCCATCCAGGAAACCTTTTAGCCAGTCCAGACGGCAAACTCGTCTACCTCGACTTTGGCATGATGAGCGAAGTCAAGCGTCAACAACGCTACGGCTTAATCGAAGCCGTCGTACACCTAGTAAATCGAGACTTTGAAGGCTTAGGGCAAGACTACATCAAACTCGAATTTTTAACCCCCGACACCGACCTCACACCCATCATCCCCGCCTTTGCTGCCGTCTTCAACGATGCCCTATCTGCCACAGTCGCAGAAATGAACTTTAAAAGCATCACCGACCAGCTTTCGGCTTTAATGTATGAATTTCCCTTCCGCGTACCTGCCTACTACGCCCTAATTATTCGCTCCTTAGTAACATTAGAAGGAATCGCCATTAACATCGATCCCAACTTCAAAGTATTAAGCAAAGCCTATCCCTACGTCGCCAAACGCTTACTCAGCGACCAAGCCCCAGAATTAAGAGCCTCTTTACAAGATTTATTGTTCAAAGAAGGCGGTTTTCGCTGGAATCGCTTAGAAAACCTGCTCCGCAATGCCCGCACTTCCCCAGATTTTGAATTAAATCAGACTCTTGAGCAAGCTGTTGACTTTCTCTACTCAGAACGAGGCGCTTTCATTCGCAAAAAACTAGTTAATGAAATAGTCAATAGTTTAGACCTCTTTGGACGCAACACTTGGGACAATTTGACTTTTGCCTTCCGCCAAACATTCGGACTAGCAGTAAATGAAGTCTCCCCCAATACAGTGGAAACACCCAATAGTCTCGAACATCTCCAGAGAATTTGGGCAATTCTCCAAGAAACCCCAGGTTTTGACCAAATGGAGATGATCTCCATTATTACTAAACTGTTGCTCAAACCCGAAACTCAACAAATGGGACAACAAGTAATTGGCGGACTTACCCAACGTGCTCTTGCTCGCTTAATTCGGGAACTTCTCATCTCAGACAAGTCTCTCGCAGAACCAGAACCAGAGTATCAGGAAGATACATCACCTAGATTAGCTTTACCAATGTCTGTAGAAAATCGCTAACACCAGCAGGGAAGAAGAGGTGGGGAGATGGGGAGGTG
>NZ_JADEWG010000145.1 GCF_015207735.1 [Phormidium] sp. LEGE 05292
CCCCTACCTCTTCTTCCCAGTCCCCAAAAGGTGACATTCTGAGAGATACTTTTCAAACACCCTTTATGGGTGGGTTTTTTTTCTCTATTAGTTATTTAGGCAGTTGTGCAATAAGTTAACAAGATGAATTTAGATTGGATTACGCCTGCGAAACGGTTACAAGCTTTGCCTCCTTACGTTTTTGCGCGTTTGGATGAGTTGAAGGCGCGGGCTAGGGAACAGGGTTTGGATTTGATTGATTTGGGGATGGGTAATCCTGATGGGGCGACTCCGCAGCCTGTGGTGGAGGCGGCGATTCGGGCTTTGCAAAATCCGGCTAATCACGGTTATCCGCCTTTTGAGGGGACTGCGAGTTTCCGGCGAACGATTACTGATTGGTATAAGCGTCGTTATGGGGTGGAACTCGATCCTAGTAGTGAGGCTTTGCCTTTGTTGGGCTCTAAGGAGGGTTTGACTCATTTGGCGATCGCTTATATTAACCCAGGCGATCTGGTTTTGGTGCCTTCCCCTGCTTATCCCGCCCATTTTCGGGGCCCGGTGATTGCTGGCGGTGAGGTGTATAGTTTAATCTTAAAGCCGGAAAATGATTGGTTAATTGATTTAGCGGCAATTCCTGATGAGGTTGCCCAACGCGCCAAAATTCTCTACTTTAATTATCCGAGTAATCCAACTGCGGCGACTGCTCCACGAGAGTTTTTCGAGGAAATTGTGGCTTTTGCCCGTAAACATGAAATTATGCTAGTTCATGATTTGTGTTATGCGGAGTTGGCTTTTGATGGTTATCAGCCGACTAGTTTATTAGAAATTCCTGGTGCGAAAGAGATTGGTGTGGAGTTTCACACTATGTCAAAAACTTATAATATGGCTGGTTGGCGTGTGGGTTTCGTTGTGGGCAACCGCCATATTATTCAAGGTTTACGTACTTTAAAAACTAATTTGGATTATGGCATTTTTGCGGCTTTACAATCAGCTGCGGAAACGGCGCTTCAGTTGCCAGATGTATACTTACAAGAAGTGCAAGAACGTTATCGCCGTCGTCGGGATTTTTTGATTGATGGGTTGGCGAGTTTGGGTTGGAATGTGCCGAAGACTAAGGCGACTATGTATCTTTGGGTACCTTGTCCGCCTGGTGTGGGATCGACAGATTTTGCGCTTTCCGTATTGCAACAAACTGGTGTTGTAGTTACTCCGGGAAATGCCTTTGGTGTTGCTGGTGAGGGTTACGTGCGTATCAGTTTGATTGCTGAATGCGATCGCTTAGCTACTGCTGTGCAACGCTTGAAACAGGCTAACATTCGTTACCAATCAGAAGCATTAGTTGCTAGTTCAGAGTGAAAGTTAAATTTGTCGGAAATTATGTAATTCTTTGCTGGGCTGTTGTTGGCTTAGCTATTATTTGGTGGCAAAAACAATCTGTTGCTAATGGATATAGTTTTTCCACCAATTCTACTGTTTTGGATGCTGGATTTCTCCGAGTTCCCCGGCTTTTTCAAGAAGTTAAAGAACTAGGGAAATCAACTAATTTTGAAAATACTTATTCGCAGTCTCTTAGTTCTGCTAAATCGGCAATTAATCCCCAAATAGTTGCTGCTAATACGCGATTTAGTTTAAAACTATTTTCGCATTTGCAAACCAAACAAGCTAACCAAAATCTTTTTATTTCTCCTGCTAGTGTGAGTGTGGCTTTGGCGATCGCTTACAATGGCAGTAATGGTGAAACTAGACAAGCGATCGGTCGGACATTAGAATTACAACAAATTAGCATTCAAGATGTCAATGAAGCAAATGCACTGCTCAAAAAACATCTGCTAGAATCTAGTTTCAAATCTCAGCTTTGTATCGCTAATTCTCTGTGGATCGATCGCCAGGAAACAATTAAGCCGGATTTTAATCAAAAAATTAAACAGTATTATCAAGCTGAAATTAAAAGTATTGATTTCCGACAAAATCACGCTTCAGTTACTATTAATGATTGGGTCAAGAAAAGTACTAATGGCAAGATAGATACTATTATTGAGCGCATAGAACCAAATACAACTTTTCTTTTACTCAACGCTATTTATTTTGCAGGTAGTTGGAAATATCCCTTTGCTAAAAACTTAACTCAAGACTATCCTTTCACCTTAGCAAATGGAACTCAAAAATCAGTCAAAATGATGTTTCAACAAATACCTGGAATCAAATATTATGAAAATGAATTATTTCAAGCAATTAACTTACCTTATGCTGATAATAGGTTAAGTATGTACATTTTCTTGCCTAATAAAAGTTTAGGTTTAAGAGGATTTTATCAGAATTTAAGCCATGAAAATTGGCAAAAATGGATGGGAAAATTTAATAGTAATGAACTAGACAATGATTATTCTCAATTAATCTCAGTTGGATTACCTCGCTTTAAATTAGAATATGAAACTGATTTAGTAGATACTTTGAAAGCTTTAGGAATGCAGATAGCTTTTAGTCAGAACGCTGATTTTTCGGCAATGACTGTTCCTCCTTTATGGATTGATAAAGTTCAACACAAAACTTTTGTAGAAGTTAATGAAGAGGGTACTACTGCGGCAGCAGTTACAACTATGGGAGGTACTAGAGGAGGAGGAATGCAAATAATTGTCGATCGTCCTTTCTTTTGTGTAATTGGTGACAATCTCACCGGAACTATACTGTTTATGGGGTCTATTGCAGACCCTCAGTAATGATTTGATTTTTAGCTAGAAAATATAATTATCAGTCGAGTAAATAAATTATTTTATAAAAAGCAAGATATTTTCGTTCACAATTAAATTAGTCAAACTTGATTCACTCCAATACTCTATGTCGGAACATCGCTGTGTCATGATTTGCCAACACACTTCTTGCTTGAAAAATGGTTCACTAGAGGTATTAGCTGCCTTTCAAGCCAGAGAAATAGCAGAAGTAGAAGTACAAGCTAGTCCTTGTCTGGGACAATGCAGTTCTGGCCCTACAGTGCGAATTCTACCTGATGAGACTTGGTATTGTCGCGTTCAACCTAGTGATATTCCTGAAATTGTTGAACAACATCTTCAACAAGGAAAACCCGTAGAAGCCAAGCTGAACCCTAGAATTCATTTAAGCATGGAAATGTTTTTTTCCCCTTAGTATTTTAA
This sequence comes from [Phormidium] sp. LEGE 05292, assembly GCF_015207735.1. Taxonomy (GTDB): domain Bacteria; phylum Cyanobacteriota; class Cyanobacteriia; order Cyanobacteriales; family Aerosakkonemataceae; genus Floridanema. Next base: position 3,129 of record NZ_JADEWG010000145.1, read on the forward strand.
GAGTAAAAAACAATGAATTATGAAGAAGATAAATTAAATTATAAATTTTCCTGGTTTGACTGGTTTTGTCTGTGGTATCCACCTGGTTGGTTAATTTTATTTAACCGTCATTGGCAAAAATATCACGCTGATCCTGATGGTTGGAATTGGCTAGAATATATTTTGTTTTTGATTCCTGGTGGTTTTTATTTAGCATTATTAATTCGTTGGTTGCGTCTTGGTTGTCGTTTTCCCCGCCAAGAAGATGAAGAATTTAACCCCAATTATCAACAAGCTTTTCGCCAAGAAATACTTGCTCCCATTGTTAAATACTATTTTCGGGGTGAGTTAAAACAAGGGGAAAATTTGCCGGAAAAAGCACCATTAATAGTAGCAATTAATCATGCAGGAATGTCTTTCCCTTGGGATTTTTTAGTATTAGCTTATTTATTGGGAGAAACCCGCAATTGGACTGTGCAACCCTTGGCGGGTGTTTCTTTATTTGAACATCCTTGGATGATGTGGTGGCTACCACCTGGATGGTCAAAAGTTTTAGGCGGTGTGAGAGCAGAATTAGATGATTTTGCCGCCGCAGTTTCCCACGAAATCATTTTACTTTATGCGCCTGAAGGTATACGTGGCCCTGGCAAAGGTTGGTTTTCCCGTTATCAGTTAGAAACTTTTCATCCTAGTTTTATTAGTTTAAGCGATCGCTATCAAATTCCCATCTCCCCAGTGATTTGTTTGGGCAATGAATACCTCCATCCTTGGACTATTAATCTCAGAAACTTAGGTAAAATATTTGGTCTACCTTTCTTACCCATTTCGTTTTTAATGCCTGTATTTGCACTTTTTCCCTCAATGGGTGTTTGGGCAATGAAAACTCGATTGTCTTATTATGTTCAACCTGTTTGTTTACCCCAGAATTCTTCTGATAGTAATCACACTAATGCTTATCGTCGCGCCCAAGAACTTAGAGAGAATATGCAAAAGCAAATTTTAGAATTACACAAGTCTGTTAAGAATTAATTTTTACGGGAACTTTTTAGGCTAAATCATCGACTTAGTATTTGTCAATGCTTTTTAGGAGAGCAATTAACTAAGGATAATTATGAAAAAGCAACTACTTAGTCGCATGAGTTTAGCTATAAGTTTGATTGTAGTTATTTTACTAACAGGGTCATTGATTCGACAACCTAATGAAGTGAAAGCTAACGTAAAAAACAGCAGTTTTACCAAACAAAATTCTAATAATATGAATGAAAAATTAGTGCAAGCAAATACTAATTTTGGGTTTAAATTATTTTCCCAAATTTTGGCTAAAAATTCCGATGCAAATATTTTTGTTTCGCCTAGTAGTGTAGCGATCGCACTACAAATGACTTACAATGGTGCAGCAGGTTCCACTCAACAAGCAATGGCTCAAGCCTTAGAATTACAAGGAATGAGTGTAGCAGAAATTAACCAATCTCAGTTAGCTTTAACGCAAAATTTACTCAAAATTGACCCAAAAGTGCAGCTTGATATTGCTAACTCCCTTTGGTTAAGAGAAGGGTTTCCCTTTAAACCAGAATTTCTGCAAACAACAGAGAAATATTACCAAGCAAAAATCACCAATTTAGATTTTAATAACCCCAATTCATTAAAGATTATCAATGATTGGGTGAACCAAAACACTAACTCAAAAATTCCCACAATTATTGATAGTATCGATCGTTCAGCCGTTCTTTTTTTAATCAATGCCATTTACTTTAAAGGCAGTTGGCAAAAAGAGTTTTCAAAATCTGCTACTCAAGAAAAACCTTTTACCTTACTCAATGGAACTCGCAAACAACATCCTTTAATGTCCCAAAGGGGTAAATATCGGTACTATGAAAACGCCGATTTTCAAGCCATTAGTTTACCCTACGGTTCAGGACGTTTAAGTATGTATGTGTTTCTGCCAAAACCAAACGTTAAACTGGCAAATTTTTACAGTAATTTGACTGCGGAAAACTGGCAACAATGGATGAAAGCATTCTCTTCTAGAGACGGAGAAATTGTTTTACCCCGGTTCAAATTAGAATATAAGATTACTTTAAATGAAGTACTGCAAGCATTAGGAATGGAAGTGCTTTTTCAAGACCAAGCGAATTTTTATAACATGACTCCAAGGGATGTACAAATTGATGAAGTGAAACACAAAACTTTTGTGGAAGTTAATGAAGAAGGTACAGAAGCAGCAGCAGTAACTTCTGTGGGAATTAGGGCAACTTCCGCATTACCTACAGAAGAACCACCTTTTAAAATGGTAGTCGATCGACCTTTCTTCTGTGCAATCCGTGATAATCAAACTGGAACAATTTTATTTATGGGTTCAATTGTAGATCCGACATAATCGTTCGTTGTGAGCACTTTAGTGCTAGTTGCGCTGAAGCGCCTACAACAAACTTTAAACAAACCGTTCGTTGTGAGCACTTTAGTGCTAGTTGCGCTGAAGCGCCTACAACGAACCTTAATTACTATCTACGAAGCGATAACCTTTACCATAAACAGTGTGAATTAGCTGACTTTCATTATTTGCTTCGATTTTTCGGCGCAACAAACGAATTAAAGCAGCTAACACATTGCTACTAGGTTGTTCTTCCCCACTCCACAAATGTTCATAAATTTCTGTATGAGTTAATAATTGTCCAGGATGACGCATTAAATATTCTAAAAGCTGACTTTCTTTTTCTGATAATTCAATCATTCTTTCTTGACGATAAGCTACTTGATTTTCTAAGTCTAATTCTAAATCTCCAACTTTTAATCTTTGGTGAGTTGTGGCAGATTCTAACACAGTTACTCGACGCAACAAAGCGCGAACTCTTGCTAATAACTCTCGTAATTCAAAAGGTTTAACTAAATAATCATCTGCGCCAGCATCTAAACCTTGTACGCGATCGTCTAAAGTATCTTTAGCAGTTAAAAATAAAACCGGAGTAGTTTTTCCTTGGCGGCGCAAGTCTTGACAAATTTCTAAACCAGAGATTTGCGGTAACATCCAATCAAGAATTAATAGATCATAATTTCCCTGTACCGCCAACTGACTTCCAGAAATGCCATCATAAGCTACATCTACATTATATCCATCACGAGTTAACACTGCTTTGAGAGGATCGGCAAGTTCTGTTTCGTCATCAACTAGAAGAATTTTCATGGGACAATTAAATAAAGGAAAGCTAGCTGTTACACTTTAAGATCCAACTAATTAAACATCAAAAATCGCTATGTTGACTGTTGCATTACCAAAAGGCGCACTTCTGAAAGATACAATTCGATTATTGCAAACTGTGGGATTAGATTTCAGTGCTTTTTTAGAGTCTACCAACCGCCAATTACAAATTTCCGACCCCAGCAACACCGCCCAAGCTTTGTTAGTCAGGGCGCAAGATGTTCCGGTTTATGTAGAATACGGACAAGCACAATTGGGTGTTGTCGGTTATGATGTGTTGCGGGAAAAACAACCGAAAGTTGCCCATATAGCCGATCTGAAATTTGGTTATTGTCGGTTATCTGTTGCTGTAAAACAGTCTAGCCGTTATCGATCGGCCCTGCAACTTCCGCCACATGGAAGAGTTGCTTCTAAGTTTGTTAAATGTGCCGCAGAATATTTTGAAGCTTTGGATTTATCTGTGGAAATTGTACCGCTTTCTGGTTCAGTAGAATTAGGGCCGATTACAGGAATGTCAGAAGCGATTGTCGATTTGGTTTCTAGCGGACGGACTCTTAAAGAAAACGGCTTAATTGAAACTGATGTCTTATTTGAAAGTACAGCTAGATTAATTGCTAATCCTTTGAGTTATCGGCTTAATTCTGATAATTTACATGGTTGGTTGGATAAAGTGCGAGAAGCAACTTTAGCGGCAGTATAATTGATTATTTGTCATTTGTCATCAGCCATTAGTAGAACAAAACAGCAGGAAAGAAAGTTTGTACACAGTTTTTTAACCTTTTTCATATTCTAAAATCTAAAATATAAAATGGAATAGCAGATCAATGCGAATTAGGTTTTAGAATGACTGGTTTATCACCGTTAAGAAAGAAAGATGATTATCAAAAATCGCCTCGCCGGGAAAGTGATTGGCGATTATTTTTGTGGCTAGTTCCTTATGCACGCCGGAATCAGAGATTATTGGTAATATCGATCGCCCTTTTACTCCCAGTAGCAATTTCCGGTTCAATTCAACCATTATTAATTGGACAAGCTATTTCTTTAATTCGGGGCGAAAAATCAACTTTTCCTTTTTTGCAAGGTCTTCCTTTATTTCAAGGCATTAATATTTTAGCGGGTTTACTGTTAGTATCAGTAGCCATTCGGATGGTAGTTGTTAGTTTTCAATCTTACACAGTCCAGCGAATAGGACAACAAATTACAGCTGCAATTCGCGAGGATTTATTTACTCATGTAACCTCGTTAGCGGTGAGATTTTTCGATCGCACTCCTGTGGGGAAACTAATTACTCGTCTCACTAGTGATGTAGAAGCTTTGGGAGATGTTTTTTCTACTGGCGCAATTGGCATTGTCAGCGATTTAGTTAGTATTTTAGTAATTGCCATTTTTATGTTAACTCTGCAATGGCAATTAGCACTGATCCTGATATTAATGCTAATTCCTGTTTCCCTGGTAATTATTTATTTTCAAAAGCAATTCCGCAAAGCAAATTATAAAGCAAGGGAAGAACTTTCGGCGCTAAATTCCACACTTCAAGAAAACATTATGGGAATTAGTGTGGTGCAAATGTTCCGCCGAGAAAAGTTTAACTCTGAGATGTTTCGTCAGACTAATAAACGCTATATTCGGGAAATTGACATAACAATTTTCTATGATTCAGCTGTTTCTGCTACTTTAGAGTGGATTTCTTTAATTGCGATCGCCTGCGTTTTAGGATTAGGTGGATGGCTTGTAATGCGGGAAAACTTAACTTTTGGCATTTTATCCACCTTTATTTTATATTCCCAACGTCTCTTCGATCCGCTTAGACAATTAGCCGAAAAATTTACTTCCATTCAAGCAGGTTTTACCGCTGTAGAACGGATTACTGATATTCTCAATGAACCGATCGAAATCCGCGATACCGAAACACCCAAATCTTTGCCCACAATTGGCTATTCTCATCATAATGGCGTTTCCTCAATGGGAGAAATTCGTTTTGAACAAGTAGACTTTGCTTATAAATCAAATGAATACGTTTTAAAGAACCTCGACTTTACCATTCATCCCGGAGAAAAAGTAGCTTTAGTTGGGCCAACAGGTGCTGGAAAAAGTTCAATTATTCGGTTATTATGTCGGCTTTACGAACCTACATCTGGACGAATTATTGTTGATGGAGTTGATATTCGGGACTTACCCCAAATAGAATTGCGTCGTCACATCGGCGTAATTTTACAAGACGGATTTCTCTTTTCTGGTGACGTGAAAAGTAACATCACTTTAGGAGAAAACTATCCCTTAGAAGCAGTTAAAGCTGCCGCCAAAGCCACCAATGTTGACCAATTCATTGAACAATTACCCCAAGGTTATGACACCGAACTGAGAGAAAGAGGAACCAATCTTTCAGGAGGTCAAAAACAATTATTAGCCTTTGCGAGGGCGGCAATTCGTGACCCCAGAATTTTAGTATTAGACGAAGCAACTGCCAATTTAGATGTCAGAACTGAAGCTTTAATTCAGGAAGCATTAGAAAGATTACTTGTTGGTCGTACTGCGATTATTATCGCACATCGACTTTCCACAATTCGCAATGTAGACCGAATTTTGGTACTGAAACGCGGAGAATTAGTTGAAACAGGAAGTCATGAGGAACTATTAGCAAAAAATGGACTTTATGCCAGTTTGTACAAATTGCAAATGTTAGGAAGTTAGGGATTGGGGACTAGGAAATTTATTTTTCCTATCCGCGCCAATAGAGATTCTATTTGAATTCTCAATTCCTCCCTCTCTTTCCTCTGCGTCCTCTGTGCCTGGAGCGGTTCAAAAAAAATCTCATATTTGATAAAATGAACTAGTTCCAGCCTCCAGATTTATCTGTCAAGTCAATTTAAAATCTAAAATCGCATGACTACTTCCGAAGCTTCCCTGCCAAAAAATACAATTATTACTAATAATTGGTCAAATGTACTGCAACAGTTACTCGACAAACAATCTTTATCTAATAGCCAAGCTGCTGAATTAATGCAAGGATGGCTAAATGAAGAAATTGAACCTGTGTTATCAGGCGCAATTTTAGCTGCTTTACAAGCTAAAGGAGTTTCGGCTGAAGAATTAGCAGGAATGGCTAAAGTATTACAAGCAAAATCTCTGAATTCGGAAAATTATTCTGTTCAAAAATCAGTCAATTCTGTAATTGATACTTGCGGTACTGGTGGTGATGGCGCATCAACTTTTAATATTTCTACAGCAGTGGCTTTTGTGGCAGCGGCGGCTGGTGTAGCAGTGGCTAAACATGGTAATCGTTCTGCTTCTAGTCGGGTAGGTTCTGCGGATGTGTTAGAAGCTTTGGGAGTCAATCTTAGTGCTAGTGCTCAAAAAGTTCAAGCGGCTTTATCAGAGGTAGGAATTACTTTTTTGTTTGCCCCAGGATGGCATCCAGCATTAAAAGTTGTCGCCCCTTTGCGCCGGACTTTAAAAGTGCGAACTGTGTTTAATTTATTAGGGCCGTTGGTTAATCCTTTGCGTCCTACAGGTCAGGTAATTGGTGTTTGTGAACCGCATTTAATGTTGACTATTGCTAATGCTTTGAATCAGTTGGGAATGGAAAAAGCGATCGTCCTACATGGCAGAGAAAAATTAGATGAAGCTGGATTAGCAGATAAAACAGATTTAGCAATATTATCAGGAGGCGAAGTTAAATTAGAAACAATTTCTCCTGAAGAATTAGGTTTTACAATAGCACCAACCGCCGCAATTCGAGGTGGCGATGTGTCAGAAAATGCGGAAATTTTACGTAATGTTTTGCAAGGAAAAGGTACAGCAGCACAACAGGATGTTGTCACATTAAATGCAGCTATAGCGTTGCAAGTTAGCGGATTAATTGCGATCGATGATTATCAAAAAGGTATTGCACTAGTAAGGGACATTTTATCTAGTGGCGCAGCTTGGACAAAATTAGAACAATTAGTCGCATTCCTTAAACATTAAACTCAGGATCAGGATTTATGGATTTACATGATGAACAGGATTAATCAAGAAATCTGGTAAATCTGTAAATCCCGATCCGACTTTCCCTCCTCCCCAGTCCCCAATCCCCAACTTTATTAAGTACAAGGAAGCGATCGCAAATATTCACTTAGATGGGATCGATCGCCAATTACATGAAATTTTGGCCCTTTTGATGCCATTTCCACAATACTAACTGCCGCTACAGGCATCGCCAAGCGATCGCGGTATCTCCCTACATCTATTCCCAACAAGCGACAAAGTATAATTCTAATAGTTGCTTTGTGCGACACAATCAAAACATTCCCTTCGCTATATGTTTCTTGGATTTCTTGAATTACTAAAGAAGAACGACGGGCAATATCGATCGCCCTTTCCCCATTTGGTGGCGCAATCCAAGCTGGATTAGTTAACCAGTATACATATTCATCATGAAATTCCTGGTTAACTATTGTTGGGTGTAAACCTTCCCAACAACCATAAGAAACTTCTCGCAATCCATCCCGCAATTGCATTTCTAAACCCACAGTTTCACAAAAAGGTTTTGCTGTTTGAATAGTGCGGTGTAAAGGACTGACAAACGCAGCTTTCCAAGGTAAACCGCAGTAAGCTTGAGCAAAAGCTTCTGCCATTAAAATTCCTTCTGGGGTGAGTCCGGGATCGTTTTCGATCGTGCCACAATAACCACCTGTAATACTATAAGCAGTTTGACCGTGACGTAAAAAATAGAGTTTTAAAGTCATTTGTCATTGGTCATTTGTCATTGGTTAATAACAAATAACAAAATACAGTGTTACATAAATTATTGTATGTAACTCTTAACAAGAGTAAAGGGGAGAGGATGATTTATTTCCTTTCCCCTTTACTCTTTCCTTCCTTTGAGCCTTCTGCCTTTCCGAATTAATGCAGAATAGCAGTTGCTTCGACGTATTCTTTCAAGTCAATTTTTACAGGCTGAATTTGCCAAAAATCTTCGCAATAATCGCGGATAGAACGATCGGAAGAAAACTTACCCATTCTAGCGACATTGAGAATAGACATCCGAGTCCAGCGATCGATATCGCGGTATGCTTGACTTACTCGATCCTGAGTATCTATGTAAGAACGATAGTCAGCCATTAGCATATATTGATCGTTACCCAACAGGTGATCGACTAAAGGTTTAAACAAGTTAGGATCGCCATGAGAAAAGAAACCGGAAGCGATGCGATCGATCGCCAATTTCAACTCAGGATCTTTTTGGTAATATTCCCAAGGTTTGTAACCTTTAGCTTTCAAAGCCTCAACTTCCTCGGTTGTTAATCCACACAAAAAGAAGTTTTCCTCCCCGACTTCTTCGAGGATTTCCACATTAGCACCATCCAAAGTTCCGATCGTAATAGCACCATTTAAGGCGAATTTCATATTACCTGTACCGGAAGCTTCTTTCCCGGCTGTAGAAATTTGTTCCGAAAGTTCTGCTGATGGATAAATTCTTTGGGCGAATTTCACGCTAAAGTCTTTGAGGAAAATTACCTTTAAGCGATCGCGTACATCAGGATCGCGGTTAACGATATCTCCCACAGAATTAATCAATTTAATGATTAATTTCGCCATGTAATAACCGGGTGCAGCCTTCCCACCAAACAAGAAAGTTCGCGGTGTAATGTCAATGTTGGGATTAGCTTTAATCCGGTTGTACAAAGTAATGATGTGCAACACATTCAAGTGTTGACGTTTGTATTCGTGGAAACGTTTCGCCTGAATATCAAACATCGAATTAACATTGACATGAATACCTGTGGTTTCCTTGATGTAATCCACCACTTCTTGTTTGATTTCTTGCTTCATTTGCCGCCACTGATGACGGAATTCTGCATCGTCAACAAAAGCTTCTAACTTTCTCAATTCATACAAATTTTTTACCCAATCGTCGCCAATTTTGTTATGCAGCAATTTACAAAGTCTGGGATTACTCAACACCATAAACCGTCGGGGAGTAATGCCATTTGTTTTGTTGTTGAACTTCTCTGGGTACATTTCGTAGAAGTCATGCAACACATCTTTTTTCAACAATTCCGTGTGTAATGCTGCCACACCATTAATTGAGTAACTACCCACACAAGCTAAAAATGCCATCCGCACATAACGTTCTCCCGATTCATCAATCAATGACATCCGTCCCAATTTAGTAGGATCGTCGGGAAATTTCATCCTAACTTCATCGAGAAAATGTCTGTTAATTTCGTAGATAATTTCCATGTGCCGGGGTAACATTCTGCTAAACAAACTAATCGGCCAACGTTCTAAAGCTTCTGGCAGTAAAGTATGATTAGTGTAAGCAAAAGTTCGCTTCGTAATTTCCCAAGCTTTATCCCAAGACATATCATGTTCGTCAATCAATAATCGCATCAATTCTGGGATAGCAACTGATGGGTGAGTGTCATTTAATTGAATAACAAATTTTTCATGGAAATGGTCTAAGGAAACTTTTTGTTGTTCCATGATTCGTATCATGTCTTTTAGCGAACAGGCAACAAAGAAAATTTGTTGCGCTAAACGCAGTTCTTTACCTTGAGCGGAGTTATCGTTAGGATAAAGAACTTTGGAGATGTTTTCGGAAACAGTTTTTTGGTGAACTGCGCCTAAGTAATCTCCTGAATCAAAAGCGTAAAAGTCAAAGGATTCTACTGCTTCTGCTTTCCACAAACGTAGGGTATTGGCGGTGTTAGTTTTGTAACCGAGAATTGGTGTGTCGTAAGGGATACCTTTAACTAATTTGTCAGGAAGCCAATATACTTTGTAGTGACCATGTTCATCAGCACGCAATTCTGTATGTCCGCCCAGTTTCACTTCTACAGCCCATTCTGGACGGGGAAGTTCCCAAGGATTACCCGCACTTAACCATTTGTCAGTAATTTCGACTTGCCAACCGTCTTTAATATCCTGCTCAAAAATGCCGAATTCGTAGCGAATGCCGTAACCTAAAGAGGGGATTTCTAAGGAGGCGAGGGAGTCGAGGTAGCAAGCTGCTAATCTGCCTAAACCGCCGTTACCTAGTCCAGGTTCTTCTTCTTCTTCTAGCAAGTCTTGTAAGTTGAGTCCAAGTTCTTGCATTGCTTGATTTACTTGGTCATAAATTCCCAGGTTGATTAGGTTGTTACCTAATTGTGGCCCCATGAGGAATTCGGCTGACATATAAGCAACTGTGCGGGAGGCGTTTCTGGTGTAGGTTTCGGCGGTGTTTAACCAGCGGCGTAGTAAGCGATCGCGCACTGTATAAGCCAACGCCATGTAATAGTCATTTTTACAAGCTATGGCGGGGAATTTTCCTTGAATATAAAACAGATTATCCGCAAAGGCTCTTTTTAGTGTTTCTACACTTAACCCAGTGCGATCGTCTTCGACTCTAACTTCTGTTGCTGATTCTGATGAATTCGGCAATGTTTGCATAAATTAAATTTCCACCGATTTTAGATTTTAGATTGGCGATTTTAGATTGGCGATTTTAGATTTGGGATTTTAGATTATAATCCAAAATCCCAAATCTAAAATCTATTTACTGGTCGCTAATTGTAACACTGCTCCAATTCCTGCGCTCATTTCTTCAGCAGTAATTTTGCCATCTTTGTTCACATCCAAGGCATCAAATACGGCATCACTGCCCAGCCATTCTTCACGGGTAATAAATCCATCGCCGTCTAAGTCATAGACGTGGAAAATATCTTCCGCCGCATGGCTGAGGGTGGCTGCACCTTCCAAACGCGCCAGTCGATCTGCTAATAATTTTTCCAGAGTTTCTAGAGCTTTTGTGAATCCTTTGATACCTTCATCTAATTTTTCGTAAGCCATGCGATCGGCTTCGTGCATTTTATCAAAGGTAGCTTTGTCGATCGAGATTTTTTCCATCTCTGATTTTACTGCTAATGCTGGGTCAAGTTGGCGCGGTAAATCTCCTGTATCTGCTTGTAATTCTGCCAATAATGCCGGAGAAATTGTCAACAAATCACAACCTGCCAACTCAGTAATTTCGTCAATATTACGGAAACTAGCTCCCATTACTTCTGTTTTGTAGCCAAATTTCTTGTAATAGTTATAGATTTGGGTGACAGAAAGTACTCCCGGATCTTCTGCGGGTGCGTAACTAGTTTTCCCAGTTTCTTTCTTGTACCAATCAAGAATTCTACCCACAAAAGGAGAAATCAAGGTAACTCCGGCTTCGGCACAAGCGATCGCTTGATGTAACCCAAACAACAAAGTTAAATTACAATGAATTCCCTCTTTTTCTAACACTTCGGCAGCGCGAATTCCTTCCCAAGTCGAGGCAATTTTAATTAAAATTCTCTCTTTAGCAATTCCCGCAGATTGGTATTCCGAAATTAAATAACGAGCCTTAGCAATTGTGCCTTCTGTATCATAAGAAAGTCGAGCATCTACTTCTGTAGAAACTCGACCTGGAATGATTTTCAAAATCTTTTTTCCAAAAGCAATCGCCAAGCGATCGAACGCCAAAGAAAGTATTTGGGAAGTAGAAGCACCAGCACCAGCATCTTTTTTTGCTTGTTTCAACGTCTCATCCACAATTTCTTGATACTGGGGCATTTGTGCCGCCGCTGTAATCAAAGAAGGGTTAGTCGTAGCATCTCTTGGTGTAAATTTTTCAATTGCTTGAATATCTCCTGTATCAGCAACAACAACAGTCATTTCCCGCAGTTGTTCCAACAAATTTTTAGTCATTTCTCATCTATCCTTTTTTTGTTTAGCGATCGGGTACTGGGTACTGGGTACTGGGTACTGGGAAGAAGAGGTGGGGAGGTAGGGAGGTAGGGAGGTAGGGAGGTAGGG
>NZ_JADEWG010000146.1 GCF_015207735.1 [Phormidium] sp. LEGE 05292
ACAAGGAGACAAGGGGACAAGGGGAAAGATGATTTTTCCGTTGTTTGCATTATCTCTCCTTCACAAATCAATTTCTCCGTTGAAAATGAATTAGCCCTGGGGGAATGGGGGGGATCTAAGGCTGTGATTACTGGGTTTTGATCCCCCCAACCCCCCTTAATAAGGGGGGCTAAGAAAGAGCCAGACTTGTAACTAGCAACTTGAGTTATTAGACAATGAAGTAGGGGCGAACGCGAGTGCGTGCCCCTACAAATCAAAAATAACCTTAACGGCATGATGGTTTAACAAACAAATTACTGCTAGCAGTAACATTAGGTGTCGAACTTATCAGCACAACTTGACCTTGATTATTTCTCACCCAACTAGTTGCTTCGACAATTTCCGGGTTTTTTTTGGTGGTGGGTGGTGGGTAATTGGTAGTAGATGAAATGGTTCTTTGCTCCTGAGAATTGCCCGTCACCCAATCCACCGATACTGTATTATTAGGACGCAGCGGTTCGCTGGGTAAAGCTGGCAATCCCCCACGTCCGGTAACGGTAAATGAATTGCCTCTATTAGCTGGACATCCTGTGGCAATCAAACGAGTAGTATCGACTACATCAGCTGTTAACTCTACTAATCCAGCAGCGGGGTCAACATCGGGGGTATTGATTTGTACAATGCCGTTTAACTGAGAATTGGCACCAGTCGCAGTGATATCGCTCAAAGGTGTGTTTGCGTTGCGGAACTGGGTGCCAAAGATCCCAGAGGCATTAATTTGCACATTACCGCCGCGAAAATCTTGAGAGTTGGCGCTGATGTCGCTATTTTCTAAGGCGGTGAGGACATCGGTATTGATGGTGATGTTGCTTCCAGTGATGTTGCTTCCGGTGGCGTTGGTGGTGATTTGACTGCCTCGGCGCAAGATTATGTTCCCAGCGTGTAAGTTGATATTTCCTTGACCCCCGGTAGTTTCGGCGGTGAGTTTTCCTCGATCGAGCAACAGGTTGTTAGCTGTAATTTGAAGGTCGCCTGTGGTTCCCGAACCTGTATTATTGACGCTAACTGCTGCCCCATCGCGGATAGTTAACTTCGGGGTATTAACTCTCAATTCGCCAGCGCCACCAGAACCCTCACTTGTCGCTAGCAAGCTGCTGGGAACAACTTGACCTTTGGCATTGATACCAGTACCACTCACCGTAACAGAGTCCGAGGCATTAACCTCTAAACTCCCTGCTTGACCTAGACTACCGTTAATCGATGCAACTGAGACGGTTGCACCGTCTTGGACGACTAGCCGCTGGGTGTTGACTATTATGTTTCCTCCTCTACCTGTGACTGTTAAAATGTCGGGGTTTCTGCTCTCAGAACGCAGACCGCTGGGAGAATCAAGACGACCACCTACAACCGATCGACCACTTGCTTCGATAAATTCCGAGGCATTTACAATTAAAGTTCCTCCCCTACCTTCACCAAGAGTAGAAGTTGAGATCTCCCCACCATTACGGAGAATCAATCTTCTAGTGGAAACCTGCAATGTTCCAGCATCCCCAGCCGCAGCATCCTCTTCCTGGCCGTAAGTCCGAACCCTCAAGCTAGCAAAAGATCCTTGTTGTCCAAGCATTTCAATGGATTCAGAGGCATTTACAGTTAAATTTCCTCCGCGTCCAGAACTTCCAGTAGTTGTCTCTATAATTCCAAGATCATTTCCAGCTTCAACCAGCAACCTTTTAGTTTCAATTATTATGTCACTTCCTGTTCCAGTTCCAGTGTCTGCCAAACAAACTATAAAGCTAGAGTTTACTTCTACAGACTCAGATGCTCTGATTACCAAAGGTTGACCTGCTTTCTCTCCGACAGTATTTCCCCCTATTCGTGATCCGTCTGCGATCGCAATTCTTCTTCCCTGTAACTGCATAGCCCCATTGCCTTCACCACTTGTTCTAATAAAAGATTCTTGGGCTTGAATATCTTGAAAATTAAGTACGTTCTCATATCCCAAAGCAAAGCCTTCAGTAATCGGAGTCAGGCTCACAAAACTATCACCAGCTACACTTCCTAGCTCAATTCGCCCTGCCGATGCTCTTAGATTACTACCTTTTATTAATACATCACCACCCAACATCGCCAACGTATTACCAGGCACAACCTCTAGTTTAGACCCCTCAATTTGAATTGGCTGTGCCGTTTGCCCAAATTGCAATCCTACAGGTACACTGACAGTCAGTAGTGGTGGTGTTTGAGTATTAGTAGCACTAAATTGAGTGCCATCAGCAAAGAGTAATTTACTGGCTGTACTCGCTACAAAAGAACCACCAATATTTAACTGAGCATTGGAACCAAAAATAATCCCATTGGGATTGATCAAAAACAGATTCGCAGATCCGTTAGTTTTGAGTAAGCCATCTATGTTAGAGATAGAACTACCTGTGACGCGGCTAAAAATGTTCTTCACATCCACGTCATTAGCGAAGGTAGCCGAACCCCCTGTAGGGACAGAAAATTCCCGAAAACTGTGAAAAAGGTTGTTGCCGACACGGTTTCCATTATTAATAGTAAAATTCAGGTTATTTGTGGTTTGAACCTGGGTAGATAAAGTCCCGTCTGAGCTTATTTGTGCTTGAGTAACATCGGTTTTTAGTAGATAGCACAGGGATAGTAAACCAGTTATCCAAAAATAGTAATTCTGCTTTTTCATTAACTATTATTTTTAATTTGATTGAGTCTGTTGATGGGGGTAGGGACACGGCATCATTAAGCTTGTTGTATCAACCGTTATCTCTAATACGCCGTGTCCCTACAATTTCCTGGAAAAATGCCAGGGCTCAGAAAGTTAATTAATGCAGAGAACAAGATTAGACAAATTTAGACAATAATTTGGCTATTCAGTCAATCTCTCGAATCTGCTGCATTATTTGGGGTCACATATTACACAAAGATATCCGTTCCAATATCCAAGACGACCGCTAGGAGGACAAGGTAAGGTGCATTGTAGAGGCTTTGTTATGCCATTACCCACTTGTTTCACCTCCTCCAAAACCTGTTCGCTAGCCTGTGCCTGTGGCGGTGGACAATCTGCTTCATTAGTTTTTGCAACTGGGTTTTTCACAACTTCTAACTTAGTTGATTCTGATGTAGAAACTGAAATTGGAACTTTAATTTCCTCAGCTTTAGCAATAGATCCAAACATCATCAGGAATGATAAAGTCAAAGCCAGTAATAGAGAAATTTTGCGTTTCACGATTTATCTCCTGGTTAAATGCTCTAGCGAACTTTTCAAGGCTTTTTTGAGCGGATACAGTACAGTATCTATGGTTCAGCGATCGCTTACCAACCAATTGCTAGCAAACTTAACAAATGGACTACCATTGCAGCAGTGCCACAATCCACCTGCCTGATCAATTCGCTTTTCTTATAGTCACATTTTGCACAACTGCCAAAATCCGCCTGCGAATCAATTCGCTTTTCTTATAGCTCAAGTAGGGGCGGGTTTTGTTGTGAGGTTATATGTTAGACACAAGGGTTATCTACTAAACCCGCCCCTACAAGTGGACTGAAAGCATTTAATTTCAAATATTTTATATCATGTCCGGTCGATTACCCATAATGTAGAGACGTTGCATGCAACGTCTCTACAGGGTTTCGGATTAAGGATATTAAGGTTGATTAGCCGGACATGATATTAGTCCTCTTCAGAGGAGTTTCGCTATTAGCCTGGGACTTGAGTCCCAGGCGGGCTAAAACGACTACAGCCAATTACCCACCAAAACGTAAGGAGCCCAGAAATAGGGTATTTCATAATTTGCTAACAAGGTTAGTTGTGCGCGACGTAGTGCTTCGGCTTTGCTTACTTGGGCGTTAGCCAACTCTTGATAAAATTGACTCATTAGTTCGGCAGTAGATCGATCGTCCACTGACCACAAAGTTGCTAAGGTACTGCGTGCCCCTGCGCGTACAGCTATTCCCGCGAGTCCTAAAGCCGCCCTTCTGTCTCCTGCGGCTGTTTGACAGGCGCTTAAAACTAGTAGTTCGATCGAACTTGACTCACTGGAATCGCGCAGCCGCAATAAATTATCAAAATCTTTGGCTTTTAATAGTTCTTTCCAAGTCAGAATAAAAGTGTCGTTAGCATTAGAGGAAAACTGACCGTGAGTTGCCAAATGAACTACCGAAAAAGGAACTGAGTTAATCCGGTTTTTTAGGTCACTTTCAGTGAAATTTTGATTGACAAGTTGCTGACTGCGAGGTACTTCAGATTTAATTTCTTGCAATTCCTGATTAACATTCTCCAGTGGCGTAAAGCTTTTCCCTTCTATTTGTCTTTCTTCGCTCACTCCACCAATTAAAGCGTATAATTTGCCTCTTTGTAAAGATTTTGATTCGACAAGTTGTAAACCTGGAGCCACAGCAATAGCATATTTTTGAATTAAATATTTTTGCTGTTTATTATCGTATAGAACCGCCATCGGCACATTGCGTAAGTAGCCATCTAAGACGAACACTAAAGTTTTTATTTGCTTTTTTTCTAACTCGGTTGCAAGCGGTTCGATTAACCAATTATAAACCTGCTCGGATAACTTTTTGACATCATTAATCCGGTCTGGTTCTCTTAAGTATTGTTGTAATTTTTCTAAGTTACTTTCGATTTCGCTTTGCGGTTTATAAGTTGTAAAGTTATGCAGTTCGCTATCAGTTGGTAATTTCAGAATGATTTCTAAACGATCGGGCAAAATAATTGGATAGATAACCGCCGATGTTGGGTCAGTTTTATCAACTATTTCGTCAATTTGTTGAGGTTTAGCTTGTAAACAAGCTTCACGAAAAAAGTTTTCTAATTCACTTAGTTGTAGTGCTTCAATTACATCACGAGCTTGCTTTAAATTCTTTTGATTAACCTCCCCTTGTGTCCCTCCCGTCAACGGCTTTAAAAGTAAATCAACTAGTTGTCGATAAACAGGTTCGACATTATCTCGAAAGGAAAACTGCACATCTGGATTGAGTGCAACTAAGTCGCTGCGTAAAGATTTGAGGGTATTTACTGCTTCGGTGTAAGATGCGATCGCACTTCTCACATCCCCCTGACTTTTCAATATATATCCTAACTGCCATTGCCACAAATAAGCAATATATTCTGCTTTAATTTCTTGAGCTAATAGAAGAGCTTTTTGGGTAATTTCTTCAGCCTGATTTAAGTTTTGAGTTTCCAAGTAAAGCCCACCCAATGCACCAAGAGCGTAAGCTTCTAAACGGCGATCGTCAATACTCTTTGACTGCTCAATAGCAACCCCGAAATATTGGGCAATTTCTTGCCAAGTAGGTACATCATCGGCTGTTGCTTGCTTGAAACACACGAGATTTTGAGCAAAGTTAATTTGAGCAGAAATAGCGGCATGAGACAAAGGTGTTTTAGATAATTTAGATTTTATTTCAGCCGATAAGTTTTGGGCTTCTAGCCATTTATTGAGTTGGATTAATACGCTCAAATGATTTAGTTGTGCTTGAACTTGTGCCAATGAAGAGGTAGAATTAGCGGCAGCTTGTTCATAAAATTGGGCGGCTTGCTGATAGAATTTTTGAGCGCCAGCAGAGGGGAATTTATTAGTACAATTTAATGGTGTATATTTTTCTGCAATTATATTATCGCTGGTAGTTCTCGATCGATTTCCCAAAGCTACTTGAGTGTTTCCTAAACTAAGCAGCGTCGCACTTATTTCTGTAGGAGATTTCAGGTTTTCGGCAATATCTTTACTTTGCTGCAAAAGTTTGAGAGAATTATCTAAATCACCGATTAATTGCAGCACATCTCCAAGACTACGCAAAGCAGTTGCTTTGGTAATAGAATCAGGTTGAGTTGCCAGAGTTTGATTAACTTGTTCTAAAGTGATTCTTGCTTGGCGGTACATTCCCAAAGCTTGCTGTGCTTGAGCTATGTTTATTTGGCTACGAATTTGCCCAATTCGATCGCCGATGCGATGATAAATATTATCAGCTTGTTTCCAACTTTCTAAAGCTGGTTGAGCTTTTGCTAATTCTAATTGCAAATTACCTTGAATATCTAAGATTTGAGCTAAAACAAGTTCTGAGTTCTCAGTTTTGTTAACGTAGCGGTGCGTAGCACGTTCTGAATTGTTTAATAATTTTAAACTTGCGGTAATATAAGAGTATGCTGTTTCTAACTGTCCGAGTTGTTTGTAAGAGACAGAGAGATTGCTTAGTGCGATCGCCTCCCCAACTTTATCTCCTTTAGCTCGAAAAAGCTCTGCTACTTGCTGCAAAATTGTTACAGCTTCAGTAAATTGTCCCACATCGTAAAGTTTTCGACTTTGTTCAATTAATACTTGGGGATTTGCTTGACTTGGGACAAATTGAGGGAAAGCTGGAACTGAAATCAACCCACAGGCGATCGAAAATGCACCTAAAAAAGCCAGTATTATTTTTATAGTTTGGCGACGATGCCAAAGCATTACACAAAAAAGCTGGAAACATTTTTTCATTTTTAAGTATAGTATTACAGTAGGGTGGGCATTGCTCAAAAGTATTTTTCATATTTTAAACTTATAGTTGGCAACGCCCACCGTACTACTAGGAAAAATTATTAAAGAATATTTTTTGACAAAAAGGAAACTTCCATGAAAAAACGGGAAGATATCGTCCAAAAGTTCTCGACTTTTCTCAGCTTTGGCGATCGTAAAAGCGGACACAAATACTTTTGGCAAACAGATCCGCAATTAGAACGCCAAATAAAACATTTAACACAATCAGATCCAGAAGCTAAAGAAGAATTTTGGGCTAAATACTTCCTGAAAATACTCAAAGAGGTATCTCAGACGGAAAGCAGCAGGAAAGCAAGTATTTCGTCGATCGAATTTTCTGTTACTCCTCTTTTTCTTCTTTTTCCCTCTCGAACAGTTGTGAATCACCAAACTTTAACAATTACTCCTTTAATAACCGCAAGACATTTATCAGCTTATTTACAAGAAGCTTGCCTTTGGGCAGCCCAAAAAACTCATCTTAAATATCAATTTCTCCGTTATAAATACTCGATAGAAGAATACTTTCAGATAGCTGCTTCATTTGCTAATCTGCCAGAGAAACTCTTCAAAAGTTTTAATCTCGATCGACCTCGTTCTAACATTGAAGGTTATGCTAAATTAGCGA
This sequence comes from [Phormidium] sp. LEGE 05292, assembly GCF_015207735.1. GTDB lineage: Bacteria > Cyanobacteriota > Cyanobacteriia > Cyanobacteriales > Aerosakkonemataceae > Floridanema. The sequence continues at coordinate 7,138 of NZ_JADEWG010000146.1, forward strand.
TATTCCGTTTTATAAGAGATAAAATTTACCAACAAGATGTAGAAGCAAAAAGCCGAAAATTTAGCAATTATGGTTTGTTAAAAGATTTGAGTGCTAAAGAATTAACAGAAGCTTTAGCATCTCAAGGAATTAATCAACAAACAATCGAGTTATATAGACTAATTTGGCAATGCTTTAGTGAAATTTATCAACCTCAACAAGAGGATAGCACCCGTAGCTTAAAACCTCCAACACAAAAAGATTTAAAACAAATAGCTGATTATTACAATCAGCGACTTAATCAGCTAGATTTACCAAAATTACTAGCCAATGAAGACAAAGTTCAAGAAATATTGGAAATTTGTATAAAAGCAGCACGGAATTACCGAACAAAGCAGTTTCTTCCTCTCGAAGAGTACGATCGTATATCCGATTCTAATCCTACTCCTTGGGATATTGCAGTTTACGAAGAAGAAAACCAACAGGTGCAGTTACTCGTTGCTAAAGTGTTTGCAGCTATTCCCGAAGCTGGACAAATTATGTTGATACTTGGGCAAGGATTAGACTTAACTCAAAGTGAAATTGCTACAGTAATTAAAACTAAGTATCCGGAATTACAAAAGCAGTATCAAGTAGCTCGACATTTAGCCCGGTATACCAAAAATATTTTAAAAGATTTTGCTAATGAATGGAATCAAGCTAATCCTAGTAATGCGATCGATAACGAACAAGATTTAGCCAAAATTAAAGAAGCTTTGGATGAGTGCTTGCAGTCTCATTGTCAACGATTAGTCAAATCAATTTTAGAACAAGCTAGTCAGGAAGTTAACAAAGCAGAGAAATCATTAGTTTTTAGTAATAGATTGCATCATAATCAACCAATCACAGTCGAAGTTTCGCCCGAAGCTTTGAAAGCAAAACAAACATTAACAAAAGCTTTTATATTTAAATTAGAAACAGAATTGAACCTGCCGATAGATGCAATTCTACCAGTGTTTAACAAAGTGGGTTTTCTTGTAGAGGAATCGCTAGTTTATGATCGATTAACTTGAATCTAAACTCTCGACTTTTTTTTTCAAAGGCTCTCCCGAAAAGCGATCTTTAAAGGCAGGGTGTAGGGGGTAGGGGTTAGGGTGTAGGGAAAAATATTGGACAATAAAAGAGAACTTTTCCCCTTTGAGTCCGACTCTTTTCCCTAACCCCTACACCCCACACGCAAATTCATTATATCGCTTTGTAAGCTACTGAAATTGGGCAGAGATTTGGAGGCGATCGCTAATGCTAAACTGCTTTTTTTGAGACAGAATTTCTTGGGCAACTTTCTCTATTTCCTGACTCACAGGATGCTGAGGATATTTAAGACAGAAAATATCGCTGCTAGCAAGTCTGAGCATATCCTCTGATTCAGGAAGGATACCGACAACTGGAGCTTTGTAAATTTGTTCAACTTGCTGGCGAAGATCGTCAAAGTCATATTCTTTGAGTACTTTATTCATCATTATTAGTAAGTTAGGTAGTCGAAGTTTCCGTGCTACATCTACCGTGATGGCAGTACCCTGAAAATCTTGCCGATCGGGTCGGAGCATTAATAAAACAATATCAGAGGCTTTTAGGAATATTAATGTTTCTTGATTTAGACCAGGATGGGTATCAATAAATAAGTAGTCAAGATGGAGGTCTTTGATTAAACTTTGGAAACCATCTAATAGAACTTCAATATCAAAGCGTTCGCGTAATATGCGGGAGATATAGTTTACTTTGATACTAGAAGGTATTAAGTAAATTTTGCTATTAGCAGTTCCTTGGTCGTTGAGTACCGAGGTAACATTGTAAGCAGCATCAGCGATCGCACAGTAACCCCAAATAAAGTCATTCAATGTGCGATCGATCTTTGCTGGATTAAGCCCAAATAGAGTGTGAATCCCAGGAGATTGAATATCAGCATCGATAATACCAACGCGATAACCTTGACGCGCAATAGCTGTGGCAATATTGGCAGTTGAGTTAGATTTGCCAGTACCGCCTCGATAGGAGTGAATTGAGACAATTTTCGGCATAACGAGTCTGTTTCTGAGAGCAGGTGTTTATTTGGCTTGCTCTCTCCTGTTAATCTAAATGGGTGTCATGGAATTTGATTTATGCAGTGCTATCCCTGAGTGCGGTCTTTTTTTGGGGCAAAAAACAGCTATAAGCTATATAAGGCAATGGTTTTAGATTTTTTTTGCATAGAAACAGAGAAAAGTTAAGAAAACAAACTTAAGTCTGTTCCCTAGCCCCTCCCTTTGGACGGAGAGGGGTTTGGGGTGGGGTGAGATGCAGCGCATCTTTATAGAGAATTGGTATAACTTGCGATTCTAAAACTTTTTAGCTACAAGGTGGAGCTTTTTTTCCAGCTAATAAACTCATTCGATAATGGTAATGGCAATTTAATACTAAAATTATCGTACATTGGTAAAGTAGGTAATTCCTTTTTTGTCGCTACAGGGGAACAAGTTTCATCACTAATTTTACTAAGCAAAAAATATGGGCAAACACTGCTTTTGATGGAGTGAAATCTCTCTACTTGGGAGAGTTTTTTTAGTGGAGATGAAATCACAATGGAAAGTAGACCTAGTGTGGAGAATCGATTTTGACTTTATCGACTTCTGTGGAAGCAACAACATTGACCAAGCCGCGTTTGTGGATGCCAGAGCGCGTTTTGTTTACTCCCGCTGCTCTAGAGGAAGCGTGGGGACAGCAGATATTAGAGCGGGTGCGGACACTGGGATTACCGATCGAAGAGTTGCCCCGCAATCGATTGACAGGGTTACGGGGTGAAACTGAGCGTCAAACCTACGATATTTCCAAACGCACCTTAGCAGTGGTAACTGCCCCCAATAGCCATTTCAAACTAGGCCCGATTCCCCCTTCAGCTGACTGGCAGTTTCACCTAGCAGAAGGCTGTCCAGCGCATTGTCAATATTGTTACCTGGCTGGCAGTTTGCAGGGACCACCAGTAATTCGCGTCTTTGCCAACCTACCGCAGATTATTGCCAACCTTGCTGCTTATGAAAAGCCGGGGAAAAATACTTCTTTTGAGGTCAGTTGTTACACCGATCCGTTAGGGATCGAACATCTCACAGGCAGCCTGAAAGAGTGCATTCGCTACTTTGGTACTCGTGAGGATGGTTATCTGCGCTGGGTTTCTAAATTTGATGCAGTTGAACCATTATTAGAGTTAGCCCACAACGGACATACCCGCTGTCGAGTCAGTGTAAACGCTGCTCCCATTTCTACCAGGATGGAGGGAGGAACCGCCTCAGTTGCCGCCCGTTTAGGAGCACTGCGAAAGCTGGCATTGCCCCCGCAACAGGGAGGTGGTGGCTATCCTGTAGGATTGGTGATTGCTCCGATAATGCCGATCGAAGATTGGGAAGACCACTATACTCAACTGTTTGACCAGATCAGTGCTGCACTAGATTTTGATTGCGATCTGACATTTGAGTTAATTTCTCACCGCTTTACTCCTGGCTCGAAGGAAGTATTGCAAACTTGGTATCCGCATAGCAAGCTAGATTTAGATGAAGCGGGACGAGTCATCAAACGGAACAAATTTGGTGGCATCAAGTATGTCTATGATAAAGACACCATGAACGCTCTGCGCCGCTTTTTTGAACAGGAAATCGCTCGTCGCTTCCCACAAGCGCAAATTCTCTATTGGACGTAATGGTTAGCGCGTTTTTCTTTTGCAGGTTGGAGGATGCTATAGATGGCAAATAGTTGGAATATAGCGATCGCCTGAAGATATTTTGGTCGTAAACTAAACTGAATTCTGTTTTGTCGCCAACAACTCATAGTATTTGATATGAATGTTGTCATTGTCGGTGCAGGGCCTGCGGGTCTGTTCTTAGCCAATCAGCTACTTGCTCTTAGCCCAAGCTACAGGGTACAGCTGTATGAATGTAACCCAAATCCAACCGATTTAGAGCCGCTTAACAACCGAGGATTTGGTCTGGGATTAGGAGCAAGAGTACGGCAGTGGTTGAACGGTATTGCCGGACTAGAGGAACAGTTAGCCTCTGAAGGAATAGAATTTAATCCGGGTGGGCTGATCTTGATTCCGCGTCATCAACTCTGTGCGTTGCTCGTGCGATCGCTCCAGTTTTACCAGAGCGAACAAACTCCTGATGGGAATCCCCGGCTATCTGTTAACTTTAACGCTTCAGTTGTAGATGTCGATCTCGTCCGTCGTGAGATCAAAGTAGAAAGAGAGTTTGGTAGTGAAACGATCGCCTACGATCTTTTGGTGGGCGCAGATGGAATTCACTCGCTTGTCCGTCGTGCCATGATGGATTCACTACCAGAAGAAATCCAGTTTCAACAACAGCAACGCCCACAGGTTTGGAAAGCCCTACAATTACCAGTTCAGCCAGAACTCCAGCACCCACTGCGTATCCTGCGACTGCAAACGCGCAGCAGCAGATTTGGTTTTGTGTTTGGTGGCTGCTTACCGCAAAAACCGGGTGGTTTCATCGCCTTGATTTTCTGGCAACCAACGGGGAATCAAGATCGGCTTAACCCTGGTGGAATTGCAACGATAGAGGAATTACAGCAATTACTGCAACAGATGACTCCCAAATCCATGCCTGTACTCCAGCTTGACCCAGAACAGGCAGCTGCATTCCTGGCAGCCCGACCCGGACATGAATATTGGAGTCAATGTCGCTGCTATCATCATCTGGAAGGTCAAGCCGTCTTGATCGGAGATGCAGCACATGGGATGTTTAGTCTTTTGGGACAAGGCTGCACTGCGGCGATCGCGGATGCGGTGGTTCTGAGCACGTTGCTTGGGCAGTACGACAATCAATTATCGATCGTCTTACCGCAATTTTCGGCTCAGCAAGTAAAAGAGGGTCATGCTGGGTCCGATCTGAGTCTAATAACACTTGTTTTTTACCATCGCTGGTTAGGACTTCTCTACAAAGTTTTCACGTTACTATGGACTGTTGTTCTCAAACAGCCAAGCATCTTTGCTCAGCTTAATCAAGTGGATGCCAGCTATGCGCGAGTACTCCGTAACAACCAACTGTGGGTATGGCTAGCTAAACAACTTAAAGATAATAAAAGCGGTACCTGTGAGACTTCTTGAAAGCATTTTACTATGTTGCTTTTCTATTGCTGCCTGTCATTTCTACTAACACAAGTTGTTAGCTTCCTAGTACAAGTCATCGGGAAAAGCTAAAGGATAAAGCGTAGTGATATAAAGACTAATCTATATTCTATAAAAATATTTTCTCACTCAATTATCATGCTGTCTAGCAACAAAGTCCCAAAGGGATTTAAAATCTTGTCTGAGTTTCCCATTCTGGTTATTCAATACCACGAGCGACTATCGCTATACCCCATTAAAGTCTTTTTAATCATAATTGCTACGTTTCTCACCATCTCGGCTTTTATAGTAGTAGGTTATTGGCTATCTACACAGCCTTTAAGTGCGCTACAAAATCGGATTTTGCAGCCGGATTTTTGGCATTTTCCCAGATCCAAAGAGGTGGTATATTTTGATGAAAACCGTTTCTCTGTTGAGAGTCTGTTGTTTATAATCATGTTTTTATCTGTACCAACAGGTATGGTTATCCCCGATTTAGTTTGGACTTTGTTTGGGATTATTGAGTATCGAGCTTTCCCGGAAAAATTAATAGTGAAGTACCAGTTATTGGGAATGAGTCGAACGCACTTAATTCCTAGAGATTCACTTCTCAACTTTAAAAAATATAAGGTGGGTGGTGCCCAAGGAACGAGTTACTATTGGGTACTCAAAGCGATAACCAATCAAAAAAGGTTCTTCTTCTGGCGCTCTGAAATCACGCTGCTTTCTCATAAACCTATGAAATATAATGATTGGTTAGAAAGCGTATTGGCAGACTTCTACCAGGTTTAATTCCTTTGAAGCTGACGCGATCGGCTTTAGGACAATTTAACTAGCTTCATCCACAAATGCTTTCGTCAATAATCATCCACTTCTGAGTACTACCTTGAAATTCTCAACTCCTACTGTCCCTTTTCGATTCCGTTTACCCGCCATGTCTGAAACCCTTGAAATCTCGTATCTTAAATTTATCCTTTAAAGTGGCTGAAACTGGCATTCTTTGTCATAGCCTTTGGGGTTAGATAATCGTCAGGAGAAAGCGAGCGCAAAAGCTAGAAGGACTCTACCAGCTAGATAGAAGCGGGTTAGAAGCTCTTTAATGCTTAGGTCAGATTTAGGTCAATTTCTTAGGTCAGATGGCTGTAGTAACAGGTTTAAACACAAACTGTAGATTAGCAGAAGAAGGCTGAAACCCTTACCAGTATTAGATTTGCTCTTGATTAACTAAATGGACACAACTGGACTCGAACCAGTGACCCCTACGATGTCAACGTAGTGCTCTAACCAACTGAGCTATGCGTCCTCGGATTTATCAATATAGCATGGATTTTGGATTTATAGCCAAATTTCTGAGAAATAAGGTTTTGTGGGATTTCTGCGATCGATCGCACTATCGTTCAAAACCTTTTATGGTAGCCATAACTTTCGCTAATCTATTTATTCCGATACTTTAAGACTTAGGACAGGAGGCGTTTAACAGCGTTGCTAAATTCCTCGTAAGGTTTAATTCCAACCAGGGTTTCTATTAATTCGCCTTGTTTAAAGAACAAGACAGCTGGGATGCTTTTGATCCCAAATCGCTTGGCAATGGGCTGATTAGCATCCAGATCGAGCTTCAAAACCTTAGCCCGATCGCTATATTCCGCTGCCAATTGATCGATCAAAGGCGCAATAAGTCTACAAGGCCCACACCAGGTTGCAGTGCAATCTACAACCAAAAAGGACTCTGTTGCCAGTAGGGAATCAAATTCAGTTTGATCTTGAATGAATGTAGCAGTACCCATGTCTGTATCTCAAGTGTTACTATTGGTAAATTTTGAATTACATATCTTAAGCAAAAGTAGTGTTTCCTAAATCTGGGGGTACGTCTTGATAACGCCCAGAACCTACGGCTTGAATTGCTTCTTGAAGTGAAACATCTCCAGTATATATGGCGCGTCCGACGATCGCACCGCGCACACCTAAAGGTTCCAAAGCAAGTAAACTGAAAAGGTCAGTTAAAGAACTTACGCCACCAGATGCAATTACCGGAATCGAAAGATTACTTGCTAATTCTCGCAATGCTTCTAAATTTGGCCCCTGAAGAGTACCATCCCGATGAATGTCAGTATAAATAATTTCGGCTGCACCCATTTGTGCCATTTGTTGCGCTAAATTTTGGGCAGTAACTTCGGATGTTTCTAACCAACCTCTGGTGGCAACTTTACCATTGCGGGCATCAATTCCGACGATAATTTTACCGGGGAATTCTTGACAAAGTTGTTCGACTAATTCCGGTTTTTCGACAGCAACAGTTCCCAAAATTGCCCAGCGAACTCCGATATTTAATAGTGTGGCAACGCTGGTGCGATCGCGCAATCCTCCACCAACTTCAACTGCGATGGGTACAGCTTGCACGATCGCTTCTATACTTTTTAAATTAACTGATTCTCCAGTTTTAGCGCCATCTAAATCCACTAAATGTAATCGAGTCGCCCCTTGTTCTACCCACTGTTTGGCAACAGCAACCGGATTTTCATCAAAAACTTGCGACTGCGAATAATCTCCTTGATACAGTCGCACACATTTACCATCTAATAAATCAATTGCTGGGATAACTTCCATTTTTAATAGTTTTGAGTTTTGAGTTGGGACTGGGTACTGGGGAAAGGCAGAAGGCAGAAGGCAGAAGGCAGAAGGTAAGAAAGGCAGAAGGCAGAAGGCAGAAGGTAAGAAAGGCAGAAGGCAGAAGGTAAGAAAGGCAGAAGGCAGAAGGTAAGAAAGGCAGAAGGCAGAAGGCAGAAGGCAGAAGGCAGAAGGTAAGAAAGGCAGAAGGCAGAAGGCAAAAATTCTCCTTGTCCCCTTGTCCCCTTGTCC
>NZ_JADEWG010000147.1 GCF_015207735.1 [Phormidium] sp. LEGE 05292
GAACCTGCTACGGGTTCGCGGATGCCATCGATGTCTACTGGAGGTGCAGCGATGAAGGCAATGATGAAACAGGTGGTTGCGGTGAGCAATGTTGGGATCATCAATACGCCGAACCAGCCGATGTATAGGCGGTTTTCGGTAGAAGTGATCCAGTTGCAGAACCGTTCCCAAACGTTGGCGCTAGAGCTACGTTGAATGGTTGTGGTCATTGTTGGATAATTGCGATGATTTATTTTTCTAGGTTCAGGGCGGTTTGTTTGCCCGCTTAAATATACATTAAGCCATTTGTTTCGATTTGTAAAGTATTTGTTGCTATTGATTTTGATTGTTTAATTTTATGGTAGATATCAGAACCACTTATAGAAGGCAGGGGGGCAGTTTTGAGTTTTGAGTTAAAGAGTCCCCTTGTCCTCCTCTCCTGCCTCATTTCCACCGTGCTGCACTGGGAACAGTTTCCTTTCTTGCACCTTCTAAAGTAGGCTGAAACTTCATACAGGAGAGAGTTTGCCGCACATTCAAAGCCAGAAAGCGATCGACCGGAATATAAATACGACAAATCGGGCGTTGAGCATCTTGGTAAGTTCTTTGAAATCCCAGAACTCGCTTCAATTCTCCAGAAATGGGATTGATTGCCACACTATATAAATCGCAGAGGTTAGGAAAATCTGCTTGCACCTTTAGTAAAGTTCTTTGTAAATCTTCCACAAAATCACAAATAGTTTCATACTCCATATATGGATTATCGATTAACAAAGATCTCAGAAAGGCGGAACTGCAATCTACATCTCCGGGAACTGCCATTTTAAAAGGTTCATTTTGCATATCGGAAGTAAAGAAGCGAGTTTTTCCGGGAGGGAGAAAGAAATTCGCCTCTGATTCCTTTGCCGTTGGGTAAATAATCGAAATTCCTACAGGATGAAGGTTATCACTCCGTCGCAACACGCGCATTCCAGTAGGATATTGCTTTGCCCAATCGCGTAATACTTGGGTAATTTGATGAGGAGTTGCAGTTGCGTCTTTTGCGGTTTGCACATAATGGCGATCGATCAAATTAGCAACCGGAACTGCATCAGTTCTCGGATTAAAATCATCCACGATCAATTGCAGTGGTGCTGCTGGTTGTGGCGGATCGAGCAGTTCTGACCAAGGCATAATTTGAATGCAAGTGGTATTACCATCAAATTGTTTTTCAATTAAACCGAGTGCTGCTAATTGATCGATCATCATTCCCGCAGCTCGATCGCCACCCCGGTCTTTTTCACTATAAAATAGTTCCGCTGCTTCCCTGTGAGTACAAGCTACCCATCCTTGCGGCAATTCTAATTTTGTCAAAGGTGGCACTAAGCGGCGACCTGATTCTTGCAACTGTTTCACTAATAAGTATGCCCACAAGCGAACAAAATACTCAGCCCTTCGCTTGGTAAGTCCACCCCCCCGCTTCACCAACATAGAAACATAGTTACGCTGTTGCTCGATCGGAAACCACTTTTCTAGGTATTCTGGGGTCATAGTAGTAAAGTGAATCAGGTAGTTTTTACAGAAGCACCCTAAAGGGTGAGGTTTTTCCCGACTACTAAGCCGAGAATTTCTACAGAAGCAATAAGATTGGCTACAAATGCCAGGAAACCATATCCCGAAGCAGGGCTAATAACAGCTTTCAGTTTTTGCTTTAAGACCAGTAAAAGCTGATGTCGGCTATTTTGGGGTTTTTTGGCTCTATCCGCTTTCAGTTTAACAGAAAAACTTCACCCTACTTCAGGTTGATTCACCTGATTGGAGCCGCTACGATATGACTTCTCCAGACTGGTGATATCAACAGCTTACTCATTGCACCTTCACTTTTAGCCAAGTGAGAATGAGCTCATAGCGACAGAGGAAGCAATTATGAAGGCTCATTCACTGACTGTTAATCTAGAAACATCTACTGCTGTTCCAGAGAAATCAGAAATTGATACTATAACAAACGTATTGTTTAATTCTCCTTGGATGGCTTTAGCTGAGTCATTAAGAGAAGGTGTCATGGTGATTTCACGCCATGTTAAACCTATATATATGAATCAACAAGCTAAGGAAATTAATCAAAAATTGTCGGTTGGCGATCGCCATTTAAGCATTTTACCTTTAGAAATTTCCGAAATTTGCTATCGATTAATTAAACAGGGTACAAGTGAGCAACAAACGATCGTTACTGAATGTTTAACCGCCCAACAGCAAACGATTCGGATTCGCGCCAGTTGGGTAAACTTAGGTGTTGCCGATCCTAATTTACCTGGAAGCGAAAATCAGTACATTCTGATTTTCTTAGAAAATCGCCATCAAATTCTGCAAGAAGATTTACAATTCGAGCAGCAAAAGTATCAATTAACCGATCGGGAAATCGAAATCTGGTCGCTGCTACGTCAAGAATACAGCTATCAAGAGATTGCTGAAAAGCTGCATATCAGTTTAAACACCGTCAAAACTCACGTCAAAAACATCTATGCCAAAAAACGTTGGCACCAATTAAAAGATAGCGATGAGGTGTAAGTGTTTTTGCTAATTGTAGGAAAGACGAGTCTTGCCACTCTTGGAAGTTTAGCTAAAATTAATTAGCTATCAATCATTAGTTCAGAATTAATTTATGTCTGCTTCTACTCCCCGCAAAATTACTTACAGTCCTGCTTATACCATCGTCCCTACTTATGAATGTTTTAACCGATGTACTTATTGCAATTTTCGCACAGACCCTGGTAAAAGTCCTTGGTTAACTCTTACTGATGCAGAAATTTTATTAAAGTCCCTGCAAAATACAGGTGTTTGTGAAATATTGATTCTTAGCGGCGAAGTACACCCAAGTTCACCTTTGCGAAAAGCTTGGTTCGATCGCATATATAACCTATGTCAACTAGCACTCTCTTTAGGATTTTTACCTCATACTAATGTTGGGCCATTAACTTTCCCAGAAATGGCACAATTAAAAACTGTAAATGTTTCAATGGGTTTAATGTTAGAACAATTAACACCCAATTTATTAAAGACAGTTCATAAAAACGCACCCAGTAAATTACCCGAATTAAGACTACAACAATTAGAATTTGCCGGAGAGTTAAAGATTCCTTTTACTACTGGTTTGTTGTTGGGTATTGGGGAAAATTCAGCAGATTGGTGGGAGAGTTTAGAAGCGATCGCCAAAATCCACCAACGTTGGGGAAACATTCAAGAAGTAATTCTCCAACCCCACAGTCCCGGAACTCAACAAAGTTGGCAATTCCCTGCTTTTGATATTCATTTGTTACCCGAAATAATTACTAAAGCAAAAGAAATATTACCCACAGAAATTACTATTCAAATTCCCCCGAACTTAGTTCAAACACCCGAATTATTATTAGCTTGTTTAGAAGCAGGTGCAAGAGATTTAGGCGGAATCGGGCCAAAAGATGAAGTGAATCCCGATTATCCTCATCCGCATTATCAGAAATTAACTCAAATTTTGCAACCTGCGGGTTGGGAATTAGTCCCACGTTTGCCAATATATCCGCAGTATGATGATTGGTTATCTGAGGAGTTACAAAATAGTGTTAAACAGTGGCAAAATACTATTAAGGTTGCCTCATCAATTATAATGTAATTAAAGAAGCTGATCGGCAAATATTATGACAGAAAGTTTCATAGAATCCGCAAATGTAGAAAGATTAAAAGAAGCAAAAACTGATTCAGACTTTGATAGTATTCGTCAGACAAAACAATTTCAATTATTAATGAAATAATTCTAGAACTAATTGTTTAGAACGCAGGAAGCTAAATTAGTAACCTCTCCTCTGATTAGTGAAATTAAATCTCAGTAAAGCGGCTTTTTCCCTTACGCTAAGGCTAATTCAGAATCTAAAAACTCATCAATATAGCAATTAGTTAGCATTAAAATTGCAAAGATATATTAAGAAATGGCACGGAACAATGATTAAAAATACTCAAAAAAGGCGATCGCATCTTGTAATCTATAATCTCCTATTTGTATAATTTAGCCTGGATATATTCACAAACACCAAATTTTTGGTAACAGATATTTTATGTGTAGTGAAAAGATTTATAAAGAATTGTTGACAAAGTGCGATCGCACCTTGAAAACCAACCCAGAAAATAGCCAGCTTTGGTATGACAGAGGGGATGCACTCGCCAACTTAGGTCGCTACCAAGAAGCATTAGTCAGTTTCGACAAAGTTACAGAACTACAACCGCAAAACTACGCCGCTTGGATATTTCGGGGCGTAGTACTGATCCATCTTCACCGTTACCAAGAAGCTCTCAACAGTTGTAACCACGCATTAGAAATTAAACCCAACGATAGCGAAGCCTGGACTTTTCGCGGTGCTGCACTATATAATTTAGGCCGCCAACAAGAAGCTTACCTGAGTTACGAAAAAGCTTTAGGGAAAAAAGAACTTTCGCCTTGGCGAGTAAAAGTGTGGAAATTCTTCGACCTCTTCGACAGACACAGTTTCCAATCGTAATAGTTAAAATAGATAAGACCAATTCGCAGCCAGGTTACTGGTTAAGGAAGTCCTATAGAAACGATTTACGGAAACCTTCAGGGTCTAAAATCTAGTCAACTTAAACAGCTAGAACGACTGTATCACCAACGTCTTCCAGGCGATCGCATCACCACGCCAGAATTCGCCCAGCGTTTAGGTGCCATTAGTGCGGAAATTAACCAGCCAATCTGCACCTATATCAACCGTCGGGGACAAGTAATTCGCGTCGGTGTGGGAACACCGAGACAAACGCAAATTCCGCCATTGGAACTACCTCGCTATGGTGCAGAACGACTGAGTGGTATACGTTGCATCGCTACGCAACAAAAAACCGATCCACCCAGCGAAGCCGACTTGACAGCAATGGCAATTCAACGCTTAGATGCTTTAGTCAGTCTCACCTTTAGCGAAGAAGGTTTTGAACGCCGAGGCGGTGGCGCAACAGGTTATATCAAAGAAACCTATTTAGCGCATCTCATTCCTAATACGGGAGAAAAGTCAGAACTCAACGGACAAGCTGCTTGGACAGTTTCTTCACCGATGAGTTTAGACTTGTTAAGCAAACAAGACTTATTGGAATTAGTTGAAAACTTAGAAGCGGAATTCCAAAGAGAATTTGTCGCCCAACAGGTAGACCTCGATCACGATCGCGTTTTAATAGTAGGTTTACAAACAGATAAGGTCAAGCCACAGGAATTTCAAAATATCCTCGATGAATTGGCAAGGTTAGTCAACACCGCAGGCGGAGAAGTTTTGCAAACTATCAAGCAAAAACGTTCCCGTTTGCATCCTCAAACTGTTGTCGGTGAAGGTAAAGTGCAAGAAATTGCTCTTAGTGCTCAAACACTGGGAGCAAACTTAATTGTATTCGATCGCGACCTCTCCCCCGGACAAGTTCGCAACCTGGAAACCCAAATTGGGGTGCGCGTAGTCGATCGCACCGAAGTAATATTAGATATCTTCGCCCAAAGAGCCCAATCTGGAGCCGGAAAATTACAAGTAGAACTCGCCCAATTAGAATATATGTTGCCTCGACTCACAGGTAGAGGACAAGCAATGTCGCGCTTGGGTGGTGGTATTGGAACTCGTGGTCCCGGTGAAACAAAATTAGAAACAGAACGTCGGGCTATTCAACGGCGCATCGCCCGCTTACAACAGGAAGTTAACCAATTACAAGCGCACAGAACAAGACTACGGCAAAATCGTCAGCATAAAGAAGTTCCCTCAGTAGCTTTAGTTGGTTACACTAACGCTGGCAAGTCTACCCTGTTGAATACACTGACTAACGCCCAAGTTTACACTGCTGACCAACTGTTCGCCACCCTCGATCCTACTACCCGACGCTTGATGATTCCCAACGCTGACACTGGGGAACAAATGGCGATCGTCCTCACCGATACAGTAGGATTTATTCACGAACTACCCCCAGCTTTAATGGATGCTTTCCGCGCCACCTTGGAAGAAGTCACCGAAGCAGACGCTTTACTGCATTTAGTAGACCTTTCCCATCCCGCGTGGCAAAGTCAGATTCGTTCTGTCATGGCTATTTTGTCAGAAATGCCTATTACTCCTGGTCCCGCTTTAATCGCTTTTAACAAAATTGATCGAGTGGACAGCGACACCCTCGCCTTAGCGCAAGAAGAGTTTCCCCAAGCAGTGTTTATTTCCGCAAGCGATCGTCTAGGGTTAGAAACACTGCGTCAGCGACTCGCCCTATTAGTTAATTATGCTCTGGTTCATCATTAAACTTATTGCAGAAGTTAGGGTAAAAGGGAAAGGTTAAGGAGTAAAAAGTTTAATTGTTCTTTTAACCTTGTTGAATAAAAATCTTTGCCAACGTGGAAATACGTAGCAAAAGCGATCGAAGCTAAGTAATTTAACCGATGGATTTTCTAAGTCAGGAAAACCCCGCTATGATAACGGGGTTAATTTTTTTGCTGGTTTTTATATAACTAAAATGTTCTATAATACGCAAATTTGCTGAAGGAAAAATATTTTTCTTAGAGCAGTTTAATTATAAATTGTGTAAGTAATATTACTAGAAAATTGTCAGTTTTTATTCTCAGGATTGGCGATCGCGCTTCTATATCCAAATGAATGAGTAAAACCCAACCGTAAAATTACCGATCGTCTAAATCTTTTTGCGTTGTTATTCCCGGACATATTAAAATTATATTAAGCAAAATCTCTTAGACAATTGTCACTATTAGAAAAAACAAATTAGGCAAGCGAAAACTCAATTTTGATCTTGTATGAAGATATCAAGAAGATCGTTAATTACTGTGGACAAAGCTTTACAGAGTTGATTACATTAGATTTGAAAACAGTAAGCTTAGCAGTAAACTGTTAAACAACCCTAAAAAACTTTATTCTTTGAGTCTTTGGTTGGGGCTAACCCCCAAGTAATTAGACAAACTCATCTCGATCATCAGGCGATCGCATCTCCCACACAAATTAGTCTCATAATCAAACTGTTCTAAATTACGGTTATTTGGTTAAATGAAAATGTTGAAACACTTCCCAAAACTAGTTCTCAGTGTATCTGCACTGTCCTTAGTTGCAATCGGACAAATATCTAGAGCAGATGCAGCCTCAGTTACATTCTCTGGCACAGGCACTAACCCAGTCTCAGGTGGTAGTACCAATGCTTTAGGGGCATCAGTTCTCTTTGACGATTTGATCAACCCAGGTAAATTAACTATTACCCTGAAGAATACAGGCCCAGGTGCCAGCGTTCCTTCTGATGTCCTCACCGCATTCTTCTGGGACTATAATGGCACTCCTTTAACCAGCTTATCTTTGTTTTCAGCCATCGCTCCCAAGGTAACTTCCAACAACGGCAATACCATTACAAGCAACGTCGATCTTAAAGCCATCAATGAATGGAAATTGCCAAATACTGGTAATGGTACATCCGATCTTCCTGGCATAACTCAAAACTACGGTATAGGTACTGCTGGCTTGGGTATTTTCCAAGGTGGCGGCGGACAGCAAATGAATTACGGTATTATCAGTGGTTATGATAGTGCAAATCCCGCAGTAAAATCTGGGAATTTTGTTAAAGATTCTGCTACCTTCGTTTTATCAGGTCTCCCCAGTGGTTTCGATCTAGGCAAAATTGGCAACGTTCGCTTCCAATACGGTACAAATCTTTCAGAACCCAGCGTTGCTGCTACTACGGTCAACTATAGTGGCTACACCCCCCCAAAACCACCACCCTCAACAGGCGGCGGTGGCCCGAAGAAGATTCCCGAACCTACCACAACACTTGCGTTAGGTTTAGTTGCTATCAGTGCGCTCAAACTACGTAAAAGCAACTGCGTAGCTCAAGCATAATCAAATATCAGATGGTTGCCATTTAAGCATTTGACCAAGAGAGACTAATTAGTTTTTGGGTTTCTGGTTGAAGTGGGGCTAATAATTAGGGTTGGAAGCATGAGATTGCTTCTAGTCCTAATTTTTTTACGGCGGTATTTGTTATAGTCTAAGTTCTCTGCTGTCGATCGAGCGGAGAGCTTTTTGCTGTATGTTGGATCGATCGCATCCTGAAAGTTATATTTTATCTTCGGGGGAGTCGTCAGTATACTAGATTATAGTAATATTGCTTAACATTTTAAGGATGTTATGGCTGCTAACGTAGAAATTTACACTTGGAGCAGTTGCCCCTTCTGCATTCGTGCTAAAGCTTTGCTGGACAAAAAGGGAGTTGAGTTTACTGAATACTGCATCGATGGAGATGAAGTAGCACGGGGAAAAATGGCTCAACGTGCTAACGGACGACGTTCTTTACCGCAAATTTTCATTAATGACCAGCATATCGGCGGTTGTGATGACCTTCATGCGTTAGATAGAACAGGTAAACTTGACCCACTCCTGGTATAGTCATTAATCGTTGGTTATTGGTTATAAATTACTAATGACCAACGATTAATGACTAATAACTAATCAGAAAACGATGAAATTTGCTTTTATTATTGACCCAATTCAAAGGTTAGACCCTGGTCACGATACCAGCGTAGCGTTAATGGAAGCAGCGCAACAACTGGGTCATGAGGTTTGGATTACGCAAGCTGAAAGTTTAAGTGTAGTTAATGGTCAAGCTTGGGCCCTTTTACAAAGGGTGCAACTGACTCCAGTACAATTAGTAGATGGACGTTGGTTAATTACTCTGCCTTGGTTTGAATTGGGAGAAAGTGTTTTCCAAGCTTTGGAAATTATGGATGCTGTTTTTATGCGGACAGATCCACCTGTAACGATTCCTTATCTTTATGCTACTTATATTCTTGATTACATTAATCCCGAAAAAACTCTGGTGATTAATTCTCCGAGTGGGATTAGGGCGGCTAATGAAAAGATGTATGCGCTTCAGTTTACTGAGGCAATTCCAGAAACAATTGTTACTCCAGATAAAGTAGTAATTCGTCAGTTTGTAGAGGCGAAAGGGGCGGCGGTTCTGAAACCTCTAGGGGGTAAGGCGGGAGAAGGTATTTTATTTTTGGAAGCTGGCGATCGCAATTTCAATTCTCTAATCGAACTGAGCACTTTGCAAGGTCGAGTTCCGGTAATGGTGCAAGAGTATTTACCAGCTGCAAAGGAAGGAGATAAACGGATTATCTTACTTAATGGTGAACCAATTGGGGCTGTAAATCGCGTTCCTACTGGTAAGGAATTTCGCGGTAATATGGCTGTGGGTGGTCAGGCTGTGGCGACGGAAATTAGCGATCGCGAACTCGAAATTTGCGCCCAAGTCGCTCCTGTGTTACAAAAAGATGGTTTAATTTTTGTTGGTCTTGACGTGATTGGTGGCTACCTGACAGAAGTAAATGTTACCAGTCCTACAGGTGTCCGAGAAATCGATCGACTCAGCGGTACTCAACTCGGTTATCAAGTGATTCAATGGATAGAGCAATATGGGAAAAGTAATGCTAAAGTTGGCTTAACTCAATGAGATAACTGCTGAGTTAATTCTCTGGAACTATTAGCCATGACACACAGTGATGATACTGAAGAAATTCGCAATTGGGGAATGTGGGCACATCTCTCTTCCCTAGTTTGGATACCTTTAATGTTTGTTGGCTTAAGTTTTCCTGTTCTCAATATTGTCGGGCCTTTAATTGTCTGGTTGTACAAGCGAAAAGACCACGAGTTTATTGATGAACAGGGAAAAGAGTCGCTCAATTTTCAGCTTTCTTTTACTCTCTATAATTTCATCCTTTCACTGATTCTCATAGTGATAGGAGTAATTATTGGATTAACTTTAATTACCGCACCCGATCAACCAAATAATAATCAAACTGGTGGTACTTTGTTTGGTTTAGGTTTGGTAGGTTTCAGCTTTTTACTAGTCTTAATTTTGGCGATTGCTCAATTGATTTTAGTAATTATGGCTTCTCTAAAAGCCAAAAAAGGTGATTTCTATCGTTATCCTTTAACTATTCGTTTTTTGAGATAAGTTCATGTCTGTAGCATCTGCCCAAAATTCAAAACTTGGTGTCGCCGTTGTCGGAACTGGATTTGGTGAAAAAGTCCATATTCCCGGATTACAAGACAACCCAAATACTGCTGTTGTTGCGGTTTATAATCGCGATTTTGCTAAGGCAAAAACTATCGCATCTAAATATAATATTCCGCATGGTTGTACTTCTATTGAAGAAATTGTCGCTTTGCCGGAAGTACAAGCTGTGAGTATTTCCACGCCGCCATTTTTACATTATGAAATGGCGAGTCAGGTGTTGCAAGCAGGGAAACATTTATTATTAGAGAAACCGACAACTTTGACGGCTATTGAAGCTAGAGAATTATATCACTTGGCGAGAAATCGTGGTGCGATCGCCACAATGGATTTTGAATTTCGGTTTATCCCCGCTTGGATGATGCTATCCGAAATGTTAGCGGCAGATTATGTAGGACAAAAACGATTAATTAAAATAGATTGGTTAGTTTCTAGTCGCGCTGATGCGACGCGCCCTTGGAATTGGTATGCGCGAAAAGATCGAGGTGGTGGCGCATTAGGTGCGGTAGCATCCCACGCTTTTGATTATATTAGTTGGTTATTTGGCCCTGTACGACGCTTATCCGCCAAATTAATTACCACTATACCCACTCGTCCCGACCCAAACACAGGTGAAATGAAACCTGTGGATGCTGATGATGCCTGTATGTTGATGTTAGAGTTGGCAGATGGTACACCTTGCCAAATTTGTATTAGTTCCGTAACTTATCAAGGAAGAGGGCATTGGGTGGAAATTTATGGCGATCGCGGTACCTTAGTTTTAGGTAGCAATAATCAAAAAGATTATGTTCACGGTTTTCGTCTCTTAGCTGCACCCGCAGGAAAAAATCTTTCGGAAGTTGAAATTCCCAACAGATTAGTTTTTCCCAAAAATTATACAGATGGCAGAATTGCACCTTTTATCCGAGTTGTTGATAACTGGGTACAAGGAATTAATATAGGCGCGTCACAGACACCATCTTTAAAAGAAGGAGTTTATTCTCAATTATTGATGGATTTAACTCACAAATCCAATGATACTGGTCTTTGGGTAGAAGTACCTGATTTACAGACATTCTTAGCTAGTAATTAGAAGATTTGCGGCGCAAACCTTTGCTTTTTACCTCATCTTCTAGCTTATTGGCTAAGTTAATCAGAAACTTAACGTTATTAATTGTAACTTCCAAACCTTCCTCACTTACTGGGCAACCATAACGAGGAAAGTTTTCATGGGGATGTTGCCAACGTAACCATAATTTTCCATTGATAACTTTAGTGCTGATTCCCCATCCTTTGTAACGGACAGGAATTTGCTCTAGTTGGCTATCGGAAATTTTGGGAACCCGATTTAATGGTTTTAAGTGTTGTGATTCTTTGGAATCTGTAAAATAGGTAGGCATTTTTGCTTGTTCTTCAATTCAATGATTTTAAATATCCAATAAAACTCCCTGATGGGTAGTGATGCAGCCTGCCCTGAAAAAGTGATGTTATCAGAGAAATAAGGTGAGGGAAAATCCACCTATTTCGTGACTCTCTTGCCAACCTGTGTGTGACAGATGTCACTTTAACTAGATGAAATTTGCAAATTTGCTTTGATTATGTCTCAATTATAGATTGGCTGTTACACACAAAATGTATACAACTTGCTGATAAATTGTAAATAATAGTGTCTTTAATGTGTGTATTTATATTGAGATAAAATTTTTTTTCCAACTAAATAAGACTTAATAATTAGATTATTTTACTCCAGAGATTTTATTAAAGTTTCTCAACTCATCTTAAAATTACTACATAAGTTAAGAGCGATCGGGAAGATAAACTGCTAGGCATTTAAATTTAATATTTAGGCTGATGGGGAGAGGGATTGACGGTTTTTGCCTAACACCAAAAATAGACAATTTAGATGCGCTTTAGCTGATTAATGATTTTAAATTCGGCGAATATTAAAACAACACCATTCTTGTCTGCGCCAGAGAGTAGCGACAATCCAACCTTGTTGTTCTATAACATCAGCCACAGGTTTTGCTTGTTCTAGCAGAATGCCGCTAAGAATGCCCCAACTGGTAGGTTTAACGATCGAGCCCATCTGCGGCAGCAAGTCAATAATTACTTCAGCCAGAATATTGCAGACAATACCATCTACCGGACTATCAATTAATTGTTTTAGGCGATCGACACTTCCCTGTTCGATAATTAAACTTTCCGCACTAACATTATTCAGGGTGCGATTGCTGCGAGCAGAACGTACAGCCAAAGGATCGGTATCCACAGCATAAACTTTTTCGGCACCAAGTAACACCGAGCCTACAGAGAGAATACCAGAGCCACAGCCGACATCTGCCACAACTATATTAGTTTCAGTTTCAGGATCGGTTAAGCGCATTTCCAAAGCTTCTAGGCAAAGCTGAGTGGTAGCATGATTACCCGTACCGAAAGCCACGCCAGGATCGAGGCGAATGACAACTCGATCGGTGTCAGTGGGAACTGGTAGCCAAGCGGGGTTAATCAAAAAGCGATCGCCAATTTCTTGAGGTTGCCAATGTGCTTTCCAGCTACTTGACCAATCTTCCTCATCAATTAAATGCCATTGCATAGTGGGTAATGGCAAACCCAAAACTAGCGCATCTTGACGTAACCACAAAGAAAGCGCCGCTAAATCCAATAATTCAGCTTGTTCTTGCGGTAAGTAACCCCTAACTAAGCAATGATGCCCTTTAAGTTCACTAGCACTTCCCCGACAGCCAAAATTTTCTAATCGCCAGAATATAGTTTCTTCTAAAACTGGATCGCAGAAAATTTGTAGTTCCCACCAACTGTTTGCCATGTTTGAAAAATTACGCGACAGATTAACACCCAGGCATTTAGGAATAGTTTTGCGTTTTGAGTTTTGAGTTTTAAGTTAATTCAAAACTCAAAACTTCAAACTATTCTTCAAATTTAGGACTTACGCAGCTAATTAGAGGTGTAGGGGCGGGTTTAGCTGATAAATTAAGCATTTCACAAATAATACTACTTCAAAACCCGCCCCTACAATCATTGATTTTCGTTATTTGGCGTAAGTACTAAAATTTACAAAGTAACAGTGTAGGCATCACGAATTCCGGGAACTTTGAGAATTTCAGCTAAGACTCCTTCCGGTAAAGGATCGTCGAGACTCAGCACCATTACCGCATCACCGCGAACAATTTTGCGACCTACCTGCATACTGGCAATATTGACATTAAAACTGCCTAGTAAAGAACCGATTTTGCCAATAATTCCTGGCATATCCCGGTGCAGAGTAAATAGCATATGGTGAGTTGGCGGGACATTGATCGGGAACTCATTAATATCTGTAATATGAATTTCCCCATCACCTAACAAAGCGCCTGTAACCGAGTGTTCGCCTAAAGATCCCTTCGCTTCTAAGTGTAAGGAACCAGCATAGTCACGCACTGCGTTATCTCTGGTTTCGATGACGCGAATTCCCCGTTCTTTGGCTTCAATGCCAGCATTGACGTAGTTTACTCGTTCTCGCAGTGCTTGGTAAAGCAAACCTTTCAAAGCCGCGATTACTATAGGTTTACTATCATTAGTTGCCAATTCTCCCTGCAAATGGACATTGAGACTTTCGACTCTTCCTCCGGCAAGTTGACTAACTAAATTGCCTAAAGTTTCCGCCAGCCGCATATAAGGCTTGAGTTTTTCCAAGACATCTGGGTACAAACCGGGGATGTTGACGGCGCTTCGGGCGGGTAATCCTAATAATACATCGCGGATTTGTTCGGCGACATCGATCGCCACATTCACCTGAGCTTCAGCTGTAGAAGCGCCCAAGTGAGGAGTGAGGATCACATCTTTACCCATCTCGCGTAACGGCGACTCACCCAGAGGTTCTTTCTCGAACACATCCAAGGCTGCTCCGGCAATTTTACCTTCTTTGACTGCTTCTGCCAAAGCTGCTTCATCAATGATTCCACCCCTAGCGCAGTTAATAATCCGGGCGGTGGGTTTCATTTTGCCTAAAACTTCAGCATTGATCAAATGGGTAGTTTCAGGAGTTTTGGGTATGTGCAGGGTAATATAATCAGCTTCTCGGAATAGCAAATCCATATCTACCAAACGACAGCCGATTTGTTCAGCACGTTCAGTAGAAATAAATGGGTCATAAGCTAATAGTTTCATGCCCATTGCTTTTGCTACTGCGGCTACGTGAGAGCCTATTTTACCTAAGCCAACAATACCGAGAGTTTTTTTGTAAACTTCTGCGCCAACGAATTTTTTACGTTCCCATTTTCCACTTTTAACTGAGACGTTGGCATCGGGGATCAGACGAGAGAGTGATAGCATTAGTGCGATCGCGTGTTCGGCTGCTGCGATCGTGTTACCTTCTGGGGAGTTAACTACGACAATACCTTGTCTGGTTGCCGCAGGCACATCTACATTATCAACACCAACACCTGCGCGACCAATAATTTTCAGCTCTTTAGCAGCTGCGATTACTTCTTGGGTGACGCGAGTTTCGGAACGGATCATTAGTGCGTCATATTCGGGAATGATCCTCAGCAACTCTTCTGCGGGTAGCCCGGTTTTTACATCAACTTGGGCTACCTGGGATAAGATGTCGATGCCAGCTTGGTCTATTGGATCGGAAACGAGAACCTTTGACATGAGTAGTAAGTGAGTTTAAATAAGAAGGCAGAAGGCAGAAGGCAGAAGGCAGAAGGTTCCTATGGGCTTATAAAAAGCTTTGTCACCTTTTCTAACTGCATAGTTATTGCTACCTTATACTGGGTTGCCACCGTGAAAAATCTTTACAGTAGGTCATTCTAACGGCAAACGACATTACCAAATGAGTTTTGCTAGAAAGTTTTTAGATGAAGGGAACAGGAAAGGGGAGGTGGGGGGAGTAGTTTTGAGTTTTGAATTTTGAGTTTTGAATTGTAGGGGCGGGTTTTGCCTTCATATTGTTTGTAAGTATCAAAAGTTGTTTACTAAACCCGCCCGTACAAAGTCCCCTTG
>NZ_JADEWG010000148.1 GCF_015207735.1 [Phormidium] sp. LEGE 05292
CCCCAGTCCCCACTTCACCCTGGCGATGCGATTAAAGATAACTCAATCCGATTATCTTCTGGCTGATGCAATTTAGCTTTAATGCCAGGGCCAAAAAAACTCTCGATTTTCGTTAGTTGTTCTTCCCACACCTTTAACGGCAGTAACGGTGAATCAAACTCCAGCACTAAAGTATAAGCACCGTTGACTTCCGTTTCCCGTATCCCGGTAACTTGTGGTCTTTTTTCTTCCGTAGGGCTTAAACCCACTTGACCCAAAGCCCTATCTAAATGGGCATCTTGTCCGTATTTATAACCAGTCAAGTCCTTACGCAGCTTGGTTTGAGTTTTAGTCGCTTGCTGGTTTCGCAGTTCCAGAATGTTTGGCTCAGTAGGTTGAGAGAAAGGTATAGGTTTTAGTTCCGAACCCTTAAGTGCCAGTCCCCCTAGTAACAGTGGAAACCCGTAAAAGAATCCCACTAGATTCAAGGTAGGATTATTGGCAAAATAAGCGATGAAACCCACAACCGTTAAAATACCTCCCAGGCTCATTCCTAAAGTTGCCAATGAAGTTTGACGTAACATAGTGTTAGGTAGTTGAATCGGTAATTTTTATTATTCTCTATATCTGTAACTCAGGTTAAGGTTCTGAGATTATTACCGAACAGCTACCTTTGCGAGAATTGATTTTTGGATAAACAGCCAAAAAGAGCCTCTGGAGTTATTGTCATTCACTATTTTTGATATTTTAATTACTCAAATCTCCTATGAACCCTAACGGAAACAGCCCCGAAACTCAAGAACGTACTATTCTCGAACAGATTAACTCACTCAAGCGGGAAGATGAAACGCTTTATAACATATTGGCGGTAGATGTCTGGGCACTGGCTAAAACTATGGATGAATTTCACCCAGGCTTTTGGGCTGCTTTCATGAAAAATCGGGAAAAAGCTTTGAAGCGCTTTATTGCCGAAACAGTCAAAAATAAGCCCAAGGATGATGAAAGACCACCTTTCCTACGATAGACTTGAATTTATTATTTGATTAGCACTTTTGAATAGCACTAACTATAAGATGATCGACCCCCAGACCCTCAAAGAGCGCATTTCTGTGATTGAAAGCAAACGCGAAACCTTGTTGCTGCTTCTGGAGCAACCAGATTTAGGCACTCTTAGAATAGATGTTAATCAAGCACTAGAAGAGATAGACGACCTGATCGAAGAATTTAAACGGACTTTTCCAGAATCGGAAACGATTTAACCGTTTATTTCCATCTTTACGGCGGAGTTAGTAGGGGAATCAGCCTTTTGAGCTAATTCGGTTACTAGCTCAACTAGTTCTTGGGTAGCTGTTTCTTTGCTACAAAAGGCATCGAAATTAGATTTTTGTTGGAGAGCGATCGCTTGCTTCTCCTCCATTGCTGAATAAGCTATGATTTGCGTTTCTGGGTCGATGCTTTTGATATAGCTCGAAGCACTCCACCCATCCATAACAGGCATATGGAGATCCAGGATAATCACATCTGGGTGATGGGATTCCACCATTTTAATAGCCTCTTGTCCATTGCTAGCCAAGCCAACCAATTGGATATTTTTTTGGCTAGAGAGTGCTAGTTTGAGGCTGAGACGAGTTAGTTCATGATCGTCAACCACTAGAACACGGACACTCGACGGATCGTAGTATGACAACATTTCCTCTCAAAAGTTTCTCAACAGTTGGTGTATTATTCCACTAGTTTACGCTGGTTAACAATTTATTTCCTCTACCATTTGAATGAATATAGCCAAGAGAATTAGCGTTTGTTTTTTGAAGAAATTGTCAACTCAAAAAACACTCAGTTTTTGCCAGTCTTGAAGCCATAAAATTAGATTTTATGCAATATAGACAAGCAAAAAAGAGATTTTTTAAACTATCTTTTTCTCTATATTGCCCTGGAATCACATTTTTGCAAATCAGTGAATTTAAGGAGATTAATAGGGGAAAACCCGGAATTACTGACCCGGTTATCCCGTATTATCACTTAAATGCTTGGTTTAACTCCCTGAATTGTTAGCCATTTCCATCAGAGTTTTTTGAGCGCTTTGCTCTTGGAGATTGTCAGAGGGACGACGTTGAATATAACTGCCGTCGGATTGTAATTCCCAAGCTTGGCGATTGTCAGAAAGCATAATTCCTAAAATTTCCTGCAAATCTTTAGAAAGATTTAAGTCTTCTACTGGAGTAACAGCTTCTACCCGTCGAGTGAGGTTTCGATTCATCCAATCAGCACTACCAATATAAACTTCTTCCTGACCACCATTTTGGAAATAAAAAATGCGGGAATGTTCCAAGAACCTACCCACAATGCTAATTACACGAATATTTTCGCTCACATCTGGGAGTCCCGGACGCAGACAACAAATCCCCCTGATGATCAAATCAATTTCTACACCTGCACGGGAAGCTTCGTAGAGTTTAGCAATAATTTGCGGGTCTACTAAAGCATTCATTTTGGCGACAATGCGACCAGAAAGACCATTTTGGCAATGTTCAATTTCTCGGTGGATTAAGGCGATCATGCGATCGCGCAAATTTACAGGCGCAACCAACAACTTCCGGTAAGACCTCTGGCGCGAATAACCAGTCAAATAATTAAACAAATCCGTCAAATCCGCACCCAACTCTTCCCGACAAGTCAACAAACCCAAATCCGTATACAAACCCGCCGTCTTAGGATTGTAATTACCCGTCCCAATATGCACATAACGGCGAATATGATTCTCTTCCCGACGCACCACCAACACTACTTTTGTATGAGTTTTTAAACCCACCAAACCATAAACAACATGAACACCCGCTTGCTCTAACTTTTTAGCCCAAAGAATGTTATTTTCCTCATCAAATCGAGCCTTAAGTTCCACCAATACTGCCACCTGCTTACCATTTTCCGCCGCCGCAATTAAAGCCTGAACAATTGGTGAATCCCCCGAAGTTCGATAAAGCGTCATTTTAATTGCCAAAACATTCGGATCGTGCGCCGCCTGCGTAATAAAACGCTGTACTGTAGCAGCAAATGATTGATAAGGATGATGAACTAATAAATCTCGTTGCGAAATCAAATCAAAAATATTTTCCCCATCCTCACCAATTTCTGCAAGACGACGAAAACGTAGCGGTATTACTGGTGTCCAAGAAGAGTCTTTTAACTCTGGAAGCGGTAATTGCATAAAAGACATTAAATCCCGCAATCCCAGTAAACTATTCACATCATAAACATCATTTTCACTAAGATCTAATTCCTGTACCAAAGTATGTCGTACCCAATCCGAAGCAGTAGCATCAATTTCCAAACGTACTGCCGATCCTCCGATGCGACGCTTGCGAAGTTCTTGCTCGATCGCTATTAATAAATCATCCGCTTCATCTTCTTGTAAAGCCAAATCCGAATTCCGAGTAATACGGAAAGGATAACATTCTTGTACATTCATTCCGGGAAACAAAGAAGCCAAATTATGAGCAATTACCTGCTCCAAAGGTACACCGATCCAAACTAAAGGTTGCCCTTCCATTTGCAACCTTAACGCTTCCGGCAACACCACAAATCGAGGTAACATTTGTGGCACTTTCACCCTAGCAAAAAGTTCCTCTTTAGTTTCAGGGTCTTGAATCACCACAGCCAAATTTAGACTAAGATTTGAAATATGAGGAAAAGGATGTCCAGGATCGACAGCTAAAGGTGTAAGTACCGGAAAAATTTGCTCATCAAAGTAGTTTTGTAAATAAATTCTTTGCTCCTGGTTCAAGTCCACATAATCCAGGATTTGCACTCCATGTTTTGCCAACAAAGGACGTAACTCATGTTCAAAATGTTGATGCTGAAGTTCTACTAAAGGTCTCAATCTTTGGCAAATAGCTGTTAATTGTTCTGTGGTAGACATTCCATCAGGACTCAGCTTAGTTACTTGCGCTTCTAACTGTTCTCGTAGAGCAGCAATTCGCACCATGAAAAACTCGTCTAAATTCGAGCTAAAAATCGCCAAAAACTTTAATCTTTCAATTAAGGGAGTTCTTTCGTCTAGTCCTTCGTGTAAAACTCGGTAATTAAACTCCAACCAGCTGAGTTCCCGATTGAAATAGTATTGTGGATCTTTGAGATTGATTTCTGTTGTTGTGTTTTTGGTTTTCGTCATAAAGATAGATAAAAAATTAGGTAGTAAGTAGTGGGTACTAGGTTAATAGTAGTCATCTTTGGTTAGGATAAGTTATGAACTACTTACTGGAAATGCTAAATTGCTGGAATTTTAACTTAACACTTCTGTCTGTACTCCTTGATTAAGGGTAGATTACCTTTAACAGGTTAGGGAAAGGTTAAAAGAAAAATGAAGAAGGGTAAAGAAAAGTCAAAACCCTTACACCTTAACCGTGCAGTACTTACTACCTAAATTGCACTCTAAGCGCCAAACACTTCATCTTCTTTGCCAATCCACCATTCACCCAAGTTCATTAAATCCTGATGAATGTCAGCTAGTCTTTGAGCATACACTTCTGGGGAAAGGTCTGCACGACTTTCTTCCAGTTTTTTCAATCGCAGTTGTACCAACAGCCAGGACTTAGAAATACTGTCTGTTGTTTCTAGATATTGTGCTAGTTCTTGGCTATCCATAATATTGAATTAAGTTGAAACCTACCTATTATTAAAGACAGCCACGTTTTTATTCGTGACTGTCCAGATTTGTATTGAACTCAGAAGCTATTAAGCAGCTTTAGAGAAGTTCTCGGCTGCAAAATCCCAGTTAACCAAGTGATCTAGGAAAGTAGCAATAAAGTCAGGGCGCTTGTTTTGGTAATCCAAGTAGTAAGCGTGTTCCCACACATCCAAAGTCAGCAGAGGGGTTTGTCCGTGAACTACTGGGTTTTCTGCGTTAGGGGTTTTGGTCACTTTTAGAGTACCGTTGTCCAATACTAGCCAAGCCCAGCCACTACCAAATTGAGTAGCCGCAGCGGTTTTGAATTCTTCTTTGAATTTGTCGAAACTGCCGAAGTCTGCATTGATTTTGTCAGCTAATGCGCCACTAGGAGTACCGCCGCCACCTGGTTTCATGGATTGCCAGAAGAAGTTGTGGTTCCATACTTGCCCAGCATTGTTGAAAATGGGAGTTTTACTTTCTTTGAAAGAGGTAACGACGATCTCTTCTAGAGGTTTGTCAGCGAGTTCGGTGCCTTCAATTAATTTGTTGAGGTTGGTAACGTAAGCGGCATGGTGCTTGCCATAGTGGAAGGAAAAGGTGTTCGCTGACATATATGGCTCTAGGGCAGTATCGGCATAAGGTAAAGCAATCTGATAACCCATTGTGTTCTGTCCTCTCTTTTCGCTTTTTATTTCTGAGCTAGTAGAAAAGCTGCTCTGCAACTCACGGGTTTTTGCTCAGATAAAACCCAAACTTATGATAGAACTTTATATCAAAAGTCGAAAGATGGTGGGGCAAGGGAGACAAGGGGACAAGGGGACAAGGGGACAAGGGGACAAGGAGAAATTTTTCCTTCTGCCTTCTACCTTGGAGCCTTTCTTATTAGATCGGATAGACTATTTTGCAGATTCAGTACGATTCCCGAAACCTCTTTTTGCAATGGGTTATAAATATGTCTCCTGAAACATCACCCCCCGAAAATACTTCTCCTAATTCTGCTTTTGTGCCGATTCGAGTGTTGATTGTGGAAGATGATCCGATGATGCTGTTAGGGTTGGAGCAGTCGTTGGCGGATCATCCGCAGGTTAATTTGGTGGGACAAGCTGAAGATGGTTATTTGGGGGTACAAGAGGCGATCAAACTGAAGCCTGATGTGGTAGTGATGGATATTGGATTGCCACGACTTGATGGGATTGCGGCGACGCAACAGATTAAGGCGGCTTTGCCGGGGGTGCGAGTGGTGATGTTGACTTCGCACACGGCGGAAACTGAGGTGATTGCGGCGCTTTCTAGTGGTGCGGATGCTTATTGTATTAAGGGTGCGAGTGTGGAACAGTTGTTAACTGCGATCGCAGCTGCTACCGAAGGCGCTACTTACCTCGATCCGCAAATTGCCCGCAAAGTCATCGAGCATCTGAAACCACCTTCTCCTACAGGAAATTTAGCAAATTTATCTCAACGCGAGCTAGAAGTTCTGAAATTAATGGTAGAGGGCTACAGCAATCCCCAAATTGCCGAAGCTCTCTATCTAAGCCCGAATACGGTCAAAACTCATGTTCGTGGCATAATGAACAAGCTGTCTGTTGACGATCGGGTTCAGGCAGCCGTTGTAGCTCTGCGTGCAGGAATTGTCTAGGTATGTGGAAGCTGTTAAGTATCTTATTTTCTTGTCTGTGTTTTAGTAATGTCCTATTGCCAAACATGGCATTGGGGGCAGTGGGGCAGGTGAATACAGGGGCAGGTGAATACAGGGGCAGGGGAGCAGAGGGGCAGGGTAGACAACGCAAAACTTTCTCTGTCACTCAAAACTCTGTAGGGGCAGGTTTATCTAGACATTCTGTTGGTATTGTTTTATCAATGAAAAAACCCGCTCTTACAACTCAAAATGTGCTAGGCACCGCTACGCTAACAAAACTATCTTCTGAGTCCCTAATCCCAAGTAATCTAGTAGTGCAAAATTCTGCGCCGCAGCTGCCGAATGTGCCGCCGCCGAATTTGCAACCGCGCCCTAATACCGATCGTTTTATCCAACCCGCACCATTAATTCCCCCGACTACGCCAGATCCGCTAGCGCCTATTTTAGAAACGCCTATACCAACACCTACTCAACCTGAATCACCAATTAGGATTCAAGTGCAGAAAGTTGAGGTGACGGGTAATACAATTTTGAGTAATGAAATTAATGCAATTACTAGACCTTTAGAAGGTAAAGAAGTATCGATCGCAGACTTAGGCAAAGTTGCTGATGCCATTACTCAACTTTATGTAGAACGTGGCTATATTACTTCAAGAGCAGTGCTACCAGACCAAAAAATTACTGATGGGGTGGTGCGAATTTTAGTAATTGAAGGCAGTTTAGAAAAAATTGAAATTGAAGGAAATCGCAGGTTAAATGCTTCTTATATTCGCAGTCGAGTGCGCTTAGGAGTTGGTCAACCACTAAACAGTGCTAAGTTAGAAGATCAATTAAGATTATTGCGGTTTAATCCTTTATTTAAAAATGTTGAGGCTAGTTTACGTCCAGGAAATCAACAGGGACAAAGTATTTTAGTAGTCAGAGTGACAGAAGCAAGTCCGTTTACTGGTTCTACTTTAACAATTGATAATTATTCACCGCCTAGTATTGGTTCGGAAAGATATGGTGGTAATCTATTTGTGCGGAATATTAGCGGGATTGGAGATATACTTTTTGCTTCTTATTTTCGCTCAACTACTGGCGGATCTAATGTTTTCGACTTTTCCTATACTGTGCCGATTAATGCAATGGATGGAACATTGCAATTGCGGGCTGCGCCGAATTATTATCAAGTTACTCAGCCAGAGTTTAAAGATTTAGATATTAGTGGTAAGGCCGAACTTTATGAGTTTAGTTATCGGCAACCGTTAATTCGTTCGCCTCGCGAAGAATTCGCTTTATCTGTAGCTTTTACTTATCGCAACGGTCAAACTTTTTTGGCTGATGACCCTTTTCCTTTCGGTTTTGGCCCTGATGAAGAAGGCAGAACTCGCACTAGTGTTATTGGTTTTGGTCAGGATTATGTGCGACGAGATGTGCAGGGGGCGACGGCATTGCGATCGCTCTTTAGTTTTGGTTTTGATGCTTTAAATGCTACAATCAATCCCGATCCAATCCCCGATGGGCGATTTTTTAGTTGGCTCGCTCAAGCCCAAAGAGTCCAAAAAATTAGTAACAACAATGTATTAATTTTACAAGGAGATTTACAACTAACACCCAATAGTTTATTACCATCTCAACAATTTGTAATTGGTGGTGGTCAATCGATTCGTGGGTATCGGCAAAATGCGCGTTCAGGTGATAACGGTTTTCGTGTTTCTATAGAAGACAGAATTATTTTGAGTCGAGACAAAACAGGGAGAGAAATCTTTCAATTAGCACCATTTGTAGATTTAGGTAAAGTTTGGAATAACCCAGATAATCCTAATACAATTCCCATTCGCACATTTTTAGCTGGGGCGGGTTTTGGTATATTATGGGAACCAATTCCTGGATTAAATTTACGAGTTGATTACGGCATACCTTTGAGCTATATTCGCGATCGCGGAGACAATGCCCAAGATCATGGTTTTTACTTCCAAGTCTTTTATCGATTTTAGTTTTTTGCTAGTACGCACAAATGTAGCGATACTGCTATCAGCCGCTCTCGTGATGACTAAAACATTAACAGAAAGAGGGTTTCGCCACTCAATTTCCAGATGGTTTACCCTCAAGTTCTTTCTTTGAATTGAGTAGTTAAATGAAACTTCTGCTTTCTTTGTTCCTTGCTCGTGTAACGCGGCATTGACTGATCTCGGAACGTTAGAAAAAGCAGAAGTTTACTCAGCATTTAATTGTCCTAAACTCACAATCCATAGATTGTAGAACTATCTACTCTCTTATGCAGGCATTGCAGCCGATTGAGTTAAACCAACGGCTTCTGCATACTTCAAATAAGTTTCCACAGAAGCAATGACAACACGAGCTTCGATCGCTAACAATTCAATACCAACCAGCGAAACACGCGCCCATGCGTCAATAACAATACCTTTGTCTAAAATGCGATCGATAACTTCGGCTAAACTAGAAGAAGAATTTGTCTTTTCAACAGCCATGATTTTGTACCTTTACTCATTGTTGTTTTTGTTGTTAATCGGTGCGAGGCGTTTGCCTTTGCTTCCGACAATATGAATCTATCAATTTTATTTTTGCTTGTAAAGAGGTGAGAGCTAAATTTATTGCTAACAAATGTAAACCAAATCACTGTAATACTGCTATTATTTATATTATTAAATATTATTTTTCCGTACCATTAGTGACTTTAAGTTTAATTTTTTTTAAGGATTTACTGACACGCTAGTTATACACTTGACATTTTTTGTGTAATATACATATACCATAATATATAGTTTTTGGCGAATAACCAAACCACATAAAATCTAAATGATTTACGAACAATATACCTACCTATTCAAGTTATAAAAAGTAAAATTTTAATGATTAGCTAAAAACTAAATATACTTAAAAATAACTCTCCTATTATCAAGGAGAATTAGCATATAAAACATCCCGTCTGATTCTTAGCTAAGAAGCTATGGAGCTTTTCTACATTTTTTCATCTTTTACTATTTCTGACTTAGACTGGCATTTGATATTTGGTGATTTTTTTATCTATATTGGCAACCGACAGCAGCACATAGTAACTTTAAAATAACAATCTGTTTATATTTGAAATAGAATTCCTATATTGTTCTTTTATTAATCTGTAAAGATTATTGGCTCTCCCGTAGATACAGTGATAAGTAAACTTAATTAATCAATTACTTACTCCGCAAGCATTCCCAGTCCCCTTGAACCAGGGTTTTCCACTACAAGTACGGAAAAGCCATCTTATTTCAGAACTTTTGTGATCCGATATCAGGCTTTTCACGGAAGTTTTTCAGAAAAATCTCAGTACTTATAGCACCAGTCCAGTCAAATAGATTGACAAAAACTACAAATAATGGTATTAGAAAAACTTTTAAAGTCTGTGCAAGATAGTCACATTTCTTAATGTCGTGTTCTCGGACATTTTAAACAGGTCTTGAAACCTTTGTACTTTGGTTGCTATTGGTTAGGCAAAACTGATTAGGGATACAGTAACATAATGCTGTAAATAAAACAGATAAAAGGTGCTATATGCCCGAAAAACCTAAAAGACTACATTTAAGAGCGCTTGCACCATACGAAGATCGACTTTTATCTGCGCTAAGCTTCTTTAGAACCAAGCGACAAAAGACTACACAAGCCCACCACTGCCTGTCCATGTATCTGAGGCAATCAGAAGGCAGAATCCTTGGAGAAGTGGAATTCTACGCCAGAATGACTGAACTAGATAAGTATCAATTGCTTGAGCTTATCTATTCTGATCCCGATAAAGCCCAAAAGCTGATTGATGAAGCAACTGGGGTAAGTGTAGCTGATACTTTTGATCAAGATTCACACGAGATTGAAGAATAATTATTAGGAATTTCTACCTTGACAAAATAGGAAACCGCTGAAACTTGCCAGGGAATAATCGCAATATCAAGAGTTGCTAACTCATTTCCTCCCAGGTTGGTAATGTTATTGGATGGTTGAGTATTAATGCTAATTTATCTCCACAAAGTATCAATATTAGGCAAAATAAAATAACATTAATTGAAAGTTAATGTCGTTTTTCTTGAACTTTGCTACAGATGAATAATTTGAGTACGCCACTACGCGGAGGTTGATTTGTAGCAAAATTTTAGAGGATTGACATAAGTCCAACACCTATTTCATTGGCAAAAACTCAGCATTTCTGTCCATTTCCCGCTTATAATCTTGAGCGTAATCTGTAATTTTAGGCACCTATGGATTTAAAATCTCTAATTCGCGATATTCCTGATTTTCCCAAACCGGGAATTTTGTTTCGGGATATCACTACCTTGCTAAGAAACCCTGATGGATTGCGTCATACCGTTGATATTTTGACCCAACACTGCAAAGAAACTTTCAATCAGATTGATTATGTCGTAGGAATGGAGTCTCGTGGTTTTATCTTCGGGACACCTTTAGCTTATCAATTGGGTGCTGGTTTTATACCCGTTCGCAAACCTGGAAAACTACCCGCAGCTGTTTGTCGTGTGGAATATGAATTAGAGTATGGTGTAGACCGCTTAGAAATGCACGAAGATGCTTTGGGTTCAGGGAGTCGGGTTTTAATTGTAGATGACTTGATTGCTACAGGGGGAACCGCAGCTGCAACAGCACAATTGGTACAGCAAACTGGTTCAGAATTGCTGGGTTTTGCTTTTATTATTGAATTACAGGGTTTAGGCGGAAGAGAAAAACTTCCTGAAGTACCGATTGTGACGTTGATTGAATATTGAATCTAGTCACTATTTTGAGGTAAATAATGAGTTCTGCTAGGGGTTCTTCGCTTGTTAGAAGCTTTCAATTTGTCGGGGATAAACTATTAACGTTAATTCCCTCAGAAGATACGGCGTTGTATGTTATAAAGCGATTATTGCAAGCAGTGCTAACACTTTTATTAGCATCTGCTTTAAGTTTTGCCATTATTCAATTAGCGCCCGGAAGTTACTTGGATACTTTGCGCCAAAATCCCAAAATATCCCCAGAAAGAATTAACGAGTTAAAAATGCAATTTGGGTTGGATAAACCTTTAATTGTTCAGTATTTTTTGTGGTTGTGGGGAATTATTTCTCGTGGGGATTTTGGTCTGAGTTTTGCATACCAACGTCCGGTATCTGAATTGTTGTGGGAAAGAGTACCTGCTACGCTATGGTTAGCGATCGCTTCTTTAATTGTCACCTGGGGAATAGCCATTCCTCTTGGGATTATTGGTGCAGTTCACCAAAATCGTTTGTTAGATAAAGTCTTGCGCGTAATTAGTTACGCTGGACAAGCGGTTCCGACTTTAGTTATGGGTTTATTACTGCTAACTTTTGTCCAAAATATCTCTCCCTTATTTCCCGTAGGAAACATGACCAGCATCAATTATGCTGAACTCACTCCCTTCGGTAAATTCTTAGATATTATTTGGCATTCGGTTTTTCCTGTCCTAGCTTTAAGTATTACTGGTTTTGCTGGGTTACAACGCATTACTCGTGGCGAATTATTGGAAGTTCTGCGCCAAGATTATATCCAAACAGCCCGTGCCAAAGGTTTACCAGAAAACCGTGTAATTTATGTTCACGCTTTGCGAAATGCCATTAACCCATTAATTACTTTATTGGGTTTTGAATTCGCTGGGTTATTAAGTGGTTCTTTCATTGTGGAAAACTTTTTTAATTGGCCTGGTCTGGGACGGTTAATTTTACAAGCCGTAACAGCCAAAGATCTTTATTTAGTAATGGCAAGTCTCATGTTAGGTGCAGTTATGCTAATTATCGGGAATCTTTTGGCTGATTTAATGTTAAAAACTGCCGATCCCAGAATCAAGTTGGAAAACCTTAATTAGTTTATTTTGGTAGTAGGTAGTTGGCTTAAAAAATTGATAAGTTATAATTGTTAAGTTGGAAATTGGCAGTTTAGTTTAAAAGTCAAAACTTAAAACGTGCTACACACCCCTACGCTAACAAAACTTTTCCAACTACCAATTACCAATTACCAATATTTGCTATGTTCTCTCAAATCTATTACGTAATTCGTTCTACTGCTGATGGTCGCTATTTAGTTGCCCATCCAGAAAGCAATTCAGAAACAGCTACTCCAGCAGGTTATTTGTTGATGTTTTCTCAAGATTTTGAGGCGTTAAGTTATTTAAATACTCATGGTGCAGATGTAGCAAATCGGTTCGCGGTGGAATCTCTTCCAGGAAGTCAACTCAAAAATCTGCTAAAACGGTGGGGTTTTGCGGGTGTAGCCGTTGTGCGCGACCCACTTTTGCCAACCATTGAGTTTTTTGCCCAAATTTGAAGTTATTACTCCCTATTCCTTCTGGTTGAGTTTGAGTGGCAATTTTCACTGATACAGATATATCTAGCTACAGATGATAGGACGAGAAAAATATGAGCAAATAGTAGGAGGTTGCTGAAAAAAGCTTTTTTAGGCATTATCAACAACTACTTGTTAATTTTTAGTTTAATAGAGAGGAGAAGCCTACTATGTGCTTTATCAATTTTAATCTTTCCAATCTGGTGCGCCGATTTCGTTTTTTCGTGGCTGCTTGTGTCTGTGTTCTGCTAGTAATGTCATACACTTTACCTGCTTACAGTGCTACATCTAAACCCACTGAAGGCGAAGCAAACTTGTTAGAAATTGAAGGCAAGTCTCAAGATGCTATTTCTAGTAAAGACCCATCAGATTTCGGTTTGCACAAGCAAGTTAAGGAAACTAATCCTGGGTTGAATGAAATTCAAGGAACTGCTGATGCGGATAAGATGAAACGCCCAGAAAATACCTCAAAGAATACAAAGTCTGTTGAACAAATTATTGGCAACTCTTTGGAAAAAGTGACTGGTGAAAAGTAATACCAAAGTTTAATTACAATCGGCAATTAAAAAAGGGTAGGCTGAATGTCTACCCTTTGGGTCTTGCGAAATTATGGGGTAAAATGTAGTGATCACTACATTTTACCCGGAAAGAACGATGGACTTTCATCTAGATACCTTATTAAACTTACCGAACGTTACGGTTTTTACCGCTTATCAAAAAGAAGGATTCTTTATCCTAAAATTAGAGTTGTTAAACGAAGGAATTAACTGCCCATTCTGCGGACACTATACAGATAATCTGCATACGTGCTACGCACACGCTACGCGAACAAAATCGTCCAAATTTAGTCCGAGATTTAGCCATTTGTGGTCAAGGAGTTTACTTAGAAGTCCCCCGCCGACAATTTCATTGTCCTGGGTGTAAAAAAGCACCAACGGAATGGTTATCATTTAAAGAAATGGGACGGAATTACACGATTCGTTATGAAAATTATATCTATGAAAGAGTCAAAGAATTAACTATTGAACAAGTGAGCGAAAATGAACAATTAAGTCCTGACCAAGTAGAAAATATCTTTAAAAGAATCGCGCGTCAAAAAAAAAGACTGGGGAACTCCGTCACGCTTAAGCCTTGATGAATTTAGCCGAGAAAAGGGTAAAGGAAAATTTGTTACCGTAGTGAGTGATATTGATAAAAGTTCATTACTAGAAGTAATTGACTCCCATAAAAGTGAAGAGATAATCGAGGTGTTAAAGCAGCAGCCACAAGCTATTCGGGAGAATGTCAAGGAAGTGAGCGTTGATATGTGGGGCGGATTCCCCAAAGTAATTAAAGAAGTTTTCCCCAATGCTCTGATTGTTATTGATCGCTTTCATGTGATGAAACTAGTCAATAAAGCGCTCAACAAAATGCGCTTAAACTTAGAATTAAAAGGCTTAAAGAATCGCTGTCTACTTTTGAAGAATGAAGTGGATTTATCCAGGTCTGAAAAACTTGAATTAACTGACTTGCTCAAAGATTCGGCTTGTTTAGGAATAGCTTATGAACTCAAGGAGGAACTCCGCAATATTTATGAAACGAGTTCAACCGTAAAAATTGGATTTAAGCGGCTCAAAAGCTGGTTGAATTCTGCCCGGATTATTTTCGGAAAAGCTGTTGATATTATTGAGAAGCATCTTACAGAGATTAGCCATTATTTTGTGAGCAAAACAACTAGCGGAGTTATGGAAGGAATTAATAATAGAATTAAATTGATTATTCGCCAAAGCTATGGCTTTAAAACCTTTGAATCTTTGCGTGAAAAGCTGTTAGCTTGTTTATTTAAATAAGATTTACTTATCCCCATAAGTACGGGAGAGCCATCCGGGTTAAAAACTCCCGTTATAATGAGTAACGCCAGAAAAAGATGTACCTTTTGTAATTCCGGGGGTGACAACAGAGCCAAAAGTCATGAATACCAATAGTTTTAGCTTTTACTCTTCCCTTAAAATATAAGCAGACTTTGAGCATATTTAAGGACTATACAACGTATTAAAGTCGTTTTAGGCTCTCTCGTCTGCCTATTCATCGCCAATCAGCCTGTCAATAAGCTGAAACCCCCTTCTCTGTGAAAGGAGGTTTTTTGTCGATCAAGGTAAACCCTGGCACCTTGCTATTGTCCCAGGCAGCAACCCGCCAAGTATCTTCGCCGCAGCAACGTTTCACCACCGAGTTCGGGATGGAGTCGGTGTGGTTCCATTGCGCCCACAGCACCAGGAAAACTCGTCTGTTGGGTAAAGAAAACCCAGAAGACTGCATAGTAAAAAGAGAGTTAAGAAACTAGAAGTAGAACTTACCAAATAGTATGTGTA
>NZ_JADEWG010000149.1 GCF_015207735.1 [Phormidium] sp. LEGE 05292
CCCCATCTCCTTTGCCCCCCTGCTCCATTAGTTGCGAATTGCATCTACCATCATTCTGGCGATATCTTTCATTTTGTACTGAGCTTCCCAGCCAAGTTTTTGCTTTGCTTTAGCGGGATTTCCGCGACTAATGGCAATATCTGTAGGTCGGAAAAAACTGCGATCGATAATTATATGTTCGCGCCAATCCAGACCAAGATAACTAAATACTTCGGCGACAAAATCTTCTAATTTGTTTGTTTCTCCAGTGGCGATCGCATAATCATCTGGCTGTTCTTGCTGCAACATCAAGTACATTGCTTCCACATACTCCGATGCCCAACCCCAGTCTCTTTGAATAGATATGTCTCCTAAATAAAGTTTCTCGGCTTTTCCTTGGGCAATTTGGTCAGCAGTAGCGACAATTTTTTGGGTAACAAAACGCTTCGGTCTCAAGGGCGAATCATGATTAAAAAGAATCCCAGAACAAGCAAATAAATTGTAAGCTTCTCGATAGTTAGCTACTTCCCAAAAAGCAGCTGCTTTGGCTACAGCATAAGGACTTCGGGGACGAAATGGTGTATCTTCATCAGCTGCGCGATCGCCTGTATCACCAAAACATTCGCTGGAACCAGCATTATAAAATTTGATTTTTGCTCCTGTAAACCGAATGGCTTCTAATAAATTTAAAGTCCCCAGAGTAACGCTTTCCATTGTCTCTACAGGTTGCTCAAAAGATAGACCTACAGATGTTTGTCCAGCCAAATTATAAATTTCATCAGGTTTAGCTTTATTAATCACTTGTAAAACACTCCGAAAGTCACTCAAAGCCATTGATTCGAGCTTGACTAAATCCCGAATTTCTAAACGTGCTAAATTTTCAAAGTTTGAAACTTGGGCATCTCTTGATGTTCCCCAAACATTGTATCCTTTGTTTAAAAGTAGTTGAGCCAAATATGCTCCATCTTGCCCAGAAATACCACAAATTAATGCTGTTTTCATTTTTAATAACGTCTAAATTGAGATTTGCCAACTTGCTGTTACTCTACAAATATTACTACTTTCCCGTACCAAGTGGCAATTTTTTGATACTTCCCACTCTTCTAAAAGTCAACCATTTGAGTTTATTTTTGTAAAAATTGCTAAACTCGTTTATGAATATAGTGCTATATTAAATTAAAACAAAAATGATAAAATCACCTGAATTTGATTAATTACTAAATATAGCTTTTCTCTTGCCTTATGAGGTACAGCCAAGTTTTAATTTCTGTTCCCTGTACCATACAACCAATGAGAATTACTATAAATACCCTTAAAGAAATTAAGAATTTATGTTAAATAGCATTGTCCAGCGAAATAATATTGTTACCTTGGGTCAAGGAGAGCAAACTCTAGTTTTTGCACATGGTTTTGGCTCCGATCAAACCGCTTGGCG
Source organism: [Phormidium] sp. LEGE 05292 (assembly GCF_015207735.1). Lineage (GTDB taxonomy): Bacteria > Cyanobacteriota > Cyanobacteriia > Cyanobacteriales > Aerosakkonemataceae > Floridanema. The sequence continues at coordinate 1,415 of NZ_JADEWG010000149.1, forward strand.
GCATCAAGTTGCAGCTTTTCAGTCATCTTATAAAATTGTATTGTTCGATCATGTGGGAGCCGGAAAATCTGATATGGCAGCTTACAGTCCGCGCCGATATAGTTCTTTGTATAGCTATGCTGAAGATTTGTTAGAATTGTGTGTCCAATTGAAGCTTTCCCAGGTAATTTTAATCGGTCATTCTGTGAGTGGAATGGTCAGTTTATTAGCTGCTTTAATTGATCCAAGTCGCTTTAAACAGTTGATTTTTCTGGGTGCTTCTCCTCGTTATGTTAACGATCGTACTACTAATTATATTGGGGGATTTGAACAGTCTGATTTAGATACACTTTATGCGGCGATGTCTAATAACTATTATGCCTGGGTTAGTGGTTTTGCACCGATCGCAATGGGAAGCCCCGAAAACCCAGAATTGGCGATCGAATTTGCCAACACCCTAGCCGCTATTCGTCCAGATATTGCTCAAGCAGTCGCTAGAGTAATTTTTCAATCAGATCACCGTTCAGAACTCTCAAAGCTGAAAGTTCCAGCAGTTATTCTTCAGTCTAATAACGATATTGCAGTTCCTTTAGTAGTTGGAGAATATTTGGCAAAGAATTTGCCACAATCTAAATTAATTAATATTAATGCTCAAGGACATTTTCCCCATATTAGTGCGCCAGAAGTTGTAACAAATACTATTGCCAAATGTTTAGCAGCTTGAGTCAACAGTTAAGCTTAAATTTTTTCAAAAAAGATGAGAAATTAGCATCTTTACCATCTTGTCATCCCGAAAAATTACCCACGTTTGAACCTTTTTTGTTAGGAGGTGCAAGCGTTTTATTGATTTTAGAAATATTTAGCGGTTGTCCTATGTTACTGTGTCTTGTGCCGCTTTTATTTACTTATTGTACATTGCGATCGCCATCGCAAACAATTAAATTTATTTTTCTTAGCATTTGGTCAGTGTTCCTGTTATTCAATGGCGATGAGTTAGTTACTCGTCAGCTAATTGTTGTGGGGATAGTTGTTTTGATCGGTCCTTTAGTGCGGCAGAGTTTGGTACAGCAGGAATGGCGATCGGCGGCGCAAAAAACATTAGCAACTCTGACCGAAGATGAAACAGCAATCAATCCTGAACAAACGCTCGCTAAAGCTTTAATTACTTTAAAAGAATTTCTTTGTGCTGACGGCGCAATTGTACTACGTCAATTAGATGAAGTGACAGCAGAAGCATTAGTTAGATTACCAACTAACGCACTTCCAGATCGGTTAACTAAGCCAGATTTATTTGCCGAAGCGATCGCCAAAAAACAATGCGTTTATTATCCGAATTATCCGGCAATTCCTAACCCAGCAACGGTTTTAGTAGCACAAGGAGTGCAATCTGTAGCGGTTTTACCTTTACAGGAAGGCGATCGAATGCGTGGTGCGATCGTCCTCTTTTGGTATGAAGAAGTAAATTTTTCCCCTAATTTACAACAGTTTCTCCAATCTTTGTTAGGTGGATTAAAAAATTTACTGCGATTTCAGGATATGAACTCGCGATTAGATAAAATTCAAGCCAGATTACGGGCGATTTTAGAAACTATTCCTCAAGGTGTGGTTTTTGTTGATGAAAGTGGCGAACAAGGTTGGCTGAATCATAACGCAGCAATGCAATTAGGACTTTCTCAAGGTGCAGTGGAACCTTATGCGATCGCGCAAGCAATGACAACTCTCCGACTCAAAGCAGATAATCAGCAAGAAATTGCCAAACAAGCTATTAGTCTTTTTACTAATCCTGAAATCGAAATTCGTGATTGGCAGTGGTTTTTTAATCAACCACAAACACAAGTATTAAGCCTTTCTAGCACACCAATTTATTTGCAAGATGTTCCGGGTCGTCTTTGGGTATTGGATGACATTACCGAACGCAAACTAGCCGAAGTTGCCACCCAGCAAGCCAAGGAAATGGCAGAAGCAGCAAGCCGCGCCAAAAGCGAATTTTTAGCCAGCATGAGTCATGAACTTCGCACTCCCTTAAACGCCATTCTCGGCTACACACAAATTCTGAAAAAAACAACTAATTTAACCGAACTACAACATAAAGGTTTAGAAATTATTCATCAAAGTGGCGAACATTTATTAACTTTAATCAATGATGTTTTAGACATTTCTAAAATTGAAGCTAGAAAGATGGAATTACACCAGAATACTTTTCAATTCCTCGCCTTTTTAGAAAACTTAGTACAAATGTTTAAAGTTCGGCTTCGTCAGGGGATTGCTTTTGTTTATGAACCAATTGCACCTCTACCAAAATATATCCACACTGATGAAAAACGATTGCGTCAAGTAATATTGAATTTATTGAGTAATGCTATTAAATTTACTGAGCAAGGACAGGTAAATTTTAGAGTTAATGTTGTCGATCGACAACCAGAATCTTTGACAATTCGATTTCAAATTGAAGATACGGGAATTGGCATTCCTGAGGAACAAAGGAAAGCAATTTTCTTACCTTTCCAGCAAGTTGGAGGAAACTCGCAACAGATTGAAGGAACAGGTTTAGGATTAGCTATTACCCGTCAATTGGTGAGATTAATGGGTAGTGAAATTTATTTGCAAAGTGAATTAGGAAAAGGTAGTTCTTTTTGGTTCGATCTAACTTTGCCAGAAACAACTAACCAAAGTGAGATGTTGCCACTAATTAAACCGAGTATTGTCGGATATAAGGGCAATGGCAAAAAAGTACTGGTAGTCGATAACCAATGGGAAAATCGTGCGGTACTGATTGATCTGTTAAAACCTTTAGGATTCCAGCTTATGGAAGCAGTAGATGGACAAGATGGACTAAATAAAGCGGCTCAATTTCAGCCTCATGTAATTTTAATGGACTTGGTTATGCCTTTAATGGATGGGTTTGAAGCAATTAGCCGTATACGAAAATCTCCCACCCTGAAAAATATTACAGTAATTGCTATTTCTGCGAGTATATTAGACTTCGATCAAGAAACAAGTCGGCAAGCAGGTTATGATAGTTTTTTACCTAAACCTGTGCGAGAAGAAGATTTATTAGAACATATCCAAAATCATCTTGAGCTACAGTGGATTTATGAAGAAAAAGAACCGGAAACACCAAATAGAGAAGAGGAAATAAAAAACAGCGAGGTTGCCATTTCTTCGATTAGTAAAAATCTTGCTCAACTTTCAGCCAAATCAGAGCTTGATATTCTTCTCGATTTAGCAATGCAGGGCGATTTACAAGGAATTATAGAATACTTAACTCAACTAGAGCAAACTGACGATCGCTGGATTCCCTGTACTACTCAATTACATCAGCTTGCTAAAGCATTTGAAGAACAGCAACTTTTAGAATTAATTCGCCACTACAGAGAACAGTTATGAGTATTTCCACCCCAGCTACTATTTTAATTGTTGATGACACCCCAGCTAACTTAAATGTTTTATTTGATTTTTTGAGAGATGCGGGATTTAAAGTATTAGTTGCTCAAGGAGGTAAAAGCGCACTTCAGAAAGTAGATTATGCTTCTCCTGACTTAATTTTGCTAGATATTTTAATGCCAGATATGGATGGGTTTGCTACCTGTCAAGCTTTGAAAGAAAAAAAAACTACTCAAGATATTCCGATTATTTTCATGAGTGCCCTTTCCGACACAGTTGATAAAGTGAAGGGTTTGCAATTAGGGGCGGTTGATTATATTACTAAACCCTTTCAACATGAAGAAGTATTGGCGCGAATTCAATTACATCTCAATTTACGAAATCTAACTCGACAAATTCAAGAGCAAAATGTTCAGTTAGAAAAACAAATTCAGGAACGCATTCAAGTAGAAACAGCACTGCGTCAACGAGAGGCGCAACTACGTTTAATCACCGATTCTTTGCCTGTTCTCATATCATACATCGACCGCAATTATTGCTATAAATTTGTTAATAGAGGTTATGAAGACTGGTTCAAATTACCTAGAGAAAACATTGAAAATAGGTATATAAAAGATTTTTTCAGTTATAGCGCCTATCAAGAAATTTTACCTAAGTTAACTCAAGCTCTTTCAGGGCAATTAGTTAAATTTGAACATAATCTCATTCGAGATGGTAGCTTACATAATCTCGACGTGACTTATGTGCCTGATAAAAATGGTGATGAAGTCATGGGAACTTATGTTTTAATTCAAGATGTAACTGAACGCAAACAGTTAGAAAGACAACTTTTGCGATCGCAACGGATGGAAAGTTTAGGAACTTTAGCTAGTGGAATTGCTCATGATTTGAATAATGTACTGACTCCGATATTAATTTCAGTGCAGTTATTAGCCATGAAACATCAAGACAAACAAAGTAAACAATGGTTGGAACTGTTAGAAAATAATACTAGGCGAGGAGCTGATTTAATTCGGCAAGTTATGCTTTTTGTGCGGGGAATGGAGGGAAATAATACTTTAATTCAACCTGCAAATTTAATTAATCAAATCAAACAAATGCTAAAGGAAACCTTTCCTAAATCCATTGCAATTTCTACCAATATTAGCTCAGAGTTGTGGGCTGTTTCTGGTGATGAAACTCAATTGCATCAGGTGTTAGTCAATCTTTGTGTTAATGCTCGAGATGCAATGCCAAATGGAGGTTTACTCAAACTTTCGGCACAAAATTTAGTTGTAGATACCAGTTATACCCAAAAACATATTGATGCTAAGATTGGTGCTTATGTTTTACTGACAGTTTCCGATACAGGAACAGGGATTTCTCCCGAAATAATCGATCGCATTTTTGAACCTTTCTTTACTACCAAAGAGTTTGGTAAAGGTACAGGTTTAGGTTTGTCTACTGCGATCGGAATCGTCAAAAGTCACGGTGGTTTTATCACGGTTTCTAGTACACTGAATCAAGGCACAGCATTTAAAGTATTTCTCCCAGCGATCGTCCCTTCAGCAACAACAACAGAAGAAGATTTAGAATTTCCTGTGGGCAAAGGAGAAACTATTTTAATTGTGGATGATGAAGCAGCTATTCGAGAAATTATCCAAAATTCATTAGAAGCTTATGGTTATCAAACATTAACTGCTACTAATGGTGTGGAAGCAATTTCTCTTTATACACAGCATCCTCAAGATATTAATGTAGTAATTGTAGATATGATGATGCCTACAATGGATGGCTCAATGGCAATTCGTACTCTTAAAGCAATTAATTCCCAAGTGAAAATTGTAGCAATTAGTGGATTAGTTACTGGTGATAAATTGTCCGAATCAACTGGAGTAGATATTGATGCCTTCTTAACAAAACCCTTTACAGCTAAAGATTTATTGATTACCTTAAATCAGGTACTATAAATCCTCTGAGACACTTTTTAAATCATAGTAAACCTTGTTTATGTTCGCTGAATACAATATTTTAGCTTATGCTGTCTTATGGTATATAGGGCTATTTCTGCGGCTTGGAAGCAAGCTTTACTTTAATTTATGCGATCGCTCACTTCTCTAAGTATCAAATCTAAACTGATCGTCATGCTGCTGGCTGTCAGTAGTTGTTCGATTTTAGTCACCGCTTATCTGGGATATCGCAGTGGGCAACTTAACCTGACAAACCGAGTATTTAACCAACTTACCAGTGTTCGAGCTTCTAAAGCATACCAGATTGAATCTTATTTCCAAAATATTCGCAATCATACCCAAACTTTGAGCGAAGATCCATCAGTAATTGCTGCCATACAAGAATTTACTTCTGCTTATAATCAACTGCAAAATGCTGAAGTACAACCAACTTTTGATGATAAATTGACAGCTTACTATCGCGATGAATTTCTCACTCGTTTGACTAAGGTAGAGGAAGGTTCACCAATTCTAGAATCTTATTTGCCTCATGCGATTGCTTCTCGCTATTTACAACATCATTATATTGCCGCTAATCCCAATCCTGTCGGAAAAAAAGATTCCTTAAATAATTCACAAGATAACAGCGAATATAGCAAAATTCATGCCCGTTATCACCCAATTTTTCGCAAAATTATTCAGAAGTTTGGTTACTACGATATGTTCCTGATCGATCCCCAGGGAAATATTGTTTATACTGTGTTTAAAGAAACCGACTTTGCTACCAATTTGGAGAAAGATGCTTACAAAGATAGTAACCTGGCAAAGCTTTATCGGATGGTGCGAGAATCTAAAACTAGAGACTATACCAAAATTGTAGACTTTGCACCTTATTCTCCTTCTTATGGAGCTCCTGCGGCGTTTATTGCTGCACCAATTTATAATCAATCTGAATTAATTGGAGTGTTAGCTTTTCAGCTTCCAGTTAATGAAATTAATAATGTAATGACAGGTAATCGTAACTGGGAAAGGGATGGTTTAGGCAAGACGGGCGAAACTTATTTAGTCGGGCGAGATGCGCTGATGCGATCGGTTTCCCGGTTTTTAGTACAAGATCCTCAAGGTTATGCTAAGACTTTGCGATCGCTAGGAGTTAGTGAGGCAGAGATCGATCGAATTAACCAATATCAAACTTCGATTTTACAACAGTATGTGCGAACAGAAGCCGTTGCAGATGCCTTAACTGGAAAGCAAGGAACGAGGATTATTAAAGATTATCGAAATATTCCCGTGCTCAGTTCTTATGCACCACTTCGCATTGAGGGATTAGATTGGGTAATCCTTTCCGAAATGGATCTTTCTGAAGCATATTCTCCCATTTATTCTTTTCGCTATCAAATCTTAATTTCAGCAACTTTACTAATGTTATTAGTGACATTGTTAGCGATGGCATTGGCAAATTTATTTGTTAAACCGATTAATCAACTTATCAGCAGTACCCGCAAAGTAGCACAGGGAAAGCTAGATGCAATTACTCCTTTACAAACCGAAGATGAATTTGGGGAACTAGCAAATTCTATCAATCAAATTGTGCAGAGTCTTCGCATTCAAAGTAATTTGGTAGAACAAAAAAATCGGGAAAATGAACAATTGTTTTTAAGTATCTTTCCAACTTCAGTAGCAAAACGGTTTCAAAGGGGAGAAAAAGAAATTGCTGAAGATGTGGCAAATGTTGCTGTTTTGTTCTCAGATTTAAGCGGTTTTTCTAAACTATCAAGCAGCTTAAGTGCTTCTGAATCTGTAGCAATTTTAAATGATTTAGTTACAGCATTTGATGAAGCTGCCGATCGCTATGGCTTGGAAAAAATTAAAACAATTGGTGATAGTTATCTGGCGGTTTGTGGACTTTCCATTCCCTATCTCGATCATGAAAAACGAGCGATCGATGTAGCACTAGAAATGTTAATGATTGTGCGGCGATTTAATCATGAACGAGGATTACAACTCAACATTCAAATTGGTGTAAACTCAGGTGATATTATTGCCGGAATAGTCGGTCGAAATCGATTTATTTACGACGTTTGGGGCGATACAATTAATGTTGCTGCTGCGCTGAAATATGCTTGTCCACCAGGCGGAATTCTAGTTTCTCACACAGTTTATCGTCGGTTGCAAGACCTTTATCAGTTTGAACCAATGACTAATATGGAAACAAATGGTAAATCAAAATTGAATGCTTGGCTATTAAAAAGTACGCTGTCACCTGTTGAAATTGGAGGTAGTTAACTACTTAAAAATATACTACTCTCTTTCTCTTTTTCTTTCCTTCGTGTCCTTCGTGTCTAATTCGCTATCGCGGATTTGAGAAAAGTGAACGAGTTGCATAATAAATCTACGCACTGTTGAGATATTTAAATTTGTGAACAATGCAATGAACAATACAACAATTGAAAGTACTTTATTAATTTGGTCGATCGCTCTTGTAGTTAGTTTCCCTTTCTTAATTATTGTTCTGGGCGAAGTAATCCATCGACTGAAGCGGCGCGGTAAACCCCTCGCAGCAACTTTGTTAGTTGTGCGGAATTTGATTTTACCCGTTCTAGTATTCATGCTATTCATGCAGCAAGTTCTCAAGCTCAATCCTAACGATAATTTAATTAAAGCAGTGCAAACTTTGCTGTGGATTTGTGTGATTCATGCTGCACTTTCTTTGCTGAATGTCATATTATTTGAACAAGCAGAAGCTAATACTTGGCGGGCAAGATTTCCTAAACTATTGGTCGATCTTTCTCGGTTATTTTTAATATTATTGGGAACTGCGATCGTCCTAGCAAGCGTGTGGAATGCAGATTTGGCAGGTTTAGTTACAGCTTTGGGTGTAAGTTCGATCGTCATTGGTTTAGCACTTCAAGATACTTTGGGTAGTGTTATGTCAGGCATTGCGCTATTATTTGAACGTCCCTTTTCTGTGGGAGATTGGTTAAAAGTAGGGGATGTTGTTGGGCAAGTAATTGATATTAACTGGCGGGCAGTACGGTTACAAACGTTCGATCGCGAAATGATTGTCATTCCCCATAAAGTAATTAGCGGAGAAACCATTCGTAATTTTAGCCAATCTTTATATCTTCAAGCACAACGCATTCAAATTGGCTTTTCTTATAGCGATCCGCCTAATTTAGCCAAGCAAGTTTTAAAAAGCACAGCATTATCAACCCAAGGCATTCTTAGCAATCCAGAGCCACAAATTTTTACTCTTTCCTACGACGATTCGAGTGTAACTTATGAAGTCAAATTTTTTATTGAAAATTATAGCGAATTGGAGGAAATTCGCGATCGCTTTATGACCAGAATCTGGTACGCAGCACAACGAAATAATCTTACTATTCCCTTTCCTATTCGGACTTTATACCATTTTCATGGGCCAACTTCGCGATCGCAAGGCACCAAAAAATTCGCTGAAAGTCTGCAATCTATTCCCGCCTTTGTCCCCCTCAACAAAGAACAAGCAAACCTAGATAACCTCTCTCAAGGAATAGTATTACACCACTTTGGAGCCGGAGAAAAAGTAGTTCAACAAGGCTATCCAGTCAACGATTTATATATCATTATTTCAGGACAAGCATTATTAACAACGACAGATGAATGGGGAACAGAACATGAAGTGCTACCCCTAAAAGCAGGAGAATTTTTTGGAGAAATGGCACTCTTTTCCGGTGAACCAAGCGCCGTTTCGGTAACTGCTCTGAACGATCTTGAAGTGATGATTATTTCTGCAAATATAGTCAATCAAATGATAGAACGCCAACCCAGTTTTGCCCGTGAAATTGGTCAAATTCTCGAAATTCGCAGAAGGGCAATTCAAGTAGTAAAACAACAATAATTGATAGGTACGTTGTTGCGCTTTAGCGCTACTAGTAGAGCGCTGAAGCGCAACAACGTACTCTGTTCAGGTAACTTGACCAAATCCGCCTCCTCCAGGTGTTTCAATAGCAAAAATATCACCGGGATGAATGAGAATTTCGGCTTTACTTTCTAAGGATTCAATGTTACCTTGATTGCGCTCAACATAATTACGACCTACTGCGCCTGATTCCCCACCTTCTAACCCAAAAGGCGGAATTATTCGATGACCAGATAAGATAGCAGCGGTCATTGTTTCCCGGAAACGAATGCGACGAATCACACCATTTCCACCATGAAATCTTCCTTTTCCTCCACTGTTAGGACGAATAGAAAACTCTTCTACTAGAACGGGAAAACGCCATTCTAGAACTTCTGGATCGGTGAGACGCGAGTTAGTCATCTGAGTTTGCACAGCATCAGTTCCATCAAAATCAGTTCCCGCACCAGAACCTCCGCAAATTGTTTCATAATATTGATATTGCTGATTGCCAAAAGTAAAATTGTTCATTGTTCCTTGAGAAGCTGCCATCACACCAAGAGCACCATAGAGAGTATTTGCGATCGCTTGTGAAGTTTCCACATTACCCGCTACAACTGCCGCTGGATAACAAGGATTTAACATACACCCTTCAGGAACAACAATTTCCAAAGGTTTAAGACATCCAGCATTTAAAGGAATGTCATCTTCAACTAAGGTGCGGAAAACATAAAGAACCGCAGCTTTACAAATTGCTAATGGTGCATTTAAGTTGGTAGATTGTTGCGGGGAAGTTCCAGTAAAGTCAATTTTAGCCGATCGCTTTTCATGATTAATAGAAACCTGAACCACAATCTCACAACCATCATCCATTTGATATTTGAAACTGCCATCTTTTAAGACATCAATCACTCGTCTTACAGATTCTTCAGCATTATCTTGAACGTGCTGCATATAAACTTGCACAGTTTCTAAACCATAATGATTTACCATGCGAAGCAATTCTTTTGCCCCCCGTTCATTAGCAGCAATTTGTGCTTGTAAATCAGCAATATTTTGTTGGGAATTACGGACTGGATAACTACCGTAAGTAAGAAGTTCTAGTAATTCTTTTTCCCGAAATTCTCCGCCATCAACTAATAAGAAATTGTCGATTAATACACCTTCCTCTTCAACTGATGTACTGTGAGGAGGCATAGAACCGGGAGTAATACCGCCAATATCAGCATGATGTCCGCGAGAAGCAACGTAGAAGAGCGGATTGGCAGATTTTTGCCTAAATACGGGCGTAATTGCTGTTATATCTGGGAGATGAGTACCTCCGTTGTAGGGATTGTTGGAGATGTAAACATCGCCCGGTTTTAGGGTATCACCTTTGGATTCGATGAGACTGCGAACACTTTCACTCATGGAACCTAAGTGTACGGGAATGTGGGGAGCGTTGGCGACTAATTGACCTTGACGATCGAAAATAGCGCAAGAAAAATCCAACCTCTCTTTAATATTCACCGAGTAACTAGTGTTTTGCAAAGTAATTCCCATTTCTTCAGCAATCGCTCTAAATAAGTTGTTGAATATTTCGAGAAGAATGGGATCGGGGACTGGGGATTGGGGACTGGTGACTGGGACATTTTCTATTTTTGATCGATCGTCTCCTCTGCCCTTTTGCTGTTTGAGAATTAAGTGATTTTTTGTGGTTAATTCTGCATTCCATCCAGGTTCAATTACATTAGTTCCAGTTGGTTCAATGATTAAAGCTGCACCGGAAATTCGATCGCCTGGAACTAAATCTTCCCGTCGATAAACTGGAGTTTTATGCCAATTACCTTTAGTATAAATTTCTACTGTAGCCACAGGTTCTAAAGGCGTGTTTCTAACTGCTGGAAGAGTCGGTTCTTGATGAGTGGTTGTTTGTCCGATCGCTTCCACAGAAACCGCTTCTACAATCAGGTTTTTATCAGACATAATAAAGCCATATCGCTGTTGATATTCCTGTTCAAACTGTTCGCGCATGACTTCTACATCGCCAAAACTTACTATAATTGCTGAATCTGTGCCTTGGTAGCGGAGATGAGTTTTGCACAAAATTTGAATCGAAGAATTATCTACTCCTTGGGCAATAATTTCTTCTTGACTTTCCGCACTCAACCTGTCTAAAATTTGTGTTAATGTAGGTATTGCATTCTCATTTAACTGTAGTTCTACTGCCTTTTCTTTGAGCGATCGCAAATCCGCCAAACCAATTCCGTAAGCAGACAAAACTCCCGCATAAGGATGAAGAAAAATTTGTTTCATCCCTAAAGCTTCAGCAATTAAACAAGCGTGTTGTCCTCCTGCACCACCAAAGCAACAAAGCGTGTATTCAGTAACATCGTAGCCACGTTGCACAGAAATTTTTTTAATTGCTGTTGCCATTTTATCAATTGCGATCGCTAAAAATCCCGATGCTACCTGTTCGGAAGTACTAAAACTCCCAGTTTTTTCGCTAATTTCTGTTGCTAATTGAGCAAATTTTTGACGCACAATCTCCACATCTAACAGCAAATTTCCTTCTGTTCCAAACACAGCCGGAAAAAATTCAGCTTGCAGTTTACCCACCATCACATTACAATCAGTCACGGTTAAAGGCCCACCTCGACGATAGCAAGCAGGGCCAGGGAAAGCTCCCGCAGATTCAGGGCCAACCCGATAACGGGAACCATCGAATCCTAAAATTGAACCGCCCCCAGCAGCAACCGTGTGAATCGACATCATCGGCGCACGCAATCTTACCCCCGCAACTTCGGTTTGATATGTGCGTTCGTATTCACCGTTAAAGTGAGAAACATCCGTAGAAGTCCCACCCATATCAAAACCAATAATTTTATCAAATCCAGCCATAGTGCTAGTTTTAACAGCACCCACAATCCCCCCAGCAGGCCCAGACAAAATGCTATCTTTCCCCTGAAACATTCGAGCATCAGTAAGTCCGCCATTGGATTGCATGAACATCAGTTTGGGGACTGGGGACTGGGAGAGTTTTGAGTTTGTAGGGGCGGGTTTAGCAGATAAGTCTGTAGTCATAGCAGAAGAATTAACAGCAAAACCCGCCCCTACAGAGTTTTTTTGCCCCTCTGCCCCTCTGCCCCTACCTTCCAACTCTGCGGCGACGCGATCGACATACCTGCGTAAAATGGGAGAAAGGTAAGCATCAACAACTGTAGTATCGCCTCGACTAACTAATTTCATTAATGGGCTAACTTGGTGAGAAATTGAAATTTGAGTAAAGCCGATTTGTTGAGCTAAATTAGCGATTTCTTGTTCATGTTTGGGGTAGCGGTATCCGTGTAAAAAGGCGATCGCACAAGAGCGAATACCATTATTGTATGCTGCTTGTAGTGATTCAAATAACTCTTGATTAATTTCCACTGGTAACAGTTCTTCTCCCTGTGCAGTGTAGCGTTCGGCAACTTCAATTACTCGCTCATAAAGCATTTCGGGTAGAACAATGTGACGGGCAAAAATGTGGGGACGATTTTGATAACCGATTCGCAAAGCATCGCGGAAACCTTTAGTAATTAAGAGGATTGTGCGATCGCCTTTTCTCTCCAATAACGCATTTGTCGCCACAGTTGTTCCCATCTTAACCACAGCAATTTCTGCTGCCGGAATAGGTTGATTATTCTCAATTCCTAAAATATCTCGAATTCCCTGAATAGCTGCATCAGTATAACGTTCTGGATTTTCCGAAAGTAATTTGTGAGTGATAATTTCACCCTCTGGACTACGAGCTACTATATCAGTAAAAGTGCCACCGCGATCGATCCAAAACTGCCAACCTCCACTAATATTTTCCTTTGACATGACGTATTTCCTCAATTGGTCAGATGCAGTTTACTAGCGGGATTGAGAGAATTTCTACTACTGTTGTAGTGACTTTTGCGACAAGTGTAGCTCAGTCAAATTGTTTACATTGATTTTAAATTACAAAGCATAGTAATGCTTGATAATAAACACAAGCAAAAGCCTCCTTTTTCAACGAAAGGAGGCTTTTGCTATAAATTGTGGAAAAAAAACCCTGGCACCTTGCTATTGTCCCAGGCAGCAACCCGCCAAGTATCTTCGCCGCAGCAACGTTTCACCACCGAGTTCGGGATGGAATCGGTGTGGTTCCATTGCGCCCACAGCACCAGGAAAACTCGTCTGTTGGGTAAAGAAAACCCAGAAGACTGCATAGTAAAAAGAGAGTTAAGAAACTAGAAGTAGAACTTACCAAATAGTATGTGTA
>NZ_JADEWG010000014.1 GCF_015207735.1 [Phormidium] sp. LEGE 05292
GAGATGGGGAGATGGGGAGATGGGGACAAGGACACAAGGGGACAAGGACACAAGGGTAATAACCTTTCACTTTTCCCCTTTCTTTGCTTGGAGCCTTTCTTGCCTTTCTTGCCTTTTTTCCTTCTGCCTTTCTTGCCTTTCTTCCCTTGGAGCCTCTCAGGAGTTTCAATTATTTATTTGTAATCATTGTTTTTGAGTAGCGATCGCTAATTTAGCACCTTTAACTCGACGTAATTTATCCATTACTTCTACTACACGACCGTGCTGCACTACTTTATCTGCATTTAAAATTACCAAGGATTCCGTGTTGGGAGGAATTTTGGCTGTTACTTCAGCTTCTAGCTTTTCTAATTGAATTGGTTGGCGATCGAGAGCGATCGCACCATCAGGTAAAATCGATACATTAATTTGTTCTGTCTTTTGTGGTTGTGCTGTGGAAGCTTGGGGTAAATTTACAGGCAAACCTTCAGAACGAATTAAAGACAAAGAAGAAACAACAAAATAAGCCAAAACACAAAATATTACATCAATCATCGACGTAACATTAATTACCACATTTTTTTCCGATTCATCAGGTAGACGCATAAGATTTTTTTCCTTGTTCGTACTGACGACGATATAACAATTCCAATTGACCACCGTATTCTTGAATCATTGCCAATTGTTTTATGTAAAAACTGCGAAATGTATTAGCAAACATTAGTGTAGCAATTGCCACCACTAATCCCATAACAGTAGAAATCAAAGCTTCACTAATACCACCAGTTACACCTTTAGCTTGAGTTCCCCCTACATCACCAAGTCTTAAAGAAGAAAAAGCAGTCATTAAGCCTAAGACAGTTCCCAATAAACCTAATAAAGGAGATAAGGCAATAATGGTTTCAAAACCATTATTAAATCGCTTTAAAGTCGGAATTTCTGCCTGTGCCGCACTTTCTAAAGCTAAGCGAAATTCTTCTGGATTAGGAGAATCTAATTCTAAGGCTTCGAGAAATATTCGCGCCAACGGTAAATCGGCGTTTTGCTTGAGTAAATTGATTGATGTACTCGGCTTTAGTGGATAAAGTTTCAAAAACTCTCGTATTACTCGACTCTGACGACGACGCACCTGGTACCAAAACAAACAGCGTTCTATAACCATTGCGATCCCGAATATCGAAAATGCTAATAATGGCCAAGAGACAATACCGCCAGCCAAGAAATACTCAACTGCTACTTTCATACTCTTTTTTCAACCTTTGCTCAGAAGTATTGTAGCGGAATAAATTAAAAATATTCGCAATAAAGATAATAGCTTAAAACAAAAAAATTGCAATAGGGAACTTCTAACTAAAAATTTTCCAGGGTTTTTTCGGGAAATAATCAGGGTTAAATGCTTCTATTGCGCGAACAGAGGCAGTTTCAAGTTCATTTTTACTGGGATTGACATTTGTACGCGATCGTTCTAAGTTATCCAAATAAGTGAAAATAATTTTCAACTAAGAGCAACAAAGCCGGGACTGCCGAAAGCGATCGCACAAAGCGCCTGTTTGTTGCCAATAACTAATGTGCATTTTGGGGAAGAAGTTTAGGGCATGAGCATTTCCAGCTTTTGTTTAGAACAGCGAGAGAAAGAGAAAGCAGCATTTAAAAGCATTTTGGCTTACAGCATAGCAGGCTCAACAGTATTGCATATTGTTTTAGCTTTCGGCTTTGCCCTATTGTTGCCAAAAGAACCCTCATTGGCAGAAGATCCAATAGAAGTAGTAGTTTTGGATACACCAGAACCCGAAGTTCAAAAGCTGGAAGTAAAAATCCCAAAACCCACCCCGCAACCAGTAGTTACGCCGACACCAGAAAAAATCATTCCCACTCCAACTCCAGAACCAATTCCTACACCAACTCCAGAACCAATTCCCACCCCAAAAGTGGAACTACCAAAACCTTTAGAAAAACCTGTTGAACCAGAGGAAGTAAAGGAAGCAGAACCAATAAAAACTCCCGATATAGCAGAACCAGAAAAAGTTGCAGAAACATTACCACCGCCAAAAATTTCCGAAACAGTGAGAGAAGATTTGCAAAAACCAGATCCACCTCTGACAAAACCGAAAACAGAAACAGCTAATACTCCCCAACCTTTGCAAACCCCTTTAGCAAGGGCGAGGGATTTTAAAGATCGGTTGGCCCAAACGCAACAACCTGTTGAGAAGGAAAGCAGAACTGAGGAAACGCCTCAATTACCAAGAGGATTGAATGCAAATCAACAACCGCTTGTGGATAATTCCAGAGTTACGAGTCAACCACTAGAATCATCGGTAGCAGGGAATCGGGAATTCCGTGATAGGGCTAACGCCACGCTGCGCGATCGCATTGCTGCTAATAACAACTCGACATCTGGAACAACTCCTGGTGATGATAATTCCCTAATGAATCCGGGAATCCCAGGAGAAGTAAGCACAAATCGAGAAAATATTACTAATAAACCAACAGCAACCAGTCAACCTTTACTAACTTCTACAAATGGCGATCGGAAATTTAGAGACAGTATTGCTAATAGTAATAATTCTCCACCAACTACTAATCCGGGGAGTGATATTTCAAATGGAACTCCTGGAATTCCGGGACAAGTAACAGCAAATAATCAACGCCCAAACAATCGACCTGTAGGTGGAAATCAACCACTGCAAACTGCTACTAATAACCGAGGATTTAGAAACAGTTTTAGTAATAACGATTCTAGTAATAACTTTGGATCTCCTTCCGGTACAAGTAATCCTCAAACTTCTCCGACAACACCTGGAACTTCAACAGGGGTAGCAGTCAATCAGCCACCTGCTAGAAGTAATAGACAAGAAGGGGATAATTCAGGCGGAAATCGTAGAACAGCGAGAAGAAGTGGAAGAGGTGGAGGATTGCGCTGTGTTAGTCAATGCAATCCTGATTATCCGCCAGATGTGGAAAATTTGGAAGGTAGACCAGTAGTTCAATTTGTAGTTGAAGCAGATGGTAGCACAGCCGATCCACAAGTTGCTGAATCTAGCGGTAATAGCAGATTAGATCGAGCAGCTGTGGAAGCAGTACAAAAAATGCGATTTGCCCCTCCAGATGAAGGACGGAGAACTGTAAAATTAGCAATTAATTTTGCTACAAGTGGTTCTGATTTTGAACGCCAAGCGCGTCAACGTCGAGAACAAAATGAGCGTCAGCGGCGAGAAAGAGAAAGCCAACGCCAGGAAAATTTAGGTCTAGAAAATTAGTGTTTTTATGCTGAAATTAACATCACAATTTGGAATTGGATTCCTCACAATTTGCGCTGTAATTACTTCTCCTTTTCTTGTAGAAGCTGCTGTCATTAATTTACCTGATGGTGGTCGTTGTGAAGGAGAAGTTAGCAATGGTCAACTGAATGGGAAGAGTGTTTGTCAGTATGCGAATGGCGATCGCTACGAAGGCAATTACACTAACGGTAAAAAAGAAGGCACAGGAGTTTATACTTTTGCGGATAAAAGCCGTTATACCGGGGAATTTAAAGACAATCAAATTAATGGGAAAGGAGTTTGGGAATATCCAGATGGCGATCGCTACGAAGGCCAATTTAGCAATGGACAACCAAATGGTACTGGAGTTTATATTACCGCTAGTGGCGGTCGTTACGAAGGAGAATTTAAAGATGGCACACCTAATGGTAAAGGGACTTACACTTTTGCCAATGGCAATAAATGTTCGGGAAATGTTACTAACGGTCAAATTAGCGGTACTGGTAACTGTGTTTATGCCAATGGCAACCGTTACGAAGGTGAGTTAAGTAATAATCAACCCAGTGGTAAAGGTGTTTATACTTTTGCCGATAGTGGTAGTTATAAAGGCGAATTTAGTAATGGTCAATTTAACGGGGTTGGAGTAAGAGAATATCCGAATGGGAATCGTTACGAAGGCAGTTTTCGCAATGGTAAACCCGAAGGGCAGGGAAGTTTGACTATAGCCAAAGAAGGAACTTATAAAGGAGAATTTAAAGACGGGCAATTTAATGGAAAAGGAGTGTTTACCTTTGCGAATAATAACCGTTATGAAGGTGATTTTCAACAAGGGAAGTTTCAAGGTAGGGGAGTTTATGTGTTTGCGAATGGCGATCGATGTGAGGGAGAATTTAGTGCTGGGAATTTGAATGGTAAAGCTGTTTGTAAATACGCTAATGGCGACAGTTACGATGGAGAATTTCGTAATGGAGATAAGCACGGCAAAGGGATTTATACTTATGCTGATGGTACTAAGTTACAAGGTAGTTGGCAGGAAGGGAAGTTTCAGAATTAAAAGGTTTTTTTGAACCGGAAAAAATCAGCGATTATCCAAATTCTCTATAAAGATGCGCTGTACGGAACCCCACCCCAAACCCCTCCCCGTAGACGGGGAGGGGCAATGACTAAACGCAATTTTACAGAGAATTGGTATTAGCTAATAAACTGGAAAAAGTTTCCTTTACAAACTGGGTCAACTTGCTTAGGATAGTTTCTAAAGGAAGTTCTTTAAAAACTATGACTAACATTTCAGTGCAACCAAAATCCCTGGTGCGTGCTGCTTATGTGGCAGAACTCCAGGAGAAAGGGCAATTACTCGTTCGCTTGAACCAACAGACTATTGCGCTGTTTTACAGTAACGATCGCGTTTATGCGATCGACAACCGTTGTCCGCACATGGGTTTTCCTCTGCATGGCAGCGTGTGTAAAGATGGCATTGTCACCTGTCCTTGGCATTACGCTCGTTTCGACTTGGCAAGCGGGGGTACTTTTGATTCTTGGGCTGATGATGTGCGATCGTTCCCAGTACAAATCGAAAACGGGGAAATTTGGATTGATGTCGCACCGCAAGTCGATCCAGAAATTCATCAGCAACAGCGATTACTTGATGGATTGGAGCAAGGAATCTCGCTGGTGATTGCGAAGTCAGCGATCGCTCTTTTAGACTTGGGTGTAGAACCAACCCAACCGTTTCAGGTCGGTTTAGCCTTTGGTACTCGTTATCACAAAGCTGGATGGGATACCGGATTGACTATGCTTACCTGCATGATGAATATCATGCCCTATTTGGAAGAGAGCGATCGCCCCCGTGCTTTGTATCAAGGATTGTCTGCTGTGGCACGAGACTCTGCCGAAGCACCACCTCATTTTCGCGTACATCCTTTACCTACGGCTAATCTTGACTTTCCTACCTTAAAAGCTTGGTTTCGTCAGTTTATTGAACAACGCGACAATGAAGCCGCAGAACGTTGTTTAATGACAGCTGTGCGATCGGGAATCAGCCGAACTCAGATTGCCTCCATGTTATTTGCGGCTGCAACTGACCATCGTTATCTTGATGTTGGTCACGTTCTCGATTTTATTAATAAGGCTTTGGAAGCATTGGATGCGATCGATTGGCAAGAAGCTGAACCTGTACTAGCAAGCTTGGTGGTTCCTTTGGCAAGTGCTACACGCATGGAAGAATCAAGTTCTTGGCGTTATCCAGTGGATTTGGTTGCCATTCTTTTAGCTGCATTTGAACAATTACCTGCGGCGCTAGAATCTGGGCAATCGCAACGAGGACAATGGGTTCAACCTCCAGAGTTGCTAACCGTTTTGTTGGGTGATGATGCACAAGCGATCGCAGATAGTTTGTTGAATGCGTTGCAGTCAGGTTGCACTGAAGTACAATTAGCCCAAATCGTTGCTTATGCTGCGGCGCTGAGAGTGGCACGATTCAATACCAATAACGATCATGGTGATTGGAACAGCGCCCATCATCCTTTTACATTTGCTAATGCTGTGCAGCAAGGGATTCGACGAGTACCAACTCTTGAGCTTTTGCGGGGTGTATTCGATGCAGCAATGAGCGTATATCTGAATCGTTTTCTCAATGTACCACCTGCTCGATTACCGGAACCGAAGGATAATGTTACCGAAAAAGAATCATTACTCGATCGCTTACCAGAACTGCTCGATCGCCAACAGCAAGTTAACGAAACGGGGCGGTTGGTGGCACAATATCTTTACAGTGGTGGTAATCCAGAACGCTTGATGGCGATGCTGGCAAAACTGATGTTGCGGGAGAATCGAGATTTTCATGTGATTCAATCGATCGAAGCAGCATTTCGTTTGTATAATCAGTTGTCTGAGACATTGGAAGGAGTGCCTGTGTTGGTAGCAACCGCGCGATATTTGGCGGCTCATGCTCCGACGATGCGTTCGCAAGAACAAACCTATCAGATGGCGTATCGACTGCATCGAGGCGATCGATTGTTTGAAGAATCAGAAGATGTATAAATTTGCAGCAGCCTGTAAAAATGAATCAATTGTTTTTGGGGCTTCCAGACCTGGATATTCTGAAAAGCAAATCAAAGCCTGGATTGAGTTTATGAAAAGCCAGGATATTCAACGAGTTTGTTGCTTATTAGCAGAAGAACAATTGATTCGTTATCCCAATTTATTAGATTCTTACAAGTTGGAGTTTGGTACTGAAAATGTTTGTTGGGCAGCGATCGTGGATTTTGAGATTTGCGATCTTGCTACCCTTCACAACCAGATTTTACCGTTTCTGTTCACGTCCGATCGATACCAACAAAAAACCGTTGTTCACTGTTCGGGCGGTATTGGAAGAACGGGACAGATTCTTGCTGCTTGGCTGATCGCTGGGCGGAGTTTATCCCAGAAGGAAGCGATCGCGGCAGTGAGGCGAACGGGCAGAAATCCCTTTGAAGCCGTGATTGTTGCGCCCTTGCGCGGTAAAAATCCTCTTCGTGCATTAGCAAAACTAAATTACCTCTTGAATACTTGCCGCACTCATGAATGAGGTTAGGCAGAAGGCAGAAGGCAGAAGGCAGAAGGGAAAAACCGTAAAAACAAGGTTTCTGGCTTTTCATTTTGCCTTAACCGCCTTGGTGGTTAGCTTAAGATATTGGCTAAACTCGCCCCTAAAAACTCAAAACTTTTCCCAATCCCTAGTCCCCAAAAGAGCGAATTTGATAAGCACAGCGTCGTTCTCCAGCAATGATATGCTCAACACGCTCAATGTTGACTTCATCCCCTAGCACTGATTGAAAGGTTTCTAGTTCTTTGGCACACAGTCCCGTACAAGCGGTTGCAGCGGCGCAAATGGGACAGTGATTTTCTACTAACAAAAACGATCCATCTGGATTACTTTGTAATTGAGCCATGTAGCCTTCATTGCTGCGAATCTGGGCTAAGTTGTTCAATCGTTGCAATAACTTTCGCTTCCCTTTGAGTTGCTGAGTGTAACTTTCAATCTGTTGTCGAGTGCGAATTTCTAGCAAACGGTCTAATCCTGCTTCCCCAAAGGCTTCTTTCACTGAATTAAGTAGACTTAAGGTGAGTTCTGCGTATCCTTCTGGGAAAAAGCGTGAGGCTGATGCTGTCAACTGCCATAATTTCGCAGGCCGCCCCATTTGGCGGGGTTGTTCCTGATAGGTGACTAACTGTTCTTCCTGCAAGGCATAGAGATGCTGTCGCACTGCCATTGCCGTAATACCCAAGCGAGAAGCGAGGGTTTCGGCATCTAGGCTACCCTCTTGCTTTAACAACTGTACGATCGTCCGCCTTGTCCGAACTGCGGTTTCTTGAGGAAGTGTTTTCTTTGTCATATTTACAAACTAAAGAACTCTCTTTACAAAGTCAATGTCATACTTGCCAAACCCTTAAATTATCAGGAGATTTCTATGTCATTACCTTTGATCTTGCAACCTGGAGAAGGGCGCTCGGTGCAAATTCGCACTAGTACCTGCACGTTTAAAGCCACAGGCAAAGATACTCACGGACATTTTGGATTATTTGAGTTTGTCATGGAACCGGGAGCTAATGGAGCCAGTCCTCACATTCACAAAGAACTTACGGAAATGTTTTATGTAGTCGAAGGTGAGATTGAACTAGTTCTGGGCGAACGCCGCGTCGTTGCTCAACCAAAAGCCTTCATGCTGGTACCAGAGAATACGCCTCACGGGTTTTCTAATGTCGGACAAACCCAGGCTACCTTGTTGATTATGTTTTGTCCGGCGGATTCTCGCGAGCAGTATTTTGAGGGGTTGGCACAATTGACGAAAGATGGGCGACAACCTTCTCAGGAGGAACTACTCGATTTGATGCAACGCTTCGATCAATATCCGGTTCCTGAAACGAGTTCTTAGATTTTCCCTAACGTCATGAATTGAGATTGACTCGTTCCCAGGTTCAACCTGGAAACGAAAAACAGAGGCTCTGCCTCTACTTTTGTTAGCGTAGCGGAATGCGATCGCGTTCCTTAAATACAGATAAATTTCAATGTTTTTGTTGATAATTAGAGTATCAATCTGTTAAAATAAATATTGTTAAAATTTTCAAAAGATTACATAAATATTTAAAATTATTTAATAACAAATAGGTGCGGATATGACCAAACTGTTACTCATAGAATCACCAGGAAAAATCAAAAAATTAAGCCAAATTTTAGGTAATGGTTGGCTAGTTAAAGCTAGCATGGGTCATATCCGCGAATTAGCCTTAGATGGAGAAGACGCTTTAGGATTTGATTTAGAAGGCTCCCAAGTTCGTTGTCGCTATGAACCAAAAGCAGGTCGCGGTAGAAAAGTATTGAGCGAACTTCGTCAAGCAATCAAAGAAACCACAGATGTTTATATTGCCACAGATCCCGATCGCGAAGGCGAAACAATTGGCTGGCATTTAGCCCAAGAACTGCGATTAAAACAACCCAAAAGAGTTACTTATACCGAGATTACTAAAGCGGCGGTAATGAGTGCGATCGCCAATCCCAAAACCCTCGACCAAAACCTAATCGCCGCAGGTCGTGCTAGAGATTGTCTCGATAAATTAGTCGGTTACAAAGGTAGCAAACATTTAGTTTGGGCACTCAACAACGGTGCAAAATCAATGGGTCGAGTCCAAAGCGCCACCTTGCATCTTCTCTGTCAACGAGAAAAAGAAATTATCGCCTTTGTTCCTGAAGATTACTGGTCTGTTTGGGTAGAATACAAAGAAGGATTTAAAGCATTTTATCGAGCTAATCCGAACAAAACTAAACAAGAAAACCCTTCCGAAATAGATGATGCAGCAGCTAAAAGCGATTCTAAACCTGAATCCGATCGAGTAAAAACTCAAGCCGAAGCTGACAGATTAGTAGCCATTGCCAAAGCTAATCCCCATCAAGTAATTAATATTGAAAATAAAACCGTAAATCAATCACCTCCAGCTGCTTTTATTACCTCCACACTTCAACAAGCTGCTGGTGCCAAACTGCGGAAAAGTCCAGAGCAAACAATGAAAATTGCCCAGTCGCTTTATGAAGCAGGTTACATAACTTATATGCGAACTGACTCAGTAGCATTGTCCGACCAATTTTGTGCTGCTGTCCGGCAATATTTACAAGAAAATGACCCAGAAAATGTACCAGCATTTACTACAAAACATCGTTCTAAACAAAGCGCACAAGAAGCACATGAAGCCATTCGACCTACAGATGTTAACCGATTACCCGAACAATTACAAACTCAAATAGGTGCTGACGAAGCTGACCTTTACGAGTTAATTTGGAATCGTGCTGTTGCTTCCCAATGTCGTCCCGCACAAATAGCTAAAACGCGAATTATTACCCAGTCTGCTGAGATATTTTGGGAAGCAAGAGGACAAGTATTATTATTTGCTGGTTACACCAGATATTGGAATAATATTAGCGAGGATGTGCAACTACCAAATGTTGTCCAAGGACAAGCAGTTATACTGAAAAAAGCTGATTCAGAAAAGAAACAAACACAGCCACCACCTCGTTTTACCGAACCAAAATTAGTGCAATTAATGGAGCGAAAAGGTATCGGTAGACCTAGCACTTATTCTCCCACAATCAAAACCTTAAAAGAACGTGGATATGTACAATTATCTAAAAGTAAGGTGCAACCGACTCAATTAGGTATGGAGTTGGATGCTTTTTTAGAAACAGTTTTGCCAGATTTGATTACATCTGAATTTACAGCACAGATGGAAAAGCAACTAGATACGATCGCAGAAGGCAAACAAAACTGGGAACAATGGTTAACTACTTGGAATCGAGAATATTTTGAACCTGCATTAAAAAAAGCGATTCAAGCAGTAAAAGCAAATCCTAATAAATCGAATTCGACAGTATCTAAAAAGTCTAATCTTGAAACTGTAGACATTTTATGTCCCAAGTGTAGCAAACAGATGGTAAAAGTTCCATCCAAATCAGCGAAAGTAAAAGCAGGTCATTTTCTCAGTTGCGATAAACGTCAGGATGGATGTGGTGCAGTGATGTTTATGAATGAACGTAGCGGAAAATATGAATTACCTTATTCAGAACGTTCAACTAACACTGAGCCAGCAGAAAATTTAACCCAATTCTTTTGTCCAGTTTGTAATTCACCGTTGGAGAAGTACAACTATTCTGACAAAAAAACTGGTGAATCTAAAACAATGTTGAGATGTTCTAATGTGAAAAATAGGCAAAGTAGCTGTAAAGAAGTTGCTTTTTGGTGGACTTCTCAACAGCATTGGTGGTCAAAAGTACATGGTGAACTTGGAAAACAGAAATCTACAACACCTAGCACTAAAAAGAGTTCTAAAAAGCCTTTTAAACTTGCTGAAAAAGGGCGGAAAAGCCGGAACAGTAGGGACGATCGAGACAGATAAATACGACTTACGGATTGACAAAATAACTATATTGTGAATATATACTTATGGAAGAGCTACGCGATCGCACAGATGACGATCTTCTTCTGTATTCTTCAGATAACCGCGTACCCATTCGCACCCACGCTTCAATGCTATATCTTGATTCAATAACTCTAAGTTCCACAACAACACAGTTTTGTCATTACTAGCCGAAGCCAGCCACTTACCGTCGTGGCTCCAAGCTACACTCCTAACCGCACTGCTATGCCCCGTAAGTCTCATCACTTCCTCACCCTCAAGGTTCCAAACTTTAACAGTGCCACTATCACTACCCGAAGCCAACAGCTTACCGTCTGGCCTCCACGCAACGCTATAAACCCAGCCACCACCTTCATTGTGGAACGAGCTTTCCTCACGGTTCTCCAAATTCCAGAGTTTGATAGTGGTATTATCGTCGTCGTCGGTACTCCCCGAAACCAGGAACTTGCCATTGGGACTCCAAGCCACACTCCTCACCCGCTCTCTATGGTTTCCTAGCGGCTGTACCTTGCCGTTCGTTAAATTCCAGAGTTCGATCTGGTTCCTATTTCCCGACGAAGCCAACATCTTGCTGTCAGGACTGAAGCTGACGCTCCAAATTGGACTGTTGTGGCCTTCGAGTGGCCTGGGTTTGTTACTATCTTTGCTCCAAAGTTTGATGATACCGTCATCACTAGCTGAAGCTAGCAGTTTACCATCAGGGCTAAAGCTGACGCTTCTGACCGAATTACGCTCTGAGTACTTCCTGAGTTCCTTGCCGTTTACTGGATTCCAAAGTTTGACAGTTGTGTACTCCGTGTCCTCACTCCCTGTAGCCAGCATCTTGCCGTCGGGACTCCAAGCTATGCTATAAACCTTACCCGTATACTCTTCAATCGTCCTTAATTCCTTGCCCCCAAGATTCCAAAGTTTAACACTCTTGTCATCACTCCCCGAAGCCAGCATCTTGCTATTAGGGCTGAAGCTGACGCTCCTGACCACATCGCTATGCCCTGTAAGTATCTTGAGTTCCTCGCCTTCAAGCATCCAAAATTTGATCGTACCGTAAAGATTTCCCCAAGCTAGCATCTTGCCGTCGGGACTCCAAGCTATGCTTTCGACCCAGCTACTATTTTTAATCGTCCTGATTCGCGTGCCCTTAAGACTCCAGAGTATGACGGTTTTGTCAATACTCGCTGAAGCCATCATCTTGCCGTCGGGACTCCAAGCTACACCCCTGACCGAATCGCTATGCTGTTTGCGCGTCCAGAGTTCCTTACCATCCACCATACTCCAGAGTATGACGCTCTTGTCATCACTCCCCGAAATCAGCAACTTGCTATCAGGGCTGAAGCTGATGCTCGCGACTGCCTTGTTATGCCCTGTAAGCGTCTTAAGTTCCTTGCCATCTTGGTTCCAGAGTTCGATCGTCCCGTCATCACTTCCCGAAGCTAGCATCTTGCCATCGGGACTCCAAGCGACGCTATAAACGGCAGACCTATGTTCGAGCTTCTTGAGTTCCTTGCCATCTTGGTTCCAGAGTGTGATGGTGCCGTCATCACTTCCCGAAGCTAGCATCTTGCCATCGGGACTCCAAGCGACGCTATAAACGGCAGAGCTATGTTTAAGTGGCTTCTTCAATACCTCACTGCCGTCTTGGTTCCAAAGTTCGATCGTCCCGTCATCACTTCCCGAAGCTAGCATCTTGCCATCGGGACTCCAAGCGACGCTATAAACGGCAGAGCTATGTTTAAGTGGCTTCTTCAATACCTCACTGCCATCTTGGTTCCAAAGTTCGATCGTCCCGTCATAACTTCCCGAAGCCAGCATCTTGCCATCGGGACTCCAAGCGACGCTCCCGACTTTTTGATTATGCCCTTGCCATTGGTTGCGCTCTCTCACCCAGTAAACTGCCTGTTGTAGTGCAGTCAAAGCCTCAAACCTAGTTTTACTGTCTACCCCAATTACCCATTTCAGTTTTATTTCTGCTTTTAAAGCTTCTATCAAGGCATCCAACTTTTGGTCTGAGGCAAAGAGTTCTTTTGAAGTTGCAGTCAGGGTTTTAATTCGATCGACTTGGCTTCGATACCACTGATATCCTGCGAACATCAGGACGAGGGCGAACCCTGCCGTCACCAATCCAATTGTCCAGCGGCGGTTGTTACGTTGGCGCTGGAGGCTGCGCCGGACAAATTCAGTCTCTAATTTGTTGAACCAGTTATCGGTTGAATCTAGTATCTGCTGCAAGAAAGAAAGACGTGGATCGCCATCCCAAAGAAATTTTGCCTTTTGCTGTCTGTCCCAAAACTGCTTCCACCAATCGCGCGGATTTGCACTCCAATGAAACGTTGGCAATTGATGGCTGTTCCATTCCATAGCCGCAGGTGTTAGCCGTCGTTGCAGGATTAAATCTTCATGTTCCTGTTGTTTCCAAACCAGCAGCTTGTGCCATCCCCGTACTAAGGCATCATGGGCAGGCTCAACATAAAGGTTTCCCTCGCTATCTTGACCTTGGACTAGCAGGCGTGCGTCGGTAAATTGCTGAATTACTTTCTGTGCCCGCTGATTTTTGTCTGGAGGATACTTCAGT
Source organism: [Phormidium] sp. LEGE 05292 (assembly GCF_015207735.1). Lineage (GTDB taxonomy): Bacteria > Cyanobacteriota > Cyanobacteriia > Cyanobacteriales > Aerosakkonemataceae > Floridanema. The sequence goes on from NZ_JADEWG010000014.1 coordinate 13,249, forward strand.
TCAGACAAAAGTACCTTTCTGCGAGCTAACTCACTGCCATCTACTGTTACCATCCGCAGCATTACATTCTTAACGGTAAGTTCATAAGCTCGATCGCGCTTTTTTAACTTCTCATATTCCAAGTCGGCTCTTTGCGTGAGGCTGCGCGTAACGCCACCCAATTCTTCGTAATCTGTTTTAGTAATGGCGCGATCGCTTCTTGTCCCCTGCTTAACACTGTCAATATACTTGAAGTAAAGTTCGCTCAGGGTGAACGATAGCAGAGGTAACGCCCCCGGCATCTGCATCACCTCATCAATTAACTTGTCTACCAGAGTAGGTGGCTCAAAATACATCACCTTGGCGGCGGCGGGTTCCACAATCACTTCCCGTAATTCTTCCCGCGTCATCGGCTTTACCATAAACCGAGCTGATGTCCAATACGGCTTCAAAGCCGTATCGCTCAATTGCGCTTCAAAGTCATTTCTTAGCGTCAGCACCAGACGAAACTGCTTTGGGCAAGCCGCGATTGCTTCTGCCAATCCACGCAAAAACTCCTCCCGCTCGGTTTGATTTCGGCATAACGTGATTAATTCTTCAAACTGGTCGATAAATAGCAGTAGTTTTGAGTTAGGGTTATTCTGACTCCACTGTGCCAATCTTGCTAGTAAGGTGTTTACTCCAGGTTCGGGAGCTTGGACATTGACAACTGGCAAGTTTTCCTTAACCAGCGTGTTGTTCAAAGCCCTGAAGGGTGATTCTTCAAGCCGGACGGGAGTTAGGATACGCCACTCTTGCGGATTTTTTTTCAATTGAGGAATCAATCCCGCTTTGACCAAACTCGACTTACCGGAACCGGAAGCACCTAGTACCACCGTTAATTGATTTTTCGTGACACATTTTTGCAGCTCGTCGGTCAAAGCTTTTCTGCCAAAAAACTTGTCTTTATCGTCTTCTTCAAATGAAGCTAATCCCTTGTACGGGTTGGTTTTTTCATCTAGCGCGGGGGCTTGTTCTAATTGACTGCGATCGAAACCGGGAAGGAGAAAAATGTACTCCCCTTTGTTATGCCGCTTGAGTTGACAAATTTCGGGGGTTTGTTTAGCGGTTATGTTCTTTCTTATATAGATATAGAGTTCAGTCGCAACGATCGCCCCATCTTTGGTAAAGTCGGGTTCTCCATTTAGTGCCTGAAACAGCAGGGAGGCAAAGGGAGAGTGTCCTTCACAATCTCCTCGCTGTCCAAAAGGATAGATGGAATCTGCGGCTTTCTCATCATAGGCGGCTGAGGTAATCACTTGCTGAGCGCAACCAGAGATGAAGCGATCGTAGCGTTCCCGATAGACTTTTTGCGATCGCACCATCTCTCTGTCTTGTCCTGCCCAACGGAATGTACCAGCAAAGCAGCAGTCAAGGATAATCAACAAATGACGGCACGGCAATTTAACTAGCGCATCGTGCAGTCGCTGCATGGAGAGCCAAGAGTCCCGATCCTGTCGAGCATCTTGGGGGACTATGAAGCCTACTGGTCCATCAGCATTGTCCAGTCCATCTGCGATGCCGTGTCCGGCAAAGTAGAACAACAGTCGCTCATCCGATTCTAAGTTGATTTTACTGCCATCAAGGAAAGCAAGTGTTTGCTCCTCAAAAGCTGCCAACAGAGCACTGAGTTTGTCCTTAGTTGCATCTTCATCTAACAGCCGTAGGACTTGGTATTGATAGTTCTTCTCTAAGATGTCGGCAAGTTTGTTGGCATCATTGACAGCGGTTTCCAGTTTCGGAATATTATTGTCGATATAGCGATCGATACCAATAACCACCGCAAGAGAGCGTTTAAACTCAGGCATAGATACAACTCCCTTCCCATCAACGGTTGGATGCAGGTGAGTTGGACGAGAGTGCTAGAGCCAGGGCTTCCAACCCTGCTTTACTTGTAAAGTAAGTGAGATGGTCGCAGGCCGTATCGGGTACTAAAATTTTGGGTGGAGGTATGCGGTTGTCACTGACCTTTTTGATGCTCTTTAGACTCACCGCAATGTCGTTAGGCTGCTGGAAGAAGGCTAAATCTACCACTTTATCCACTGCTTTATTAAAAAGCTTCTGCATCAGTCGCTGTAGTGGACTAGACTGCAACTGTGACTCGACCTGCATAGCGGCTGGAAGGATTGAGCGATCGCCTGCAATAATCGTATAGAAAACTTGAGGGTCTGGATTTTCGGCAATAGCTCTCAAGAAAGGAGAATTTGGCTGCATTTGTTCGAGCGAATAATCGTTCGCTTCCAGAAATCCCAATAAAAGGGCTACAACTTTCGTAGGCCAAACAGTGAACGAGAGTTGATTGAGTCCGATACCCAAAGCCATAAAAATCCAGTCTTGTACGGTGGGCCAAGGAGAACCCCCATTGGGCGTACCCAACATGACTAAATGTTGAACAACTCGATTTCCGCCTTCTTGTTCAATAAACCAGCGGGAAACCAACCCGCCCATTGAATGAGCGACAACGTGCAACTCTTTGCCGTGATTTGCTCCCAAACCGACTTCAGCGAGTCGTTTCCCCAAAAGTCGAGCATTTTCCTCAATGGTGGTTTTGATATTCTCGTAGTCGAAAGTTAGAACTACGTCATAGAGTTCCTCGATCGAATGCTGTTGCCCATCCACCTCAATTCTTGCTTGTCGGATACTAGGCACCATGCTTTCAGTATCGCCAATAATGCCATGAATGTAGAGGACAATTCGTTGGGATCGAGCAACCAATTCTTTTACCTTCTCCGGATCTTTTTCATAGATAACCGTCCCATCGTCTCTGACCTTGGCGGAGGCTAAAATCGGGTACTCGAACGAACCTCCTAGCGTTTCTTTCACTACTTTTTCCAAGAAAATTCGGATTGAACCTTGCAAGCTGCGGCTGCTAACAGTGGGTCTGGGCAACCGTTCCAGCTTTATCTCGGTTTTGCCGTTCTCTGTCTTTAGCCCTCTACCTAATGGCAAGAAAAACTCACCATCATAACCCAACGGTAAAAGGTACTCATTCTCCTCCAAAGCTGTATCAAATAGCACAGTTAGAGGCGTTTCTGGTGTCACAACCGTATAATCTTCTACATCGAATAACTCCAAGGCACTCAATCCAGGATCGCTGCCTCGACTAGTTGTGAATTGGAACGCTTGGGTTATATGAGGTTCTTGCCGCAGGATCGGAGGCAAAATTAGATTGCCTAAATCTCGACTTGCCTGTGGCTCGGTAGTTAGGCTCACTTTCGCTTGTAAACTTGGATGAGGTTGCACCTCGACTGCACCACCCAATAAACGAGTGCTATCATGCTGCCCAATTGTCCCAGCTGCCTGCGGTCTTAGGGTTTCAATGGTGACTATCTTAGTCATCCAATCATCCGTATTGCCTTTAGAGCTAGCTACCATTTCTCGGCTTTGTACCCGACTCATCAAGCTGTTGAGCGTACCTTGATACTGTAACTCATCAACTTCTAGGGATCGCTGCGGTTGAGTGGATCTAGGCAAGTCTAGTGCATCTTGTTCTAACAAACTGGCATTAAACTCGGTCGTGCTAACAATCAGCTTCAGCCTATCCTTACGCTCAGTGATGCCCTGTTCCCATAACTCATCAGGCACCACTGAATCGATGTAGGCTCCTTCAATAGTTTCTCCCGGTTGCAGCCGCACGCTAGTCGTATCTGGAAAGAAAGGAACAAACACAGCAAAACTCTCGGTTAGGTCTAATATATTGCAATAGAGAGTTTTCTTGCTATTGTTAGTTAGCCTGACATAGAAAGTAGGTGGAGTCCACGTACCATCATGATACTCGTACTCTAGGCGCATATCAGAGGCTTGTGTAGCAGTTGTCTTGGAGTTGTCGCCACTTGATGAAGAGGCAACACTTGTGTAATGGACAATCTCCATTTTGAGATCCTCTGGCTTAATCCGCGTCGTGGCTGGGCTTTCCAATTCCAGGGTGTTAGTCCAACGAGCGATATGTTCCAATCTTTGAATAATCTGCAAAGCGCGTTCTGGTGTGTAGCTGGCTCGATCGGGTTTTTCTGGAAGTGGTGCAACCAAAGGACGATTATCTGTAGGTAATGTGAGCCAGTATTGTCCATCGCGGGCTAGTAATTTGTAATCTGCATCGGCAGATTCATCGACTCGACGCACGTACAACGAAGGTTTTTCATTTTCTTGGGCTGTTAAAAGTGCTTGGTGCGCTAGCTCTACGCCTGTTTGTTCGCCCTGAAAATAAACTTTCAAAGGCTCTATTGGCAAGCTGGTTACAACTGCCCAGTAACTTTCATTTTCAGATAATTTGCGATCGCTACCCTCGATAATTTCCACTTTGCTGCGTTGTGGCAGCACTTGGGTAACTCGCGCTGGCAATACAGCTTCTCCTGGTTCGCGTAACTGTTCTGCGGTACTTTCAAGAGGATAGATTGCCAACAAGATATCTCCACTCGATTTAGGAATACCATGCAACGCCCCGCCATCGATCGCCCAACTCTTGTCTTTGCTGCTATAAGTTAAGGTGAAGTAGAAAGGACGTTCAGTAATTGCACCACCTAAAAAGGGTTGGTTTAATTCCTCCGAGTCAGTTGCTTCAACTTGAGGGGATTGGTCTTGGACTTTACCGCTTACCAACGCATTAATAGTTCTGGCTAAATCTTGATACGTTAAGCTACCATTGGTTCGCTGTAATGTTTCTAGAAGGAAGTAGGAAAAAGCACCTCGCGGTTGACCATCTTGTGCTTTATATTCCTTTGCTAGCTCGTAGTCTCGACAGGCAGAAAGCATAACGTGCCTTCCTTGAGGCAACACTATACCCGTAGTTTTCTTTTCCAGGTTAGAGGAAGACGTTAATAGTTTATCTAATGCTATTTTGTCTTGGGCAAAAATATAGCTGCTCAAAGGTCGTTCTCGCGAGTCTACAGGTGCACGACGTACTGTGACTTCGGTAGACAAATCTCTGGTTCCAGAACCGGAGTGGCAACAGTCCAAAATGATGACGACATGGGGATTGTTCTGTGCCACTTGAGAAATCAGGTAGGCTAATTCCTTATCTGCTAAATCTCGGCCATCTTCTACACGGCTGTCATAACAAACCAATGTTTCATTTAAGCGGTCTGGCTCTAAATGCCAAAATTCTTCTACTGCCTTCTCTTGAGCACCATGACCGGAGTAGTAGAAGAATATGACATCATCGCTATTAGCATTGCACAAATGCTGCTGAAAGCTGTTGATAATAGCTTGACGAGTTGCCTGTTCATTTTTAAGTATCCAGGGTACATTATTAGATTCTGCGAGTTTCCATTCACCCCCTTTAGTCCGCTCTTGGAGATATGCCTCTACCGCTTCAATGTCATTAACGCAACCTTTTAAAGGAGGAATGATGGGAACTGATGCTGGGTGATAGCTATCTATTGCTACCAGGAGTGCGTAGATGTTTTTAGTCATAGGATGTATCCTCAGTTCTTGTAGGAGTATCACCAACAGCGAACAGTGCGATCGCTCTGTGTCATTTAATCGCTATAACAACCTCATTAAGCAAGTCTATTCTTCCAAATGGAGACTGGATGACTCGGCTTAGATTCAAGGCAGAGAAATACTCAGTAGATGGCTTGTAGTTAAACAGCCACTCGTCAAACTCATAATCTCTAAAGTGATATCGCTTAAACTCTCCCGTAATTGTGCTGATAACGCCAGCTTATAATCTGATTACATCAAGCTTTTCTACCTTGTGGTTATATTTACAAATCTTCCCAAGGTTAGATGATTTTTGACTAACTACCGAAGTAAAGGTGAGCCTAGCTCCCTAAAGAGCTAGGCTCACAATAGCGTTTAATCTTTGAATTAGAGCAAGTTTTCTTTTTTCACAATGAAGTAGCTTTGGGGGGAGCAGGGGAGATAATGAAAATTCTACCCTTTAACCTTTCTTTCCTTGTGCCTTCTTATACCAATTCTCTATGAAGATGCGCTGCACGGAACCCCATCCCAAACCCCTCCCCGTAGACGGGAGGGGCAATGATTAAGCGCAATTTTACGGAGAATTGGTATTACTTCAAAAAGCCTTCTATCTTCTTCGGAAACCACCGCTGCGGCTACCGAAGCCGGAGGTACTGCGACTGCGCCCACCGCTGCCGAAGCTGGAGGTGCGATCGGAACTTGGCGCAGATCTACCTGATTGTCTCAGGGTACTCGAACCAAAACCGGAACCTGTGGCTCTTTGTCCGGGTGTGGTGCGGGTGGGGCTGTTGTATCTACTGCTACTCGAACCAGGATAATTTCTCAGGGCACCTGTGGTACGGATATAAGCTGGGCGATTTCTTACCGCCGCAGGTGGTTGGTTATACCGTTGTTGGTAGCTAGTGGCGGCTTGGCTGTAGGTATTACCATATCCACCGTAACCATTCATTACAGATATTCCGGGTTGATAAACTGGCGGTACATAGTATCTTGGCGCAAACAACATATTGCCGACTAAGTTCCCTGCTACTGCACCTGCAAAGGGTGCCCAGAAACCACCGCTTTCTTGACGAACGATTACAGTTTGGGGTTGTCCGGTTTGCGGATCGTTGCGGGTTTCGGTGACTGCGCGGATGTACTCTATTTTGAAGTCTTCTGGGATATGTAAGGATGTTTGACCGTTGTTTTCTACCTTGAGGTAACTCTTTTTGCCTGCGGAAACTTCCTCTGGTGTGAGTTGGGCCATTTGTAAGTCTGTGGTGCGGAAGTTGGCGGGTGTTCCCGGTGGTGTGTTGAGCAACATCAGGCTATATTCGCCGTTGGCATCGTTGTATCTTGCCTGTTGTACGGGGTATTCTCCAGCACTGATTTTAGAGGAAACGGTTCTGGTGGGGGCGCTCTGATTTCCTGTTGGTGTGTTGGAAACTGTGTTTCCACTGCCGCAAGCGACGGTTGTCCAACACAAGGTTAATGAGAGAAAGAGGACAGTGATTTTACGGAGTGTCGATCGATTGATATTCATGCTATTTTCAGGAACTTTGATTTGTGGTTAATCTCTCTCTAGAGCGTGGTAAAAATTTCTTCCGACTTTCAAATATATAACTATAGGGGGATGAGTTCTGGATAATATTCCAGTATTTGATCGTCGGTTAGTTCATCACCTAATTTTGCTGGCGACCAATGAACTTGGATGGCTCTGAGAGTTCTTTGATAATGTAAATTAATCAAGGCTTTTAAACCAGCTTTGAGAGCGTTAATATCGGCAAGATCTGTTTCTAATTGAGGCACTTCGCCTTCAAATGCTACTGTGATCATAACAATTAAGTTATGAGTGATTGGAATTGACAATGGTTCGGTTTCTCCTACCTCTTGACTAGTGTATGATTCACTTTTGTAACGTTGAGCCGAGTCGGTGAATAAAAAATTTACTTCATCGCCTGCTTCACCTTCGTCCCAAAATACGTTTCCTTCATTGGCTGCCGATCGCCAATATACGTCATTTCGTAATAGGCCAAGACAAATTTGTTCTAATCCTTCTCCCAATAGGTCGATCTCACCTTCTGCATCAATGGCTTCTCTACCAACTTGATTGAGTAGGCCAATTAATGGGGCAACTTCGTCTCCTGCTAAATGAATGAAAATTCTACAGACAACAAAGCGGGTGCGCCCTGTCATTTTGCTAAAGCGATCGCGCCAATTGCTCATCACTTCACCTCATCACTCCAGTGTCTTCCCGCTTATTTTAAATTATTTCCTCTCCTATTACTTCACTATTAGTTATGAGGAAAGTTTTTCACAAAATTCGATATTATACTAATTTCTGGTAAAGTGTATGTCACAGATTCGATCGCAGTAATTTCATCTGGATCGACAAAATTAGATGATTTTACCCAATGTTTGCCAAAGTGAGGATGATTATATAGTGGCAAAGTTTGATCGCTAGAATTAGATAAAACTGTTTGGGTAGGAGCTTGAAAAAATTTCAATTTTTTGGGAATATTTAAAGTTGGTTTCATTAATTTAATTTGGAATGTCTGGCTGACTTCTGCTGTCAAAAATTCAGCAATTTTTTGAATTTTTACTTTCTCTTTTGGTTTTAAAATATTAGAGTTGTCAGCTTGTAGTGTTTGCAAAAAGCGCACAATATTTTTCTGAGTTTCTTCACTATCTGCCAAAGGTAATATGGCTGCGAATGCAGCTGAAAATAATTGACTGTCGCTTTGCATTGCAAAGGTCAACATGGTGCGACGATGACTAACTTTAATGGTTGGTGGTTGGGATAATGGTGGATATTTTTGAGCTATTTTATAATAGGCGGTGGCTAAAAGTATGTGAGATTCATGGTCTAGGGGAGCGTCGATGATAATTTGAATTGTGGGTAATGTTTGATGAAAAAACTTTCTCACTTCATCGGGACTGAAGCGACAAATTTGTGTGCGATCGCCATCAGGACTCAAATCTAGCCACTCGCAAATTATCCCCTCAGTTTTTAACCCAAATCGAGAAACTGAATGCAGTTTTGCTCCCGTTAAATTGGCACCTGATAGATTAGCATCAGTCCAATCAGCGTACATTAATTTTGCTTCTCTTAAATCAGCATGAACAAAACTAGCATTATGTAAGTTAGCATTACTTAAATCTGCTCCAGTTAAGTTAGCACCACTTAATTTAGCATCACTTAAATCAGCCCAACGCAAATTTGCTCCGCGCAAATCCACCCAGCGCAAATTTGTGCCACTTAAATTCGCTCCACTCAGGTTACAAAAACTCAAATTTGCTTGTTTAAATTCCGCGTTTGTAGCATTAGCACTACTCAAATCGGCTCTACTTAAATCTGTACCTTGCAGATTTGCTCCTTCTAAATTGGCGGCGATTAAAGAAGCACCCCTCAAGTCAGCAGAACTGAAATTAGCCCGACTCAGGTTAGATTGCCTCAGTTTTGCTTCTCTGAGATTAGCATTGTTCAGGTTAGCGCCTGTCAGATTCGCTCTACTAAGTTCAGCCCGAATTAATTCGGCTCTAATTAAGGCAGCTTCTACTAATTCTGCATCGCCTAAATTAGCCAGAATTAGATTGGTAACGTTGAGAATAGCATGACTCAATTTAGCTTGAGATAAGTCTGCTCCACTGAGTCTGGCGACATTAAGTTTGGCATAGCTCAGGTCTGTTTTACTCAAATTTGCCCGACTGAGATTGGCTAAGCTTAAGTTTGCTCTAGTTAAATTTGCACCACTTAAGTTGACTCCGCTGAGTTGCGCTTCACTTATATTGATAGCCGCAAAGTTACGTTCTCCATTTGCATAGCTGCTAAGTAATTCTTCTATTTCCATCTGGCTACCTTGCCATCACACAGGGGACAACTGAATTAACTGAATCATGGGAGTTATATACTCCTAACTCTCTATTTTAAGTGTGGATTGCAGAAAATTCATAACTTGATTATGAATTTAGAGATAAGAATTTCTGAGGAAATCAAAAATTAAATTCAGCGGTGGCAGCACTAATTTTGTATTCAGTATTTTATCTTGTAAGTTTTCCCACACATGAGTCATAACAAAGCGTTTTCCGAAGTTAAAATCTTGATAAATATTTAAAGCTTGTTCGCTAGAGTTAGTCAGTGTAATTTGTGTGGGAGCTTTAAAAAACGTAATTTTACTGAGATTTTTACTTAAGTATTTTTCAGGCTTGATCTCTTTGATGTTTTTGATCGTTTGATTGATGTGGCGAGTAATTTTTTCTAATTCAGTTTTTTCAGATTCCAGTAACAAATAATTTTCTGCTTGTTCATGAACTAATCGCAAAATTGAAAAAATATTTTCTTGAACATTTTTACCATTTTCAAACGGGTAAATAGCTAAATAAGCACTAATAAATAACTGCCGATCGCTATCAATTCTTAAATTGATTGTAGTTCTGCGTTCCCCAACTTCAATACTAGCTGGACGGTTAAAACTAGCGTAGTCTTGCGAAATTTGATAATAAGTAGCAGCTAAAGCAAAGTTAGCTTCCTGATCTAAAGAAGCATCAACAATAATCCGAATTGTTGGAGATGTTTGATGAAAAAATCTACTGGCTTCTTCAGCAGTTAGACGATAAATTTGCGATCGATCGCCTTCTGGACTTAAATCCACCCACTCACAATTTATCCCTTCGCTTTTAATCCCAAACCGAGACACTGCATATAGTTTAGCCCCAGTTAAATTTGCTCCTGTTAAATCTGCACCAATCCAATCTACCTGAATTAAATTAGCTTGAGATAAATCTGTATGCACCAAACTAGTATTCATTAAATTGGCATTACTTAAATCTGCACCGCTTAAATTTGCACCGCTTAGTTTGGCTTCACTAAGATTCGCCCACCGTAAATTTACCCCACTTAAATCTGCCCATCTTAAATTTGCTCCCCGCAAATCCGCCCCCGTCAAATTTGCCATGCCTAAATTCGCTTGTCTGAGTTCTGCACCACGTAAATCTGTACCGCTTAAATCGGCTCGGCTTAATTCTGCACCATGTAAATTTGCTTGTTGTAAATTAGCTCCTGTTAAACTCGTTCCTCGCAAATTGGCTTCACTTAAATTTGCTCCTCTCAAATTAGCTAATCTTAGCCTAGCTTCTCCTAAATCTGCTCCGGTAAGATTAGCTTCTGTCAAATTAGCACCACTCAGTTCCGCCCGAATTAATTCTGTGCGAATCATTGCAGCTTGAAATAAATCGGCTTCTCGCAAGTCAGCCCTAGCTAAATTAGCTACGTTCAGAATTGCACCAGATAAATTTGCTTGTGTTAGATTCGCGCCACTCAGTCTCGCTACATTAAGTTTTGCTTGGTTAAAGTTAACTTGACTGAGGTTGGCTCCACTGAGATTCGATATACTCAGATTCGCTTCGCTCAAATTTGCTCCACTCAAGTTAATTCCACTTAGGTTCGCTTCCGTTAAGTTAATACCAGTGAAATCCCGGACTCCTTGGGAATATTTATTTAAAAATTCTTCTACTTCCATAAAACTACCTTAGAAACACCCAAAATTAAGCGATAAAAATTTGTGTTGGGTTTTGCCCTTAGCAAAATTACTTGAACTGCTAATGAATATTGGTATTTTAGACCCAGGATTAGACGCTAAACTAATATGTCATTGCATTTTCCACTTATTTCCTGTGATGGGGAATCGATGAAGATCCTTTCTCCTTAAAATATAGAAGTTGTTTATACTTCTAGTTTCCCTACTAAGGGAGAAGCTAGGAAAGCATTTTTTGTGTTTTGATCTCAATTGTTAACCAGGAGTCTATCGTAAGCTAAGATTTGCTGTAAGCTAGAATCATTCATTATATATACGGACTGTATATGTCCTTCTACGCTCAACTAAAAGAAATTGTATTGGGTGAATCTCTACCAACTAGTGCTCACGCGGAAGAACGATTAAGTAAAGCCGCAGCGTTAGCAGTACTTTCCTCGGATGCTCTCTCGTCGGTTGCTTATGCTACTGAGGAGATTTTACTAGTTTTGGTGGCTGCGGGTAGTGGGGCGCTCAGTTGGTCTTTGCCGATCGCCTCGGGAATAGTTATCCTACTGGTGATTGTAGTTATGTCCTATCGCCAGACTATCCGCGCTTACCCTAAAGGTGGTGGCTCTTATATCGTGGCTCGTGAGAATTTGGGCTTGTATCCGGGATTAGTGGCAGCTGCTTCCTTAATGATTGATTATATCCTCACGGTGGCAGTGAGTGTTTCTGCGGGAACGGCGGCTTTAACTTCTGCAATTCCCGCGCTGCAAAATTTCACAGTTGAACTGTGTTTAATTTTTGTATTTTTGATCATGGTAGCGAATTTGCGTGGGGTACGCGAATCAGGTCGCATATTTATGATTCCTACCTATACATTTGTTGTGAGTATTTTTATCCTGTTGCTCATCGGGTTTTATCAAAAGTTGACAGGACATATTCCGCACACTTATCCTCATATTCCCGCAAAAGAATCACTTAGTTTGTTTTTTGTTTTGCGAGCTTTTTCGGCAGGTTGTACAGCTTTAACCGGAGTTGAAGCAATTTCTGATGGGGTTTTAGCTTTTAAACCACCGGAATGGAAAAATGCTCGAACAACATTATTATATATGGGCGAAATCCTGGGAATTATGTTTTTGGGAATTACGCTATTAACTAATACTTATCACATTGCTCCAGAGGAAGGACAAACAATTATCTCTTTATTAGGCAGGGAAATTTTAGGATATCATAATCCATTTTATTACTTTATTCAAATTGCTACTTTATTAATTTTACTTTTAGCGGCTAATACAAGTTTTGCTGATTTTCCTAGACTATGTTACTTTTTGGCAAGGGATGGATTTTTACCTCGTCAGTTGGCTTTGTTGGGCGATCGCTTAGTCTACTCTAACGGGATAATTTTTCTGAGTATCTTTGCAGCAATTGTAATTATTGTTTTTCGGGGACAAGTCAATGCTGTGATTCCTTTATATGCGGTGGGGGTGTTTACTTCTTTTACTCTTTCCCAAGCTGGAATGGTACTCCATTGGTTTAAAGAAAAGACATCGGGATGGAAAGCAAGTGCTTTAATGAATTGTTTAGGAGCATTAGCTACTACATTAGTTTTGGGAGTAATAGTATCAACTAAGTTTTTCCTCGGCGCTTGGTTAGTTGTAGTTGCAATTCCTTTAGTGGTAGCTCTATTTATAAATATTCACACTCACTATCAATTCGTCGCTGAAAGGTTAAGTATTCAAGGATTTGCACCTAGCAATTATTTTATTCGCCGTCCCAAAGGAGAAGCGATCGCTCATCCCACAGTAGTAGTAGTTGGTCAATTGCATCGAGGCACAATAGAGGCGTTAAATTATGCCCGGAGTATAGGAGATGAAATTGTTGCCGTTCATGTGGATATTGGTTCTACCGATCGAGCAAAATTGCAGGAAAGATGGCAAACTTTAGAAGCAGATATTCCCTTGGTAATTCTAAATTCACCTTATCGTTCTGTGATCTCTCCAATTGTTCAGTTTGTCGATGAATTTGAAAACAAACACGAGGGACTTTTATCAACGGTAATTATTCCCGCTTTTGTGACGCGAAATTGGTGGGAAAATTTCTTACATAACCAAACAACTTTATTTTTGAAGTTGGCTTTAAGAGCAAAAAACGGTAGAGTAGTGACTACAGTACGCTATTTCTTGTAATTAGATTGAAATGAATATTGGAATTGTTGGGTTAGGTTTAATAGGTGGTTCTTTGGCGTTAGATTTGCGATCGCTTGGTTATCAAGTTTTGGGTGTCAGTCGGCGCGAATCAACTTGTCAAAGGGCGATCGAACGGCGCATTGTTGATGATGCTAGTGTGAATCTTTCGCTTTTAGCCGCAGCAGATGTAGTATTTATTTGCACACCTTTAGATTTAATTATTCCCACTATTGAACAATTAATTCCCCATCTTTCCCCACAGACAATTATAACTGATGTTGGTTCAGTTAAATCCCCAATTGTGACAGAAGCAGTGAAAATTTGGCCTAATTTTATCGGCGGACATCCAATGGCGGGAACTGCGGAAAGCGGGATAGATGCGGCGCAATCTAATTTGTTTGTGGGTAAACCTTACGTATTAACTCCGGTAGAAAATAGTACACCAGAATTGATAAAAATAGTCGGGGAAATTGTGCGATCGCTCCAAGCTAAATTTTATCTTTGTCGTCCCGAAGAACATGACAAAGCAGTGGCTTGGATTTCCCATTTACCAGTAATGATTAGTGCTAGTTTAATTAGTGCTTGCCTGAGTGAAACTGAGATGAATGTATTAGAATTAGCACAAAACTTAGCTAGTTCGGGATTTCGGGATACCAGTCGGGTAGGTGGTGGAAATCCTGAATTGGGAGTGTTGATGGCAACCTATAATCAAGAACAGTTGTTGCGATCGCTCTTTTCCTATCGCCAAACTCTCGACCAATTAATTACTCACATCCAACAAGAAGATTGGAGTTCTTTAGCAGATATACTCCAAAAAACCCAGCAAGCTAGACCACAATTCTTAGCAGCCAAAGATCTTTGATCTTTATCGCATTTTCTGGCTTTGTCCGAAACTCAAACGGTTATTCCTTCTGCCTTGCAGCCTTCTGAAGAATGCCACTAGATTGACACACAGATGTAATTAAAGTGTCACATATAATATCTACAATCAAAAACGTAAAGCAAACAGTCTACTACTACTAAAGATAAGTCTTATGGAGTGTATCCGGATCGGAAGTCACTACTTACGAGATTAAGAACTATTGGTATCCCACAACAGAAAACACCACAGTTGAAGTTTCAGGAGAATTAGAAAAAAATGGAACTTAAAGATACAAAACCTAACAGTCAAGGAACTAAGAAATTTGCTATGCCCAAGGTATTTACTTATTTGTCACTGCTGTTATTAGGATCGGGAATTAGCTTGGCTGGTAGCAATTTATTATCACAAAGTAATCTGCCTTCCCAAGCAACTGATAAATCAGTTACCTCAAACATCGTAGCCCAATTACCATTTAACTCCGATCAGAATTTTGTCACTAGTGTAGTACAAAACGTCGGGCCAGCAGTAGTGAGAATTGATGCTTCGAGAAGCGTTAGCAGCAGAATGCCAAGAGGTATGGAGGAAGATCCCTTTTTTGGTCAATTTTACGGTGGTCGCGGAATGCCAGAATCCCCACGATCGCGCCAAGTCAGCGAAACTGGTTCCGGGTTTATCATCAACTCTGACGGTCATATTTTGACTAACGCCCACGTTGTTTCCGGTAGTGATACCGTGAGAGTTACCCTGAAAGATGGTCGGGCTTTAACAGGTAAAGTGTTAGGTGCAGACTCTGTGACTGACGTAGCAGTGATTAAAGTTGATACGCAAAATTTGCCGACAGTGAAGCTGGGTAATTCTGATAGTTTAAAACCGGGTGAATGGGCGATCGCGATCGGCAACCCCCTTGGTTTAGATAATACCGTTACCACAGGAATTGTCAGCGCCACAGGTCGCAGCAGTCGTCAAGTTGGCGTTCCCGATCAACGAGTTAAATTTGTGCAAACAGACGCAGCCATTAACCCTGGTAATTCTGGTGGCCCACTGTTAAACGCTTCTGGGGAAGTAATAGGGATCAACACAGCCATTATTCAAGGTGCTCAAGGCATTGGTTTTGCCATCCCAGTCAACACTGCCAAAAACATTGCTGACAAACTGATTTCTCAAGGTAAGGTACAACATCCTTACTTGGGCATTCAGATGGTAGACCTGACTCCTGAGATTAAGCAAAATATCAACAGCGATCCTGAACTAAATTTGAACGTCAATGAAGATGATGGCGTGTTAGTTGTCCGAGTCATGCCAAATTCCCCAGCCGAAAAAGCCGGATTACGTTCTGGTGATATCATCAGCAAAGTCAACAATCAATCAGTAGAAGACTCTAATGCTGTACAACAAGCCGTAGATGCCAGCAGTGTTGGTGCTCGTTTGCCAATGGAAGTGCGTCGCGGTGGTCAGAATGTTGATTTAGTTGTTCAGCCTGGTGCTTTGCCTAACAGACAGCAACAGCAACAAGAATAAGGAAAGCCAAAGAACACAACCGAGTAAACTAAAGTAAATTTGTTTCCTGGGATAGGTGTTTCGCCTATCCCTTTTGTATGATGAAGGAGGAAGCCATACTAACTAATAACGCTTTCAGGGAATTTGTGGTGTACATATACAGATATCTGGAAAATAGATCCAAATCTTTTTTAATCGGGTTAGGTATTTTACTGGTAATTGTAATCGGGTTCATTGATTACCTAATCTCACCTGATATTGCTTCAATATTTTTTCTCCTTCCTGTAGCTTTAGGCAGTTGGTTTGTCAGTGAAAAATTTGGTATATTAATATCTTTAACTTGCGCTATAGCCTGGTTTATAATTTATCAATTAAAAGGTGAAATTCTCTTACCAAATTATCTTCCTTATTGGAATGCTTTCATCCGTTTATCCTTTTATTTGACCGTAAACTATCTGCTTGCAGAATTACATAACGCCCGGAAAAGAGAAAGTAAATTAGCCAGAACTGATGAAATAACTGGTGTGGCTAACCGCAAATTATTTGTTGAGTTTGCTAGTATGGAATTGAAGAAGTCGCGGCGTTATGGTCATCCTTTTACAGTAACTTATATTGATTTAGATAATTTTAAAAATATTAATGATTACGGTGGCTATAAAGTGGGCGATCGGGTTTTACAAGTAGTAGCACAGACTATCAAAAATACAGTCCGAGAGACTGATATTGTGGCTCGAATTGGTGGGGATGAATTTATTATTTTCTTACCTGGATTAGCTTATGAACCTGCTCAAATAGTGATGAATAGAGTCCGTAATATGCTTTTAGAAACTATGGATAAAAATGTTTGGCCTATAACTTTTAGTATTGGCGCTATTACTTATATTAATTGTCCAGAAACAGTTGAAGAAATAATCGAAAAAGCTGATTATTTGATGTATTGTATTAAAAATAAAGGCAAAAATATTATTGAGCATATTACGGAGATTTAAATCAATTATTGCATAAAGAAACGACTGTTAACGCTATTCGTAAATATATATTTAAGGATTGGGAAATAGGAAGGAAATTGCTAACATCCCAAATAAGCTGATAAGAGCAATGGAAATTATTGCTAAAATTGTTGTTAGCATACTGAATACTAAATCAGAATTGGTCGATAAGAAGAAGTAATTAAAACTAAAGCTTCACCTTCTCAAATTATCAAGTAAATATGACAAAGTGATGTTTTTTTTGTGTCAAAGTTATGATATTTATTCAGGGAAATACTTAAGCTAAAGGTAAAAAGAAGCTAAATGTACTACCTTTACTAAGTTGGCTTTCTACTTCAATTCGACCACCTTGTAGTTCTACTAAGCGACGAGAGATAGCTAAACCTATTCCGGTTCCTCCAGAATATCTTGCTCTGGAACGATCGGCCCGCCAAAAACGCTCAAATACATGAGGTAAATCTTCTGGGGAAATTCCTTGTCCGGTGTCAATTACGGCAATCCAAAGTTTACTAGGTTCAGTCCAAACCCGCAAAATAATTGTACCTTGACTAGTGTAGCGAACGGCGTTTCCTAAAAGATTAACTAAAATTTGTTCTATGCGATCGATATCTGCTAATACTAAAGGTAATTGTGCCGGACATTGGAGGCGTAAACTTGGGCCATCTTCTAATAATTGGTCAGCGAATTTTTGCACTAGTGATTCAAATAAAGGTCGCAAATTTACAGGTTGTAAATTAATTGGTAAATATCCAGCTTCAGCTTTGGAAAGTTCCTGCAAATCATTGACTAATCTTTCTAAGCGCCTGGTTTCTCTAGCTAATTGCTGATAAATTTCTGGTGATGGTTCTATTGTGCCATCAGCAAGTTCTTCTAAATAACCGCGAACTACAGTTAATGGTGTGCGTAATTCATGTGATAAATCGCTGACTAATTCTCGACGGCGAACTTCTACACCTTCAAGACTGGAAGCCATGTGATTAAAGCTACTTCCTAGTTGATTAAGTTCAGGAATTTCTAAGGAAGGTACTCGTTCATCTAAGTGTCCAGTGGCAAATTTTTGGGTAATTTCTTCCATTTGATTTAATGGTTGAACTATGCGCCGAGATACCCAATAACTTAATGCTCCAGCAGCGGTTGCGCCAGCTAAAACTGACCAAAAAGTGCTCCGACTCCAAGCAATTTCAAATCCTTGAATTAGCCTAGTTCGCGCATAACGTATTTGGTAGCCATCTCCTTCTAGTTGTTGTAAATGAAGAATAAAGATTCTCGGCGACGAGATTTTGCCAATAATTACTAAGCTGATTACTCCCACCATCATTACGAGGAGGTGGGAGAGGAATAAACGCGATCGCAAACCAACTTTAGTCATTGGATTTTAGATTTTAGATTGATTATCCTGATAAATTTAGCCATATTTAACCTGGGTCTTCAAATTTGTAACCAACACCAATTACAGTTTTGATAAAGGTGGGATTTGCTGGGTCTAGTTCAATTTTTTTTCGCAGTCTGGCAACGTGAGTATCGACTACTCGTTCATCACCAAAAAAGTCATCTCCCCAAAGTTTATCTATTAATTGAGTCCGGTTCCAAGCGCGATTTGGTTGACTAATAAAAGTACTTAATAAGTTAAATTCTAGCGTGGTTAAGTCTAAAGTTTCTGCTTCATGAGGATGAATGTGTCTCTGGGCAGTACGCTGGTCTATATCAACAGTAAAATGAGGTGTACGATATACTAAACTATTGCCTCCTTGTCGTAAACTGCGGCGCAATAATGCTCGAACTCTAGCAACTAATTCTCTGGGGCTAAAAGGTTTAACTAAATAATCATCTGCGCCTGTGGATAAGCCGATTACGCGATCGATCTCTTCTCCTTTAGCAGTTAACATTAAAATATAAGGGTCTTTTGGCCCCGGTTTTTGCCGAATCCGGGCGCAAACTTCCAACCCATCTAAACCAGGTAACATTAAATCTAAAATAATTAAATCTGGTTGCTGTTGTTGAAAAGTTTGCAGGGCACTTAATCCGTCTCGGCTTTGTTGACAGGAAAATCCTTCATTTTCCAAAGTTAGTTGAATTAACTTAGCGATTTCCGGTTCATCTTCGACAATCAAAATTTCCATTGACCAATTTACCTAAATAAATTTGGTGTTTACCTGTAATATAAACGTTATCTTACTGTCATCACAAAGACAAACCTCTATGAAACTATTCAATTAAAGCTATCTTTGGGAGTTTAACCTTATGAAACTAGGGAAAATTTTAACCATATTTTCACTTACTTTAGCTATCTTAGCAGCAAGCGGATACTGGTATGTATTCATTGCTGGTGCGCCGCAGTTAGACCCACCCAAAGCGGAAGCAAATACAGGATTAAAGTTTGAACTAAAGACTTATAAAAGTGCAGCAATGGGTGAAGTGCGAACCTATGGTTTAATACTACCACCAGATTATGCTCAAAATCCTGAAAAACGCTATCCCGTGATTTTTCTCCTACATGGAGGACATGGAGATGCTAGTGCTTGGGAACAGAAGGCGGCTGTTACCACAGTATTGCACGATCTCTATGAAAAACATCAGTTACCACCGTCAATTGTCATTACTCCTGATGGTAACGATCGCCGGGGTACTAGTCCACTATGGGACTCACAATATTACGATGGCCCAAACGGTAAAGTAGGTACAATGATTGGATCGGAATTAGTACAAGTAATTAAGTCACGTTACCGGACTTTGCCAAATCCTCAATATTGGGCAATGGGAGGACAATCTTCTGGTGGTTGGGGGGCATTTAATATTGGTTTACGTCATTTTAATAACTTTAGTATTCTATTTAGTTCCAGTGGTTACTTTACTGATGCTAGTGGTGCCAAAAATAGCCCGCAAAAGTTTATCCAACAGTTACCAGTAAAAGCAAGGCAGAACTTGCGAGTTTATTTGGATGCTGGAGAAGACGATCGCGATTTCTTAGTTGCTACACGCCAGTTTCATCAAACTTTAAATAGTTTAGGTATTGCTAATCAGTTTAATATGTTTCCTGGTGGACATGGTATTGTCGGGCCTGATGCTGGTTGGAACTATTGGCACAAACATTTATATGATGCTTTAATCTACGTAGGGCAGCAGTTCCAAAAGACCAGCAAAGTTTAGGGAAAAAATCACAGTATTTTATCTAAAACATTAATTGCAATCCCAGCCCTAATTTCCTAAACTAAGTTTGACTGGAGAAGAATTTGGGGTTAATACTTTGTTAGCAAAGCAAACGAAAATTGGTTTATGGATAGCGACACTACTTACAGCATTAATGGGAGTAGTTAATTTGTTATCTGCTGTGACACCAAGTTTATCAGACAGAACTCATTGGTTGAGGGAAATTGTTCCCTTTGAAATTCGTGCTAGTGGACATATTTTTGCCGCACTGACTGGCTTTATTTTATTAACATTAGCAGCCAATTTATTGCGGCGCAAACGAGTTGCTTGGTTCCTAACTATTGTAGTATTAGTTATTTCGATTTTCAGTCATTTAATTAAAGGTTGGGATTATGAAGAGTGCATACTAGCTGGAGTATTATTAATTCAATTGCTATTCATGAGGAGAGTTTTTACTGCTCAATCCGATCGCCCTTCTATTGCCCAAGGAATTCTAGTATTAATAGGAGCCTTATTATTTACTACTGCTTATGGAACAGCTGGTTTTTTTATTCTTGATGGTAAATTTGAGGTTGATAAACAGCCAATTAATTTTAATTTGATGCAAGCGTTCTTACAAACATTAGCTGTTTTTTTTACTGAAGATAATGCAGGTTTAGAAGCAAAAACTCGCTTTGGAAGTTTTTTTATAGATTCAATTTATGTGGTAGGAACTGCTACACTTGGCTATGCTTTAATTATGTTATTGCGCCCGGTTTTGTTGAGGAGGTCAGAGACAGAACAAGACCGAGAAAAAGCGGAAACAATAGTGCGAGAATATAGCCTTTCACCGCTTGCTAGATTAAGTTTATTAGATGATAAATTTTATTACTTTAGTCCTTCTGGTAAGACTGTAATTGCTTATGTGCCAAAAGGTAGAGGCGCGATCGCTCTTGGCGATCCCATTGGGCCAAAAGAAGAACTAGCAGAAACAATTTTAGGATTTAATAAGTTTTGCTTTCTTAATGATTGGTATCCAGCATTTTACCAAACTGGCTCAGATAATTTAGAGATTTATCGGCTTTTAGGTTGGCGAATTTTGCAGATTGGTCAAGCTGCTATTGTTGATTTAAAAACTTTTAGTACTAAAGGTAAAGCTAATCAAAATTTAAGGACTGCTGTGAATCGTTTTACTAAATTAGGGTATGAAGTTAAATTTTACGAACCACCAATTAGTAAAGAATTGCTAGATAAATTGAAACCTGTAAGCGATGAATGGTTGCAGATGATGAAAGGTGCAGAGAAGAGATTTTCTGTAGGGTGGTTTAACGATAAGTATTTACGGAATAATGCGATCGCTGTTATCCAGAATTCCTCAAGTGATATTGCAGCTTTTGCTAACTTGATCTCAGCAAATAAATCAACAGAAATTGCGGTTGATTTGATGCGACGACGTGCTGATGTGGAAAATGGAGTGATGGAATTTTTATTTGTCTCCCTACTTCAGCATTATCAACAACTTGGTTATGAAAGATTCGATCTTGGTTTATCGGCTCTTTCAGGTATTGGAGAAAAGCAAGAATCTCCCCGTTTAGAAAAAGCTTTGCGTTACCTTTATCTACATTTGGATCATTTTTATAATTTTCAAGGATTACACAGTTTTAAAGAAAAGTTTCATCCTCATTGGGAACCTCGTTATTTAATATATCCCAGTTTAGCTGCTTTACCAGATGTGATTGTGGGATTGGTGCGGGCGGATTCTGGCGATCGTTTTTTGGATTATCTGCAACCATAAATGTTAGTGCAAGAAGGGAGAATTCAGATTTTACAGTAGGGGAGGTTGAACCTCTCAAATTTCGTTCCCAGATTGAACCTGGGAACGAGACAATGGGAAACAAAACAGTTTAAGAAGATGCTTCTTGCAATTCGGTGAGACGTGCTAAAACTTCTTTGCTATGAACTGATGGGTTGACTCCTGTGAAAATTTCCCGGATTGCTCCATTGGGGTCAATAATAAAAGTGTGACGCATAGAAAGAGCGCCTAACCAAGAACCATAATCTTTACTAACTGTGCCTTTTGTATCGGCAAGTAAGGGAAATTTCAATCCTTCTGAATCACAAAATTCGGCATGGGTATTTACAGAATCAGCACTAACACCAATTATTTGCGTATTTATTTGTTGGTATTTTGGCAAATCTTGTTGAAATCTCCGGGCTTCTAAAGTACAACCAGAAGTAAAGTCTTTGGGATAAAAATAAAGTACTACCCATTTACCACGATAATCAGAGATTGATACTTCACCATCACCTGTGTTTGTGGGTAATGTGAATGTTGGTGCGGGTTGATTTAAAGGAGGAAGTTTACCACCAAGGGCATCTGCACCGGGAATAAAGTTAAACCAAGGAAGTAAGGCTAAACAAAGAACAAGCAAGATGCTAAAAAGGTGACGATGGAGTTTCATTGGCAGAACAAAGGATGCTACTTTACATAATTTTACAATGTGCTAATTTAAATTTGCTATAGCAATCCTATTTAAGTTGTAAACTCCTCCTTTTCTATTCTCTGTGCCCTCTGCGCCTGGAGCGGTTTAAAAATCTAGTGTGGTCAAATAAAGTCATATAAAAAAGATAAATTTGATTTGTAATTGCCAATCTTTGTCTTGTCGCAAAAGTTGAATTTCTCGGATAAATTCTCGGAAATAAAATCTGCGCTCTGATTCAGATAAGTCTTGCCAAAATTGAGGAATAGATACAGCTTGGGCTGTTTCGCGCAAATTTACTGGTGGCAATTCTGCTAATTTTGATTGAAGTTTGGCAATTTCTGTGCGGAGTTTGTAGGCGCGAATTTGGGAGGTTTCTTGGTCTAAAATTCCTTGTTGAATTAAGTTAGGTAGTTGGGTGAGTATTTGCTGCTTTTGCGCGATCGCACCTCCCAAATTTTTCTTCATTTCTCCCATGTCTGGTAGTTGCATTTGAGCCACTGCTTGCGGCAAATTTTGGCAGATAAGTTGAATAGTTTGATCTAATATTTCCTGATAC
Organism: [Phormidium] sp. LEGE 05292; assembly: GCF_015207735.1. GTDB lineage: Bacteria > Cyanobacteriota > Cyanobacteriia > Cyanobacteriales > Aerosakkonemataceae > Floridanema. The sequence continues at coordinate 35,882 of NZ_JADEWG010000014.1, forward strand.
GAAATTGCTCGACATTTAGGGAATTTAGGACAGTTAATTGGGCGTAAATAAAGATATTCTTTGTCTGTTCTGGGTGTGGTAACTCTGGCAATATTCATTGGCGATCGACATTCGCCACAAACAACTAATCCGGCTAAGGAACGAGGTGCACTAGCGGTACGGGGAGACATTCGTTGATTGCGGCGTAAAAGGCGATCAATTTGTGCTGCTTCTTCTCTAGAAATTATCCCAACATGAGTATCAGAAATAATTTGATTATTTTTATAAGCTAAATCGCCCCGATAAACTGGGTTAATTAACCAACGTTTTCCGGTAGATACTGATATTTTTTTCCCATATTTCTTGGCTAAGTAACGAACTGCTCCTCGCAAAGAACCAAAGAGTAAAAATTGGTCAAAAAAGTAGCGAACTACAGGGGAAGAAGCTTTATCTATGATATATTTATCTTTACCTCGGCGATAACCATAAGGTGCTTTTCCGGGGGGAGGTAAGGCTTTTAACCGATTGCGGGCGTGTCCTTGTTTTAAGCGGCGGCTGCGTTGGTTATTTTGAATTTCTTGTAATAGTTTGAGCAAGTCTATTGTGCTGTTTTGCGAAATAGAAGAATCTTTTTCTGCGATAATCAATTTAATGCCTAGAGATTCGATTTCTTGCAGGCGATCGCATACTTCCTGTACAGAATCTCCTAACTCTGCTAAACTGCGAATTAGTAAATTTTCTGGTGGTTCAATTTGGCTGTCGGTTAAAAGTTTTTGGAGTTGTTGTCGTTCTCCTAAATCTTGGTAAATTTGCTCTATTTCCGGGGGAAAAATAGATATTTCCGGTGTTGTTTCCCACAGGGGATCGCTGTAAATGTAAGCAATGCTTTTTACCATTAGCCGATCGGTTTCTAATAGATGAAACAAAGAGTTTATCTGGAAATCAGAATAAAAGTAATCTTTTAAAATGTTAATTTGGCTACCACCACAAGCAAAATTAGGGTAACAAAAATCTTGGTTTTCTGTTCCCTTTCCTCACCGATAGACGTTAATTTATTCAAACCTGACTCAACTCAATAATGTTACCATCAGGGTCTTGAGTAAATAGGGCTGGACGACCGGAAGCACTGACTTGAAAAGGGCAATTATAAGAGATCAATTGCTGTTTAGCAGCGTCTAAGTCAGTAACAGAAAAAGCTAAATGGCGATTGCGTCCCCACTTTTGGGAATCTACCATATCTGGGACTATTTTATCAGTAACAATTAGGTGAATTTGGAAGTTCCCAATTTCATACCATGCACCGGGGAATTTTAGCGATCGCTCTACTTTAGATAATCCCATTATCTTCCCATAGAAATGTTCAGATTGTTCTAGGTTAGCAACGAGAATAGCTGCGTGAAGGCTTTGGGTAATCTGCATGATTGCTCAAATTATACTAAGTAATGGGAAATAATTTATTGTGAAATACAAAATATGGAATAATATTAATTTATCATCATTGGTGCCAGTTGGGGTATCTACAAAAAGAGGTGTTTGAGAACATAGATGATACAAGATAAGCAAGTGTTTGTCGGTTTGAGCCACAGGTGCAGGATATCTGTATTATGAGTATATTCTGAATCAATATATTAAGAAAAATTAGATGCTCCCTTAAAAGGTGAGTTGATGTGAAAGTAATTAGCTACAATATAAAACTGACGATGAATTTATTCTGGAATTGGTGCTACATTACTAAAGAGCGCGTGAACCGATACAATTCTAATGGGTGCGAATGATTAACTTTAATCGAGAAAGGTGTAATTATGTCAGAAATTAGCAAGGAGGAAATGCGGGAAAGACTGGGAAACATTGACCAGATCCGCGACATTATTTTTGGCCCTCAGTTGCGAGAATATGATAATCGCTTTGAGAAGATAGAATCGGACATTTCTCTGTTACAGCAAGAAATGCGCGATCGTATCGATCAGGTAAAGACAGTTGTATCTACAGAACTACGTTCAGCATTTGATTCTTTAGAGAAAAAGCTCAGGTCTATTAGCTTAAGTTATCAAGAGGAAATTAGCGATTTACGACAACAAGTCGATCGGGTAAATAAAAAATTTACTAATGCTGTAGAAGCACTGGATCAAAATGTTGACAACCAGACTAATTCAATTCGCAAAGAACTAACAGAAAGTAGAACGAAACTACAAGAAGATGTTCGGACTTTGAGAATTCAAGTTTTTGAAGAATTAGAGCGGCGTTTATCATCAATGAGAGATACGAAAGTCTCTAAAGATGATGTAGCAGAAATTATGTTTGAATTGGGAATGCGACTGAAAGGAAATGAGTTTGTTCCGCAATTAAAACAAGCTGTAACTGTAGAAGATGATGTTTACACGGATATCCCGATTATAGAAGAAAGCAAAAAATGGGAATAGTCTAAAACTCACGAGTTGAAAGCTTAAAGATAAGTTTTCAACTCCCTACTTCGAGTACTCTAAGAGCTAGAATCAGGGGTTATTACTTATGAGCTTATTTCAAGAAAATCCAGCTGAAATTAATCAGCTGGAATCTTTTAATTCTCAGCCTAATCACCTTAACCAAGAAACAGAAGTTGAGGTAGCAAAGCTAGTCAACTTATTAGTTGACTTACAAATTATTAGACAAGATAAATATAGTAATGAGTTAATTCCTGATAGTAGCGAAACGTTAAATGTAAGCTCAGAAAGTACCCAACAGGATATAGAAGTAGATAATGCAGAGGGAGAAAAAGAAAACCAGGAAGATTTACCAACTGCTACCCCAGCAGCTACCGAAAAACCAACCGAGCAATTAAACTCACCTCCAGAAGTTCAGAATGAATTAGAAGTATCGAAACCTTCTGAATCATTGCTGGAATATTATGATGAAAATGTAGAAGAATTATACGATGCTTATAAACGTTTGCAAGTTCTATTATTAGAACCAGAGTTAGCTGAAATACAAGCTTTAATTAGCAACTTTGCCCAAAAAATTGCTAATTTTGAGCAGCAAATTTATCACCCAGAGCAATTAATTAATTTACTTTTACCGATCGTCGATAAATTAATTCAAGCTAAAACCCAGGAAGATAAAGACAGCATAGCTGCTGCTATTGCAGCAGCAATTCCATCAGCAATCTCTCTCGAAGTTCGCCAAGAACCGCAGAAAATAGCACTAGCAATTGCACCGGAAATAGCAGTAGCGATTAAGGAGCAAATCAAGCTAGATCCAGCAACAATGATTGAGGCTCTTACCCCAATTATCGATCGGGTAATTGAGAATAAAAGAGAAGAAGATAAAGAAGCTTTAATTGCAGCGATCGCACCTTTACTTCCGCCAGCAATTTCGCAACAAATTCGCAAACATCCCCAAGAAATTGCTCAAGCGATCGCACCTGAATTAGCAGAAGCAATTAAAGAACAAAATAAAATAGATGAAAATGCTATTTCCAAAGCATTAGCATCAGAAATGGGAAAAGCGATTAAAGAACAAATAGTAATTGAACGAGATGCGATGGTAGATGCTCTCTACCCTGTGATTGGGAGTACTATTAGCAAATACATGGCGGATGCGATTCGTTCGATTAATGAAAAAATTGAGAACACTTTCAGCTTTGAAGGAATAAATCGCAAAATTCGCGCCAAAATCCAGGGAGTTTCAGAAGCAGAACTAATTCTTAAAGAAGCTATTCCTTTTACGGTTCGTGCCGTATTTTTAATTCACAAAAGTTCAGGTTTGTTAATCGCAGAGGTTCAACCAGAGGACAAAGAAAAACTAGAATCAGATATGGTAGCAGGGATGCTCACAGCTATTCGCAGCTTTGTCAATGATTGTATTGCTCGATCGGGAGATGTTTCCGAAATTGATGCGATCGACTATGGCAATTCTAAAATTGTTTTAGAAGTAGCAGGATATTGTTACTTATCAGTGGTAACTCAAGGGAAAACTCCTCAATGGTACATCCGCCAAATGCAGCAAACTCTCTACAATATTGTGCAAATTGCTGGTAATGAAATCGAAACTTTTGCCGGAGATCCTGATATTATTCCTGAAAAAGTTCACGAGCTTTTAGGAACATTAATTAAAATCGGCAAACCTGCTGCAAAACGTCAAGGTTTTCGACTTCCTGGACTGTTAGTTGTTGCTTCTTTACTGCTGGGTGTAATTATCTTACCTTGGGGATTCTGGCAATATCGTCAAGACATAGATCGCCGTTTAGAAAAAGATGTAACTCAAGCTTTAACATCAACTCCAGAATTAGCTGTTTATCGTTTAGAAGCGCGTGTTAGTGATGGTAAATTGCAGCTTTTGGGAAATTTACCAAATCAATATCTCCGTACAAAAGCTGAAGAAATAGCCAAAAAAATTGCCCCAAATCAGTTGTTAGAAAACAAAATTATAGCAGTGGAAGTACCGCCGAATCCTGTGGATATAGCGTCGGAAATCAAACGAGTAACTTCTACTTTGAATAAAATCAATGGAATTACCGTTTATTCCTTATACTCAAATGGTAAAGTGTTCGTTAAAGGAACGGTATCTCAGATTGAAGATGGGGAAAAAATTACTCAAGCATTTAAGCAAATTCCGGGGGTGAAAACTGTTACTAATACGGTGCAAATTCAACCGCAAGCGATCGCTACCCGGATTTATTTTGACTCAGGCTCAGCAGAGTTAAAAGCAATAAATCAAAACAAAATTTTGCAAATAAAAGCATTTTTAAACGAGTATCCAAACTTGTCTTTGAGAATTATGGGTTATAGCGATCCTATAGGTTCTCTGGATACCAACCTGAAGTTAGCACAATCTCGTGCAGAAACAATTAAAAATGCTTTAATTACTCAAGGAATCGATCCAAAAAGATTGCAAGCTCTAGCAGCACCTACGCCTCCTCTAGGTGTAGATTCTCAAAAACCATTATGGTTAGCTAGATGCGTTGAATTTCAACCTGTGGTGTCGAAGGAAATCAATAAATAAGTATGTCTACAATCTCGAAAAAAATTTGTTTAGTGGGTGATTTTGGGGTAGGGAAAACTAGTCTGATTAGGCGGTTTGTCGAACGTGAATTTAGCGATCAATATCTTTCAACTGTAGGAGTAAAAATTTCGCGAAAAACTATTGAATTACCACAAAAAATAGAGCAGAAATTTGAAAAGTTACAATTGATGATTTGGGATTTAGAAGGTCATACTAAATTTAAGGCGATCGCACCATCCTATCTCCAAGGAGGTAGCGGCGCGATTATAGTTGCAGACGTTACCCGCCAAGAAACGATCGATCGTTTAGAAGAACATTTAAACCTATTTTTATCAATTAATCCTAAAGGATTTATTATCATTGCTTTTAATAAATCAGACTTATTTGATGAGGAAAAAATGGAGAAATTACTTACTACTTATGACTTTAGCCAGCAGGCGCAAGTTTTATCCAGTTATGCCACTTCTGCAAAAACAGGTAAAGATGTCGATATCATCTTTGAACAACTAGCTTACAAAATAGTTTTTCCCGAATAAACTATTTACTAATTTAACAAAGAAAAAATGGTTGCCTTAGCTTTATGAGGGAATAATTATTCAGGAATTTTACTATGAAACGATCAAAAATTGAGCAAATTTTTAAACAAAAGCTGACTTCTATAGAGTATTTAGTGATAAATGATACTTTTAAAGTAGTCGAAATATCATCGGGAGTGCAAAACTTTACTGAATTTTCTTCAGAAGCAATATTGAATAAAGATGTAAATGAAGTTTTTCCCGAATTAGTGGGAGTAGAATACATACTTACGGAAATTTTACAAGGCGATCGCCAATACTTTGATTATAAAGGTATTGCGCGTTTAACTGCTTCTAATTCTACTTTATACCTCGATATTTATATTATTAAAGACGATGAAATTATGAGTAATCAATTACTCATAATCTTAGAAGATGTCACAGAAAAAATGCTCCTAGAGCAAACGTTGATTCAAAGAAACAATGAATTAGAACTGTTATTTAGTAGGCTATCCGCTTCTAATCAATACATCGATAAAATTATCGGTTCAATGGCAGATGCTTTAGTAGTGACTAACCAAGCAGGAAAGATTAAAACTATAAATAAAGCAGCTGAGAAGTTATTTGAATATAGTGAAAACGATTTAATTAACCAACATATATCAACGATAATTAGTGATAATCAAGACCAAGTAAAAATAATTTCCGAAAAACTCATATCTACTGGAGAATCTTTAGCAGATATAGAATTAATTTGTAAAACTAAAACGGGTCAACCAATTAACGTCGCCTTTTCCTGCTCTAATATTCCTACAGAAATCCCTGGAATTAAAGATTATTTATATATTGGTAGAGATATTACCGACAAACAAAAAATTGAACAGGAAAGAAAGCGTGTAGAAAAGCGTTTGTTTGCCCAGTACTTCATCAGTCGTGTTCTGTCAAATTCAGTCACTCTTAAGCAAGCATTACCAAAAATTTTCCTCTCAATATGTGAAAGTTTAAGTTGGGATATAGGCGAATTTTGGATGCCTGAAATAAACAATGAAAATTGTTATTTGAAATGTTTAGATATTTGGTTTAAACCATACTTAAAAATTCCTGAATTTATTGAAGTAAGTAAGCAAACAGTTTTTCAATTAGGTGAGGGTTTACCCGGAAAAGTTTGGCAAACAGGTACTCCTCAATGGAGCAGCGATCTAATTAACGATCGTAACTTTGTGCGATCGCAAGTTGCTGCTAATGCTGGAATAGCCAGTGCTTTTGCATTTCCTATCCAGTATGAAAATGAAATTTTAGGAGTCATGTCTTTTTTTAGCCGCCAGTGGCAAGAATGCGACGAACATTTATTACAAACAATGCTAACTATTGGGAATCAAATAGGACAATTTATCCAACGGGAAAGAGCAGAATTGGCGTTGCGCTTTGAACAGGAACAAACCGAACACTTGTTGCTGAATATCTTACCGTATAAAATTGCTCAAAGATTAAAACGTCACCCCAGCACTATTGCTGATTATTTTAGTCAAGTTAGCGTGATGTTTGCTGATATTGTTGGGTTTACAGAGCTTTCTTCGAGAGTGTCTGCAACGGAACTGGTAGAAATATTAAATGAGATTTTTTCGGAATTCGATCAATTAGCAGAGAAACATAATTTGGAAAAAATTAAAACCATCGGCGATGCTTATATGGTGGTAGCAGGGTTGCCAAAAGCACGACCGGATCACGCGGTCGCGATCGCAGAAATGGCGCTCGATATGCAAGCAACTATTGCACAATATAATGAAGAAACCAACAACTCTTTAAGTATCCGAATTGGCATTAATAGCGGAGATGTAGTTGCTGGTGTAATTGGGACAAAAAAATTCACTTATGATTTGTGGGGTGATACCGTTAATATTGCTAGCCGCATGGAATCTCATGGATTGCCCGGAAAAATTCAAATAACAGAAACAACCTATCAATATTTGCGCGATCGCTACTTATTAGAACCACGCGGCTATATCGAAATCAAAGGTAAAGGAGAAATGCTCACCTATTTCTTAAAAGGGAGAATTTAAAATGCCAGAAAATAATCCCCAATTAACCCCTGATGAACTGCAAGAATGGCAAATGAAAATTACTATTGCCAACCTGCATAATATTCTCTGCCACTGTCGCAATTGTAACCAAGAATGGGTAGCCTCCTCTTACGAAAACTGTAGTTGTGGGAGTACAGATGTTGAACGTATTCTTTGCTGGCAATTTCCTGACGACTAACAATTTAAAATAGTGGCTACCAACTAAGCTTGCATCGCATCTAAATTGTATATTTTTGGTGTTAGGCAAAAATATACAATTTAGATGCGATGCAAGCTTATACACTACCGATGTCACTGGACATAATCTAAGAGTTGAATTGGGGGAACTTAGCAAATTTTTGGTATTTAAAAACCAAATTTATCTCCTAAATTCCCCTGTAAAGAACTGAGGAAAAGAAGTTAATATTTCCTTTCTTGCGGTTCAAACATGGTGATACTTACAGGTTTATATTGGATTTCAACTCCAGCGGGAGAATAGTAAGCTAATGTATGTTTGAGGAAGTTGCTATCATCTCGATCGGGAAAATCCTCTCGGCAATGTGCGCCGCGACTTTCTTGACGGTTTAAGGCAGATGATAAGATTAATTCTCCCACAATCATGAGGCTACGAAGTTCGATCGCTTCAATAATTTCTGTATTCCAAACCGTCCCTTTGTCATCTAGATAAATATTGTCGTATTGTGCTTTTAACTGTTGCAATTGGTTTAAACCTTCTTGCATCAATTCCGAGGTACGAAACACTCCACAATATTGAGTCATGCAATCTTGGAAAGTTTGGCGCAATTTCCCAATTCTGATTTCTCCCTTTTGCTCAAAAAGCGATTGAATTTGGGTTTGTGCTTGGGCTAAATATAGTGTTTCATCAAGTTCGGGAAGTTTCCGATTTTGGACATATTGTGCGATCGCAGCGCCAGTTCTTCTGCCATAAACAACACATTCCAACAACGAGTTGCTTCCTAAACGATTTGCACCGTGAACGGAAACACAAGCAGCTTCCCCCGCAGCAAAGAAACCTTCAATTAAACTATCAGCACTACTTCTAACTTGACCATCAGTATTAACCGGAATTCCGCCCATTGAATAGTGTACAGTGGGACGCACAGGCATGGGTTTTTCTACAGCATCAATTCCTAATAATCGATGTGCTTCTTCCCAAGCAAAGGGAATGCGACTCATGATTTTTTCCCTTCCCATGTGGCGCAAATCTAAGTATACAAAAGGCCCTCCGCAGCTACCATCAGGATGGGCACCTCTAAGGGCGCGGATTTCCAAAGCGATCGCTCTTGAGGTAATATCACGAGGAGCGAGTTCCATTCTGCTGGGGGCGTAAGTTGCCATGAAGCGATCGCCATTACAATTAATTAAATAAGCACCCTCGCCTCTCACTGCTTCCGAAATTAACACACCTACCGGATACAAACCAGTCGGGTGAAACTGGACAAACTCCATATCTTCCAAAGGAACACCCGCCAAAGCGGACATTGCCAAACCATCACCAGTCGAGGCATAGTCATTAGAAGTAGTATTAAAAGCCCGACCATAACCACCAGTAGCAAACATAATAGCTTTAGCCCGGGCAACTTCTATCTCGCCATCGCGAATGTGATACATGACAACGCCTTTCGCTTGTCCTTCCTCCAAAATTAACCGCATCACATACCATTCGTCGTAAATGTGAACGCCGTAGCGACGGAGATTATTAACTAACTCATGTAAAATTGCATGACCTGTTTTATCAGCAGCGTAACAGGTGCGACGATGGGAATGTCCGCCAAAAGCACGTTGGGCGATGCGACCATCAGGCAAACGCGAGAATAACACGCCCATGTGTTCCAAATCAATTAGAACATCTGGCGCTTCACGGGTGAGAAGTTCTACCGCATCTTGGTCTGCTAAATAATCCGAACCTTTGACAGTATCAAAAGCATGAGCTTTCCAAGTATCTTCTAAGTCTACATTATTCAGAGTAGCCGCAATACCTCCTTGAGCAGCGACAGAGTGAGAACGAATTGGGTGAGTTTTAGCAATTACAGCTACATTTAATTTTGGGTCAGTCCGGGCAATTTCCACAGCAGCGCGACACCCAGCTAATCCCCCGCCAATAATAATGACATCGTGTTCTAACATTCTCAGTTTTAGATTCAGATTTCCACTTTATCTATAGTCACTCACAAAAAAAATTCCCTACAAAATGCAGGGAAATTCTTTATATAGGAGAAGGGAACAGGCAACAGGCAACAGGAAAAGGCTGAAGGTAAGATAAGTGTAAAGGTAGAAAATTTCCCTTGTCCCCAGTCGATGGCGGTCCCCAGCCCCTAATCCCCAGTCCCCTCGATCAAGTAGCTTCAGCAGTTTTTGGTTTAGGTACATTTACTGGACTAGTGCGAGTAGTTTCCTTGGCATCAATGGGTTTGAATTCAATGTGGTTTAATAGAGTCGTGACGAAAGCAAAAAGTAAGAAGGGTAGGGAAAGAACTACAATTAATCCAACGGCAGCTAGGGCGTAAATTTGGCGGCTAGTACTCCATAATGCCAAAGCAGAGGCTAAAGAAAGGAAAATTACAATTAACCAAACTACTATTTGACCGTAAATATCGCCAAAGGTAAGAGTGCAGACCATCCGATACTTTTGTATCTCATTAGCCATGATACGATCCTCGTAATATTGCTATAAATTTCTACATTAAAGTTTGAATTAGGGTTTGGTTTAATTTTCAATATTTTTTTAAATATTTGCAATAGAACTTTACAATTTGTTTATGTTTGTCAGGAAATAAAATTAATTTAAGTAAGCAACCGTAGCAATTATTACTGCACATTAGGGAAGTGATTTACTAGACATGATATTATTTCATCCAACTACCATTAAGCACTATAGTAAATTAGGGTTATTAGTGTTAATTGCGATCGACACGCTCCTCGCTCTAATTTATTTTATTAGTGCTTTAACTACAGGCGAACCTTTAACGGCTTTTAATTTCGATCGCAAATGGTCAATCCCTGTAGTATATTCTGCAATTCAACTTCTTGTAATTGGAATTTGCTTAGTAATTGCAGCTTTCCGAAAAAAGCGTTCTGCACCCCTTCCTTCCCGTTGGTTTCTCTTAGCCGTAGGTGTAGGATTTCTCGACTTATTCATCGAAAAACTGTTTAAATTTCACTCCTCAGAATTACCAAAATTCCTCAATTCTTTAGATTGGATGCCTCGATTTCCCGGTGGGGGTGGTTCTTGGATATTTATCTATGTACCAGCAGGAATTATCATCATCTTGCTTGGTTATCGGGACTTAATTGCGCTTTGGAAAGCTTATCCTAAAGGAACATTTATTACAGTATTAGGAGTCGTGCTTTCTTTTGCTGGCGGAGTATTTTTAGATTTTATCTATTACTTGTTTTTGCAAGTTAAATTCGCGCAAATGGCGGAAAGTGGTAACTCGTTAGCGTTGATTTTATCTACTTTAAAAATTACCCTTGAGGAATTCTTGGAAATGTTTGGTGAAAGTATTACCCTCTACGGTTTGAGTTTGTTTTTAGTCAAACGATTGGAACGTAATATTTAACTTAGAAACCCGATTCTGCTATAATAAAAATATTATTTGCTAAAACTCTTGATTTATAATAATAAAATGATTTCACCTAAACTATAGTTGTAGGGACAAAAGGCGCGAATATTAGCCAAGATTTTCTTTACAACTTTGCCAGAAGCAACATCTATTCAAGAGTTACCAAATGTTAAAGCCTTAGCTGGAGCATCGAACCGATATCGTATTCGAGTTGGTGATTATCGGATTGGTTTTGAGGTCAATGAAGACGGGATACAATACTGCTCGGTTAAGCAAATTTTTGGTCTGTAGGGGCACGCTACGCGAACGCCCTTGCCTTTAACCGAGCAGTATTGATCGTGGTTAGTTCATGGTGTGAAGATTTGGCAGAAAATCAGGGTAATTTTCTGCTTAATCGTGATACATATAAGTTGGCTTAGGCAAGAGGCACAAACTTTTAATTTGGATCAAACTTTTTGTGAAATTGGATAACCGATCGGCATCTCAATAATAAATTGCGTTCCTTTTCCTGGTAAAGAAATACATTGCAATTGACCTTTGTGTTTCTCTACCAAAATTTGTTGGCTAATTGATAACCCCATGCCTGTACCTTTTCCGATCGGCTTTGTAGTGAAAAAGGGATGGAAAAGTTTAGAGCGAACTGTCTCTGTCATACCAGAACCATTATCGGTAATTGTAATGCGAATGGCTGAAACAGGGTATTCATCTGGGATGACTTCAGTACGAATTGAAATAATCGGTTTAAAGTCACTATCTTTTTGGCTAACTTGTTCTTCTAAAGCATCGATCGCATTTGCGATCAAGTTCATAAACACCTGATTAAGCTGACCCGCATAACAGTTTACCAGAGGTAGTTCACCATAGTCTTTTATCACTTCAATAGCCGGACGATCTGGTTTAGCTTTTATTCGATGCTGCAATATCATTAAGGTACTATCAATACCTTCATGTATATCTACTGGCTTGAGTTCAGTTTCATCCAAGCGGGAAAAATTTCGCACAGACAGCACAATATTGCGAATACGTTCGACTCCTACTTGCATGGAAAAAAGCAGTTTTGGCAAATCATCTATGATAAATTCTAAGTCAATATCTTCTATTTCATTGACAATTTCCGCTTCTGGTTGCGGGTAATACCTTTGGTATAAATTTAGCAAATTGAGGAGTTTTTTGGTATAGTCATTAGCGTGGGGAAGATTGCCATAAATAAAGTTCACTGGGTTGTTAATTTCATGGGCTACCCCTGCAACTAATTGACCCAAACTAGACATTTTTTCACTTTGGATTAACTGGAGTTGTGTTGCTTGCAACTCTTTTAAAGAATGTTCTAAAGCTAGGGCTTTTTCGCGTTCTTTTTGTTCGCTCAGTCGGAGTGCAATCTCCACTTTCTGGCGCTGCGCTATTTCAGACTGCAATTTATGACTAAGAGAAAAATTTCTCAAAGCTGTTAGTATGGTTGTATATAGCTTTGTTATTGTTAGTTCTGTTTTAGTTTTATAATCATTAATATCATAATTAATAATCACGTTTTTTTCTGGCACTTGTCCAGGTTGACCTGTGCGTAAAATAATTCGCACCAACTGATTGCCAAGCTCTTCCCGAACATATTTAACAAATTCTAGGCCAGCATCATCTGTTTCCATAATTACATCAAGCAGGATGATGGCGACATCAGGATGTTCTTGGATTAATTGTTTAGCTTCTTTGGCGGAGTAAGCACTAATAAAGCTTAAAGCTTTTTCTTCAAAATACAATTTCTTTAAGGCAATATGAGTTGCTGTGTGAACCTGTTCTTCATCATCTACAATTAAAATTTTCCAGCTTTCATTTGGCGGGTCTTCAGATACTTCATCATCAGCAAAAAATAACTCATCATCTGAGTTTAATTTATCAACTAATGCAACTTCTTCAGATGATTCATTTGTTAAAAAAGCATAAGTATCCTCTTTCATAGCCTCTTACCTTCATTATGCAATTTTTGGGTGTTAATTACTGTTTGGCATGAATTCACATGGGTAATTTAATTATAAATTTTGTTCCGGCTCCTGCCTCACTTTGACACAGAATTTCACCTTTAAGCGTTTGCGTCACCAAATTGTAAACAATATGTAATCCTAATCCTGTGCCACCATTACCACGCTTGGTGGTGAAGAATGGCTCAAAAATTTTACTTAAATTTTCTTTAGGAATGCCTTTTCCATCATCGGAGTATTCAAAGATAAAGCGATCGCCTTCTTGCATCCAATCAAACACAATCTCTCCACAAGCGTCCCCATCGTAAGCATGAATTAGAGAGTTCATCAGTAAATTGGTGACAACTTGAGAAAAAGCACCAGGATAAGAATCTATAGTAATGTTGTCGTTTCCTTTAATTTTGATCGAAGGTCGGCAAGTTTTTAATTTAGCTTTCAATTGCAATAAAATTTCATCCAGATAACTTCTGATGCGGAAAGTTCGCCGTTCTTCGCTAGAGCGATCGACTGCTACTTGCTTAAAGCTTTGAATTAATGCTGCTGCCTGATTTAAGTTAATTAAAAGAACGTTGCTGCTTTGAGTTGCTATTTCCAAAAACTCTTCAAAATCGGAGCGTTTCATTTTGCCACTCTTGTAAGTAGTGCCAAATTCTGTAGAATGTTCTGCCAAAGCTGAAGCTACAGTAACACCAACACCGATGGGAGTATTAATTTCATGGGCAACACCCGCAACTAATCCCCCCAGAGATGCCATTTTTTCGGCTTCTACCAACTTACTTTGAGCAGCTTTTAAATGAGCGAGGGCTTCAGATAATTCTTGTGTGCGATCGCTCACTAATTGTTCTAAGTTTTGATTGAACTCCTGCAAATTTTTGTACAGTTGGGCATTTTCAATGGAAATCGCTATTTGAGCAGATAATAATTTTAATAGTTCTAATCTATCTGTAGTAAAAGCTCCTTCTGTTAGGTTATTTTCCAGGTACAGGATGCCTGTTAATTTGCCTTGGTGTAGTAGAGGCGTGCAGAGAACTGATTTAAGTTGAGTAGCAGCAATATAAGGATCGCGGGTAAATTGTCCTTCCTGTGCGGCGTTATTTAAGATGACATTTTCCTGGGTACGGATCGCATAGTTAGCGATCGAACTTGCCAGTTTGGTTGTATCCCCTGAAAGCGGAAGGGATTGCAGCACGCTTACCTCATCTTCCTTAACCGAACCTTCAGCCTCGATGACCCAGTTTCCGGTTTTTTCTAAAATCAAAAAACCTTTTTGGGCACCAGCATTTTCGATCGCAATTTTCATCAACCTTTCCAGTAATTTGCTCAAAACAATTTCTTCCGAAATTGCTTGAGAAGCTTTCATGACGCTCGCTAAATCTAAGGTTTCTCGCAAATTACTGCTGGTGGTAGTAGTACCAATCGTTGTTTGGCGAAGTGTTGTTTGAGTTCCTTTATTTACTGACTTTTTCGCTAGCAATTGCGGGTATTTTTCCTCTAAATCCTTAACTTTAGCCGCTGCTCCCCAAACTTGGTAACTATAATGAGCTTTTTCCATGTATGCTTGGGCGATCGTTTCTTTTCCCCATGATAGATAGAATTTTGCAGCTAATTCGTAAGCGAGTGCTTCTTCATTGATATACTCATTTTCTTGAGCAAGGGTAATGGCTTTATCATACATCTCGATCGCCTCTATTTTTTGGTTCAAAACCCGATGCCGTTCTGCCTCTATTAAATATAATTTGTGCAGGTGATTCATGGGGGCATGATGCGCCCAATTTTGAATTTTTTCCTGATTAGCTTGTACGCGATCGAAAATTTCTTTTTGCTCTGAATGCGGAGTATTGGGATACTCTGCCAGACGCACTAAAGAATCGTAGAAATAGAAGATAGCAACAGTTATCTGCCCTGTTGCTGCATTCAAATAATTTTCTGTTTGAGCGAGATTTTTAAACGCTTCAGGGTAATTTTCAAATAGATAAAAAAGCACAACTTTGTGCAAGTGTAAGTAATGAATCGCCAGGTAGTTATTGTTTTGCTGATACAGTTGCAGCATAGTCTCTTCGTCGTAGACTTCTCCCTTTAACTGGCATGGATTTTGGTTTCTTCCCATCAAGTTTAAGACGGCTTGCCACCAGATATCCTGAAAGTGAAGCGATGTTTCTTGCTTAATTTTAAGAATTGCATCGCGGTAGGTTGCTATCTCTCGTTCAACAAAGGTCAGTGGCTTGCCAAGAAAATACGAGCAATAACTGTACACCATGATGGCATAGCCAGCATATTCTAAATCTCCGGTTTCCAGCCCGCTAGAGAAAGCTGACAGCAATGGTTCTAAAATATTTTTGAGATGTTCTTTCCAATGTTGAACGCCAGCAGGCACCATGTGGAGAGTCTTGGTGGCGATGTCTTGAGCATTCAATTTTGATAGTAGACGTAAAGCTAATTGACCGAACTGATAGCCTGAATCTATATCTCCTATAACCCCACAGAGGAGAAGACTATACACCGCATAAGAAAACGGAGACACAGAAGCATTGCCATATTGAACGGATAAATCGATCTGTTTGCAAACTACTAAAGGCACCAGTGGCGGAACTGCAAAGTAGCAGGGAGAAAATATGCTTGACAGAATTCTGATAGTTGCTAGTTGATGAGGATCGGTCATTTGAGGGAGATTGATTAAGTCCTCTATTCGCGTTCCGCTTAAAATTGATGCGGTTTCTCCCAGAGCCTGCCCAATATCAGATGGGTTTGGCGAGTCGGGAAACTCTACCCCCAACTGCTTTAAGACTTGCAGCCCCGTATTCAGTGCTTCGTGTAACTTGTTCTGCCCCATATAAGCTTGGATCTGGACTTCGTACACCTTCAGTTTGTCCAGTAGGGTTTTGGCGCAGCTTTGCACGATTTGGGCTAATCTCTGCATCCCCTCAAAGTCACCACTCAGATATGCCGACTCTGCTGCTTCCTCATGCAGTGCTAATGTCAGTTCGTACTGACTATCCCAGCTAGAATCTACTAGTAGTCCTAAACCTATTGCCAAGTATTGGCTCGCGGCAGCATAAGCGGTTGCTGTTTTAGCTTTTTGACCTGCAATTAAATTCAGTTTAGCAATTTCAATTCGTTCAAATTCATCGTTAATTAGTTCTATACCCTGATTTAGATGATCGACGATCGCAAAGATTTCTTCTGCTTGTTTCTCTGGCGAGGTATTTTGCCAGAGTAGGCGACCGATTTGTAAGTGAACTGTTTTTTTAGAGCTTTCTTCAATCAGTGCATAAGCGGCTTGTTGCACGCGATCGTGCAAAAATTTGTAATTGGTAATCACTAAATGAGACTTAACAATTTCTGTTTCGGTTACGCCTAGTTCAGAGGTGGCTAAAATTAATCCATCTTGGATGGCTGGCAAGAGTTCTTGGAAGGTTTCTGCGGCTGTTTTTTCGTTGATAATCGCGAGAGTATTTAAGTCAAAACTATTGCCAACGCAGGCAGCTAATTTTAAAACTTTCTGAGTTGAAGTTGGCATTTTTTTCAATTTCCCAACCATCAATTCAACCACGTTATCGGTAATGCCTACTGCTTCTATTTGTGAGATGTTCCACTCCCAGTTTCTTTGCTGGGAATTGAAAGAAAGGAGGTTTTGTTCATAAAGTGTTCTGAGAAACTGGTTGACAAAAAAAGGATTTCCTTGAGTTTTATTGATGATTAAGTCGGCTAATGATATGACTGTGGCTGTATCCTTATAGACAGTATCAGCAATTAACTGAGCGATATGTTTGATATCTAAGGGTGTTAAGGTAATTTGGTTGATTGTCGTGCCCTGGTTTTTCAGCCCATCAAGGGTGATGATTAAGGGATGGGTAGGGTTTATTTCGTTATCTCGATAAGCGCCAATCAGAAATAAATATTTGGTTTCTTTATTGGTCAATATTATTTGCAGTAGTTTCAAAGTAGCTCCGTCCGCCCATTGCAAATCGTCGAGAAAGATGACTAAGGGATGTTCGATCGAGCAAAATACTCTGATGAATTTTTGAAACAGTAAATTAAACCGATTTTGCGCTTCTGTCGCACCTAATTCTTGTACTGGTGGTTGTTTACCAATAATCAGTTCGATTTCAGGAATCACATCTATAATAATCTGACCGTTATCACCAAATGCTTTTAATAGTTTTTCTTTCCAAGCGTTGAGTTGAGTTTCGCTTTCGGTTAAAAGTTGCTTGACTAAAGATTGAAATGCTTTGACGATCGCTGAGTAAGGAATATTGCGTTGAAATTGGTCGAATTTCCCGGCAATAAAATAACCCCTCGCCTTAGTAATCGGTTTATAAACTTCTTGTACTAAGGCAGATTTGCCAATGCCAGAGTAACCTGACACTAACATGATTTCTGTTGTGCCATTGCTAACTCTTTCAAATGCAGCTAATAAAGTTTCAACTTCTCGTTCTCTACCATAAAGTTTTTGCGGAATTTGGAATTTGTCAGTAATATCTTTTTGAGCGATCGCAAAATCTGCAATCTTTCCCTGAGTATTTAATTGGTATAAGCATTCCTCTAAATCAGCGACGATTCCCCAAGCACTTTGATATCTAGCTTCAGCCGTTTTTTCTAACAGCTTCATCACAATGTTAGAAATAGTTTTAGGTATTTTAAGATCGATTTCGCATGGTGGTACTGCTTGTTTAGCAATGTGAGAGTGAACTAATTCGATCGGATCGCTGTAATTGTATGGTAATTGTCCTGTCAGCAGTTCGTAAAAAGTAATTCCTAATGAATAATAGTCAGTACGGTAGTCAACCGAGCGGTTCATTCTGCCTGTTTGTTCTGGTGATATATAAGCTAGAGTACCTTCCAGAACATTAGGATTTTTGATAGTAGGATTTTCGGAAGTTAAGACAGTAGAGATCCCAAAATCTATAATTTGGACTAGTTCATTAGTTGGATTAATAATGATATTACTAGAATTAATATCTTTATGAATAATATTGTATTGATGAATTTCACCTAATGCTTTAGTTATTTTAATCGCTAAAGTCAAAAATTGATTTAAATTCTCTTGCCTAGTAGCTAAAAATGCCTTTAATGATTCTCCACCACAATCCTCAAAAACGATCGCTAAAGTTTTCTGATATTTCTCTAAGCTGTAGGTTTTCGGAACGCATTTTAAATTGAGCTTGCGTGTAATTTCGTACTCTTGCTTGTATCTGACTAATGATACAGATGTAGGACAATTTTCTTTAAGTAACTTAATAATCACAGGTTGTTTATCTTGCTTTCTCAAAGCACGATAAACTATAGAATTGTTACTTTCATAAATTGACTTCAAGAGATTGTAGCCAGCTAAGTTAATCATCGTTAATTCTCTCTTAACTATTAATAAAAATTAAGCTAAAAATAAATTTAAGCTTTTGACTCACTACGGAATATAACTAGCAACTTGAGTTAATCACCAACATTATATTTATAGAGATTACCCTTAAACTTTTATTAAACTTAAGAATTTAATAAGGTTTATTTTTTCTTAACACTACTCATAACTTCCACGGTTTTCAGGAAAATACATAACAACAAATGTTGAGCAACTACCTAAATATATAGATTTTTTGCAATAATGTTTTAGGTAATATTACATATTTTTACTCTTTTTCCCAAGTTTCAACTTTTATTCAAAGAGAATTCATCAAATTGAATAACTGGAGAATTTGGTTCTCGCGTATCAAAGCGGTAACTGCTCACCGTACCAGTTGCAGTATCTAAAATACTAAATACAGTGATATCATTGCTGGCAATATATGGCATTGGTTGATTATTTTCATTAACTAAAGGTACAATTGCTGGGATGATTGGCTCTAATCCGTTGGGATCGCCAGTAGGAGCATAATCTTCTGAGTTACTATCTGGTACAGGTCGTTTGTTATTACCTAAAGCTGCACCGTAAGAGTTACCGACGTTGGAAGTTTCGAGAAAATTAATGCCACTGGAATTCACAAAACGATTCCATAAATGACAATGCCCAAAAAATACCAATTGTACTTTTGCGGCGTTGAGTAATGGTTCAATATCCCGAATCAAGTAATCTTTTTCTTTAGGATATTCATAGCGAACTGATTTAATATTTCCGGTTTCATCTCGATCGATTATTTGTACTGGATCGGTAAATGGAGGAACAATATTATCGCCTAAAGTATGGAGTGGATGATGTAGCATTACTACTTTATATTTAGCTTTTTGAAATTCTGGACTATTTAACTCTTTTTCTAGCCATTGATATTGAATGCTACCTTGGTGTATTGGCTCAAAAATATGTTGTCCGTATCCCCAATTGGCGGGGTTATTTAAATCGCGATCGCTCTCTCGATACTTCCCTCTAATATTACTAGCTAAACTAGGACTGCGCCAGGGACAAGCAGCCAACAGAACTACTAAACGTACATCACCGATCGTAATTGCATAATACTTTTCTCCCCCAGCACTATGATTAGGTAAAGTAAAAATCTCTTCATAAGTATCAGTATTAAACGAATAATCTTTTAACCATAATTCTTCGGGAATACCAGCTTTATTTTGATAAATTTGCTTGGCGCGTTCACGGGGAAAAGAATCATTAAATTGTTCGCTTAAGTTAGTTTCTAAGGAAAATCTACCCATAACTTCGTGATTACCAATAGCGGGAAATAGCGGTGCGTGTTGAATAATTTCTCCGCCTTTGTAAATAGTAGATCTACCATTTTTTTCTAATTTAGAGTGAGCTTTTCCTTGCAAACAAGGGAAGAAAGCATTACCTCGGTTATCATCGAACCATTCGGAAGCGCGATCGGCTACATTCACCAAATCACCTGCAAAGAAAACCGCATCAACTCTGCCAATTATTTCAGTTACTTTTTGTAGATTAGCCGCCGTCATTGGCATTAATTGATGATCGGAAGTCAGCAAGATTTTTAAAGCTGTTCCCGCTAAAGGTTGAGGTGCAAGAGTAAAAATTTTACTACTAACAATTTTCCCATCTTCCCTTTCACTAGTCACTCGATAGGGAACTCGTTTACCTGGAATTAAATTAGTGATTTCTGCTTCATGTCGCCAAATATTCCGCACAACTGGTTGTTGATAAACTTGGTTTTCTTCAGTTTGTTCCCCAAATTTGGACTTTTGATCTTCGCGAGTGCGACTTAGTTTAATTGTGTTGGCGCTAACAATTTTATCTAAGTCATACCCAAAGGTAACGGTGTGGCGAGAACCGGGAAATTCTGTAAACCAAACTACTCGAATCGAGTTTTCTGTGGGAAGTTGCAAAAATGGATCGGTTAAAAGTTGGGGTTGGGAAGACATCATGATAAAGAGTTAGTAAAATTATGTTATTAATTTAGCAGCAAATGGGCGATCGAACATTGTAATAAGGTATGCACCACTTTGATATAAATGTAAATTATCACGTCTAAACATATCAGGTTTTAGTTTTCGTACTTACTTTTTCATTTCGCCATTTTTCTGCACTTTTTTTAACAGCTTCTATTTCCTCAAAGTCTACCTGCACTACAGCTGTTGCAAATTCTATACCCAAAACTGTGCTAACTTCGAGGATTTCCACAAAACTGGCACACTGATAATCTGTGTCTTCGTACTGCTTAACTCGCTGTTCTTCAATTCCTAAGATTTCTGCTAATTCTTGCTGACTCATTTTGGCAGCTATCCTAGCTTTAATTAAAGCATCAGGTAGCTTATTTAGGTTCTCAACTGTAATTTGAATTGGCTGACTTTTGTCACAGTTAATCAATCTTTCATATTCAATAATTTCTGATTTTAATGCGTCAACTTGACTTTGATATGAATCTCGATGAAGTTGCCAACGGGTTTGGTCAGCTTTCAAAGTTTCATTATTATCTAATTCAGCTACAGACTGTTCAAATCGCTGTAACCAATCTAAGGAAATTTTATACTCTTTCTCGTTTTTTATCATGGGTTCCACCTTGGCAAATCTATAGCAATAATTCCTTTGCTCATATTTGTTCTACTATCAAATTGGAAAAAGTCTATTTACGCTGTTCCCGAATCGTTAGCTGGGTAATTAGATGGAAAAATTTCGCCTTTATATTTGCTTTTTTGTTGAGCACGTCGCAGTGCAAAATTAGATAAAGTAGGCGCAATAGATTTTAGGTAAACTATATCAACTCCATTGTCCTACCAACAAGCATCAAAATCACCAGGTTTGTCTTTATTCGTGACAAAACTACCGTCAATATAAATTATTCTACAACCTGCTGCTTTTAATTGGGTCATTGCTAGTTCTAAACCATCTATCATCCGCCGTCTAGTTAAATTAATACCAAATCTCTCTTTAAACTCCTCCCATTCACAAAAATGAATCCCTGGTGGCAAATTACCGTTTTCATCAAATTCTGGAATCACTGCCTCACATCCACGTCATGAATCACTAATTACCTTTTATCATTTTAAAATAAAGTTGGGCAGTTCTACTAAGTAACAAGGACAGACTATGGCGGAGAATAATCGCGCACCTTGGGAATTTGGCAGATTTTTCCAAACTCTGACTTACTTTGAGGTAATTCCCTTTGTCAACTGTATTCAGCGGATATTTTCGGGAAATTTAAATGAAAAACCAACTCAATTTAAGGGAGGAAAAAAAATGGGAGTAGTGCTAGTAGCTGGTGCAACTGGCGGTGTGGGAAAGCGCGTAGTAAAAAGACTTGTAGAACGCGGATATTCAGTACGCGCGTTGGTGCGAAATGTGGAAAAAGCAAAAGAAATGTTGGGTAATAACCTAGAATTAATAGCTGGTGATATTACCAAACCGGAAACTTTAACTGAGGAAGTTTTCCACAATATTACTGCGGTAATTTGTTGTACAGGTGCTCGTGTGCAACCTGTAGAAGGCGACACTCCTAACCGGGAAAAGTACTATCAAGGCGTGAAATTTTATATGCCAGAAGTAGTAGATTCTCCTGAACTTGTAGAATACCAAGGTGTGAGAAATTTGGTGCAAGCAGCAGCGAAGTATTTAGGGAAACCTGACGAAAAAATGATTTTTGATTTTCGTAATGCTAACGATGATATCAAAAATGTTTGGGGTGCGATCGATGATGTGGTTATGGGTGGAGTTAGCGCCAGTAATATCCAATTAGTAGATAACACAGCTTTATTTGCTGGTAATGTTTCTACTGCTAATTCGGGAGGTTTCGCTTCAATTCGCACTCGCAATTTTGATACACCTTTGGATTTATCTGCTTACGAAGGTGTCGAGTTGCGGGTGAAAGGTGATGGCAAACGTTATAAATTTTTCCTGCGTACTGACACCAAATGGGATGGAATTGGTTATAGCTATTCATTCGACACAATAGCAAATACTTGGATGGATATTCGCATTCCTTTTGCTGATTTAATTCCAGTTTTTCGCGCCAAAACTTTACCCGAAACTGAAAAAATCGACCCTAGCAACATTCTTTCTTGCCAATTAATGTTGAGCAAATTTGAATATGATGGCGCACTCAATCCCAACTTTACCCCAGGCGGTTTTGCTTTGCAAATCGAAACAATTAAAGCCTATAATGGTGCGAGTTTACCTCAGTTTATCTTGGTAAGTTCTGCTGGTGTAACTCGTCCAGGTCGTCCAGGAATTAACCTAGAAGAAGAACCCCCAGCAGTGAGGATGAATGATGCGTTAGGGGGAATTTTAACTTGGAAATTGCGGGGAGAAGATAGCGTCAGAGAAAGTGGAATTGCTTACACAATTATTAGACCTACTGCATTAACTGAAGAAGCAGGGGGCAAAACTTTAGTTTTTAAACAAGGCGACAACATTCGAGGTAAAGTCAGTCGGGAAGATATCGCTGAACTTTGCGTACAGGCGTTAGAAGAACCAAAAGCTTGTTACCTCACCTTTGAAGTGAAAGAAACAGAAACCGCCTTTAGTGGAGGAAATTGGCAAAG
Source organism: [Phormidium] sp. LEGE 05292 (assembly GCF_015207735.1). Taxonomy (GTDB): domain Bacteria; phylum Cyanobacteriota; class Cyanobacteriia; order Cyanobacteriales; family Aerosakkonemataceae; genus Floridanema. Next base: position 58,900 of record NZ_JADEWG010000014.1, read on the forward strand.
TTTGTTTAATGGTATACAGCCAGATTTGCGATCGCTCCTCTAAAGTACTCCCAGAAACCGAGTTTTGCCAAATTTGAATTCAAAAACTCGGTTTCTCCCTCTCTTCTCTTCCTCTGCGTCCTCTGTGCCTCTGCGGTTTCATATTATACTCTTACGCAATAGGGTACAATCCCTGTATAATGCTCTGACTTGACAAAAAAGGAAATTAGCCTTTTCATCTGTTCAAGTTAGTAAATTAACTGACTCAATACAAGCAACTCAGATTGCTTTTGGTGTGATAGGAGTGTGAAAAATGTTAGATACCGCAGAACCAATAAAACATGGTTCCGAGTCTCAGTCGGGTAATTTTCCATCAGAAACAGAGAAAACTTCTCCGGTTCAGCAATGGCAAAGTTTAAAAACTAGCGTAGTAAAGCGAATTCAGTCAGCTGCGAAAAACAAAAGTTTATTCTGGGGTTTAGCATTTGGTGTTACAGCTACTGTTGCTACTAGTTTGGGAATCACTTTAGGTATTTTTGCACCTTTACCTTTTGTTGCATCAGAACAACAAACGCAATCTCTAAGTGATATTCTGCAAAAGTTTGCTGTATATAAAATGACGCGACCAGTTAATATTTTAGTCATGGGAGTTGACCGAGTTCCTGATGCACCTAAAGACTCACCTGCTGGTTTAAATGGTCGCAGCGATACATTATTATTATTGCGTTTAGACCCCAGTGATAACTCGGTGAAAATGCTTTCTATTCCCCGCGATACTCATGTAGATAATCCGTTTTTAAGCATTAATAAAATTAACCAAGCAAATGTGGATGGTGGTGCAGCTTTAGCCGCTGATGTTGTTAGCAGCACTTTAGATGGAGTCAAGATCGATCGCTACGTCCGAGTCACAACAGAAGCATTCCGCAAATTAGTTGATTTAGTCGGTGGTGTAGAAGTTTTTGTGCCGAAAAAAATGCACTACAAAGATGAAACTCAACATTTGGAAATTAATTTAGAACCAGGGTTACAAACTCTCAATGGAGAACAAGCAGAACAATTTGCTAGATTCCGTCAAGATGAAAATGGTGATATTGGTAGAGTACAAAGACAACAGTTATTACTACAAGCTGTCAGACAACGTTTAACAAATCCCAATATTTTGCCACGCTTACCCGAAATGATGTCAGTCATGAAAAACTATGTTGATACTAATATAAATTGGGAAGAAATGTTAGCTTTGGCAAATTTTGGGCTGAACTTGCAAAAAACTGATATTAAAATGGTAATGCTACCTGGTCGATTTAGTCACACGGGAGAATTTGATGGGAGGAGTTATTGGGTAGTTGATGAGGAAAAGCGCGATCGCCTTATGCAACAATATTTCGGCGTAGAAGTTAAAGAAATTGCCAAAGAAACTGAAAATGATTCCACAACTTCTGTCCGCATCGCCATTCAAAATGCCTCTGGTCAATCAAACATGAGTAATCGCGCCGCTCAATATTTAAGAAAATTAGGTTTCCGCAATATTTATTTAGTTCGAGATTGGCCTGAAACCCAAACAAAAACCCAAATTATTGTGCAGAAAGGTGATGTTAAAGCCGCAGAAAAATTACAATCAGCTTTAGGAATGGGTACTATTGAACCTGCTTCTGTTGGTGATATTGAATCAGATTTAACATTGCGCGTAGGAGAAGATTGGATACCATCAACAGCAGCAAATTTTTAAGTCCGTTGTGACGACTTCAGTTGTTTCCTTGTCAAATAGGAGGACTAAAGTCCTCACAACGAACCTAGCTTAAATTTTCAGTTTGTTGTAACGACTTCAGTCGTTTCCTTGTCAAATAGGAGGACTAAAGTCCTCACAACGAAACAGCTTAATTTTTAAGTTTGTTGTAACGACTTCAGTCGTTTCCTTGTCAAATAGAAGGACTAAAGTCCTCACAACGAACCTAGCTTAACTCAACCACCATCGATCGACCAATGCGGAGGATCGTAGCGCAAATGAATTACACCATAAGTAGCACCTACTTGCCAAAGAACAGTATTCTGATAACTAGTCCGAGGTGTACCAACACTAACAATTGTCCCTTGAGCATTCTTCACATTTAATGTTCCTTCCCAAGTAATTTCCCAGTCAATTGCATAACCTTGAGTATGGCGAGAAGTTAACGCCACAGGATTAGTACCAATACCATAAGCATTTACCATATCTTGCGCCGCTTGCACAGAAGCAGCATTAGTATAATGCACCCAATCAATAGAAACACCTGAGTAAGATGGCACATTTTGTGGAGCAATTTCTCCACGAGAAATCTGCGCCGAATAGTGCATTAAATAAGCCCTTTGTGGTGGTCGATAAACAGCAGCAATTACCATTTTTGCACCAGCTACCCGTAATGCTTGCTCAAATGCTTCGACTCTTTGGCGAAATGGTGAAGCTAAATCAGCTATGGTATTTCTCCCTGGAAAATAGTTTACCCAATGGGCACCACTTAATTGCTGCCTTAATCTTCTCGCATATTCAGTAATAATATCTAAAGCTGCTGGCAAATCTGTGCCTAATTTCTGTTTAGTTGCTGCAGAAAGAGTTTGTTCTAATCTAGGACGAAAGTTGATATCTATCTTTTTGTAAGTTTCTCCTAATCCTTCTACACTCCTCGCCCCAAAATCACCATCAATTGCTAAAGGTGGAACCAAAGAACCCATCACATTTAAACTGCGCTGCAAATCTCTGATTTCTGTTACCCCAAAATTGAGATAACTTAAAATCATATTCGCAGTACGATTAGGGACAAAAAATAGATATCCCTGTTCTAAAGCTTTCCTATAAGTTGTAGTATCTACCACTCCATTTACAGGTAAACTATTTCTTTGCTGATAATTGCGGGTGGCTGTATCGGTGACAGTACCAAAAACTCCATCAGCTGCCCCAATTGCAAAATTTTTGGACTGCAAAAATTGCTGCCAAGCACTGACATAAAGCCCAGTCGATCCTTTTCTAATTGTTTCTAATTTTAGAACATTAATATTAAAAGCCATAAATCAACCTTACTAGATATTGGGTTTCCTCCCAAATTACCATAAACAGAGGATTTCTTTGCAACTTTCTAACCGAGAAAACTTGGGAGGATAGCTTGATACTTATGCAGGAGGTAAAATCAGTCTCTTGAGGACTAATTCTTGATTATCTAAAAATGGATTCATTTGACTAAAATCATATAATCCATTTTTGATATCTCCGGCATATTGACGCATTAGTACTTTACAAGGAACTGGGGTAGCTACTTTAGCTTTGTCTTTATTCCAAGGTGAAATTAGAGCCTGATTACTTCCATAATTAGCCACCCATAAACCATGACATTGTGCGCCAGATTTCATGGCTGTACTTAAGTTTTTAGTAGTAGTACTATCTGCTGCATTCAGATAAACAGCAGGCAATAATCTTACCTTAGTACTGCTTTTAATTACCGCCGTTGACCATCCTAAATAAAAGCCGACAGATAAAGGATCTGTTGGTTCAACATCTAGGAAAAAATAAAACCCGTCTATTTGTTGGGAAGCTAAATAACTTTCTCCAAAAGTGTTTAAAAAATCTCTAGCATGAAGGGTACCTAATTGTTCTCCTATTTGTTGAGTTTCATCTACTCTGTTAGTTTGGCGAGAGACAGGTAAAACTCTAATTCCAGCATCTCGCAGAGGTTTATTTTCCGTAGCTCGGAAGTATGCCCCAGAATTAAGATTACCTTGGAAATATCTGCCCCAAAAACGCGGAAGAGCACCCATTAATTTTTGCGCTTCTGGAATCATGCTAGCTTGGACTCTTTGCAAGCTATCAGCACCAGCAATTCCTCTTAAAGTTAAGGAACTAGGCCATTCTGGTATCCAACCGACGATCTTTTTGTGTTTATCAAGATTAGTCCAAGTAATTGTGCCAACAATACCATCTACCTTAAGACCGAGATTTTTTTGAAATCGATTAACTTCTGCTAATGTTTGGGGGCCAAAATCTCCATCTAAATTCATTGGCCCATAGCCACATCCGTTTAATTCATCTTGCAGAAATACCACCCAATCTCCTTTCATTCCTTGTTTGAGTACGGGGCGGTTTTTGGGTTCAACTCTCAGCATAAATTTTTACCACTTGAACTAATAACAACGTTTTCACGCTAAGTCCATATATTTTGTTTCTGCACTCATTTGAGTATACAGAAAAATTGCTCGATTTTGTTACAAAATTTAACTGAATAGTTCAGCCAAACTCTTGTTTTGTAAATAATCTAGTCAGGAAGAATTTACAGTTTTTCGGAGTTTTCGGGGTGTGGTATGACACCCTTCACTCTGTTGTATTACGGTAAATTAACGAGATTATTTAGTAAAAATTTTAGCAGGAATCTACTGAAAAACCACAATCAATTGAAGGCAGTTTCTCTTGCTAATGGTCATTGTTAAACGATATATGCCTTAGTATTACTAGTTCTTTTATATCTTAACCTGACTACAAACAGATAATTAAGGCAGGGAAAGTCTCTTCTACAAATGCTTTTATTGAACAGTTTACCTAAATGAGTTAATGTATTTTTAGATACCATATTTTTCTTGATTGGGGAACTGTGGGACTGAGCAAATGTAGTCAGTACAATAAATTAAGCTTTGATTATCTGTCAAGTTCAGTTTAAAGTAAGGTAGAAAATTTGGTAAAAAAATGCTGTTAATTCGATTTTTTCGGTTTTTTAAGTACCTCAATTTTACTATTGTGCAGGAAGTATTAAAGCGTACTTTCAGCCAGAGATTACCAGGTTTAGCGGCTGAAATGACTTATCACCTGATGCTGTCTTTGTTTCCAGCAATTATGGCATTTTTAGCAGCAATTGGTTTATTTAATCCCTTAAAAAGTACTTTTCAAACTCTCTTAACTAGAGTGGCAAAAGTCGTACCAGATGCAGTAGCATCTGTCCTTAATAGCTTTATTCAAGAACTACTGAGAACTGAAAGTCAATCATTATTTTCTCTGAGCTTTTTCTTTTGGATTTGGTCGGCTTCTGCGGGAATGAGTGCGGGAATGTATGCGCTGGATAAAATACAGCAAATTCCTGAAGAAGAGATGCGACCTTTCTGGCAAGCTAGATTAGTTTCTATATTACTAACAATAGGAACTATGTTCTTACTGATTAGTGCTTTAGCGTTAGTATTTATTACTGATGTTTTCGTGAATTATGCTGCTAATCAAAATACCTTGATTAGATTTGATATTTTAAGATTTTGGCAACGCTTAAGTTTACCTCTAGCTTTAGGAATTGCGGCGTTAACGATCGCTTTTATTTACCGTTATGGCCCTAGTCGTTGGATTGCCGGAACTCCGATTTTACCGGGGGCTATTCTCGCCACATTAGCATGGGCAATTTTGTCTCAAGGTTTTAAAGTTTATGTAGCTAGTTTTGGTAATTTTAATCGAGTTTATGGGGCTGTTGGCGGCTTTATTGTTCTGCAATTATGGGTTTATTTAAGTTGTTTAGTGTTGTTAATTGGGAATCAGTTAAATATTGCGGTTGGCGAAGCAATGCAGCGAAGTAAAATGTGGAAAATCTAGATTAGGTTTGTTTTTAGTAACTACTGATTTGTCTGAGCGCAGAATTGATATTAAGCCGCTCGGCTATTAGTAGAGGAAATTCAATAGTCAAATGAAGTTACGCAAAAAGTTAACAATTGGGAAAATGGCAAAAAAATCAAGCTAAAAAATAAACTGTAGAGACGTTTCATGAAACATCTCTACAATTAGTGCTATAGCATAGCGGGTTGTTTGAGTAACTCTAAGGCGCGATCGACTTTATCGGGCAAAATTACTACTAAACTATTTTCGGTAGCTTTGAGTAAAGCAGTTTCGATCGCTGTTTGTTCATCCAAAATAATTTCGTAAGAAAAATCAAGTTTTTCTTGTTTAATTCCTTCAGCAATTAAAGCCGCTACTTCCCCACGTTTACGACCGCGATTATCCTCATCTTCCTTGATAATAACTCGGTCGAAAATTTGGGCAGCTAACATTCCTAGTTTATGCAAATCTTGGTCACGACGATCGCCTGGAGCACCAATTACACCGATGCGTTCTCCTGTTGACCAATTGCTCACAAATTGACCCAAAGCTTGATACCCAGCAGGATTATGAGCATAATCCAATAAAACATGGAAATTTGCCAAGTTTATTAAATTCATGCGTCCAGGAGTTTGTTCCACCGAAGCGCGGAAAGTTCTTAAAGCGGTACTAATATTTTCCAAACTCACACCTTGCACGTAAGCAGCAAGAGAAGCAGCTAAAGCATTCGCAATCATAAAAGGTGCTTTTCCGCCTAAAGTTAAGGGAATATTCACCGCTTGTTCGACTTGAATTACATCCTCGCCGGAAAGGAAACATAAATAACCATTGTCATGAACTGCGGCGACTCCACCATTTTTGATATGTTCCCAAATTATGGGATTCCAACGATCCATTGAAAAGTAAGTTACTTTGGCTTTTACTCGATCGCTTTTTCCCATTGTTGCTACTAATGGATCGTCAGCATTTAATACGACAAAACCATTGGGATTAGTTGCTTCAGCAATCACACTTTTAACCTGAGCCATGTCTTCTAAAGTGTTAATATTGTGCAATCCCAAATGGTCATCAGAAACATTCAAAACTACGCCAACATCGCAGTGAGAAAATGCTAAACCTGACCGGAGAATTCCGCCTCTAGCTGTTTCTAAAACTGCTACTTCTACGGATGGGTCTTGTAATATTAATTGGGCGCTTTGTGGGCCAGTATTATCGCCAGGTTCGGCTAAGAAATCACCGATATAAGTGCCGTCTGTGGTGGTGTAACCTACGGTTTTTTTGGTTTGGCGGAAAATGTGAGCAATTAAGCGAGTTGTGGTGGTTTTGCCGTTAGTTCCTGTGACTGAGACAATGGGAATTTGATGTGGGCGATCGGGCGGATATAACATATCCAAAATCGGTGCAGCAACGTTGCGCGGTGTTCCTTCACTTGGTTGCAAGTGCATTCTTAATCCGGGTGCAGCATTAACTTCCACAATTACCCCATCTACTTCAGTTAAGGGGCGAGAAATTTCCGGGGAGGTAATATCAATTCCGGCAATATCTAAACCAATAATTCTCGCTGCTCTTTGAGCGATCCAAACATTTTGGGGATGAATTTCTTCGGTGCGATCGATCGCAGTTCCCCCAGTACTCAAGTTAGCAGTTGCTTTTAAATAGCAGATTTCTCCCTTGTCCAAAATGCTATTTAAATTTAATCTTTGTTCTGCTAAAAGTTGTTCGCTATGTTCATCAATGGTAATCCGAGTCAGGATATTTTCATGCCCATCACCCCGACGCGGATCTTTGTTTACTTGGGCGATTAATTCCGCAATTGTTGATTTACCATCTCCGATGACATGGGCGGGTACTCTTTCCGCTACAGCGACAACTTTGCCGTTAACTACTAATACGCGGAAATCCCGTCCTTTGTAATATCTTTCTACTAATATTCCGCCGGATTTAGATTCACTTTTTGCCAAATCATAAGCGTCTTCGGCATCACGCCAAGAGTTAATATTTAAAGTGATTCCTCTGCCATGATTCCCATCTAAAGGTTTAATTACAATGGGAAAACCAATTTCTGCAATGGCATTTTCTAATTGGCGAAAACGGTAAATTACTGTGCCTTTGGGAACAGGCAAATTAGCTTCCCGCAACATAGTAATTGTGCCTTCTTTATCGCAAGCAAGTTCAGTTCCTAACAAGCTGGTGTTACTAGTTTGGGCAGCAACAATGCGTCGTTGATGAATGCCGTAGCCTAATTGCACAATACCTCTGGCTGGTAATTCTGTCCAAGTAATTTTCCGGGCTTCGGCTTCTTTGAGAATAGATTCTGTTGTTAAACCAAGGGAAATTTCTGCTTTTAATTTTCTTAAATCTTCTAAATCTAATTTTAGTTCTTTTTCGGGATAGTAACCGCGATCGATAATATTTTCGACTAATCTTAATGCGGCTTTTGCTGCATAACGACCTGCGGCTTCTTGGCGGTATTCAAATATGACGCGATAGATTCCTGGTTTGGATGTAGAACGGGCGCGACCAAATTTAACCCGCATTCCAGCTAAGGTTTGTAATTCTAAGGCAACGTGCTCAATAACGTGCCCCATTAATGTACCTTGTTTAACTCGTTTGAGAAAACCTCCGCGATGTCCCGGTGAGCAAAAGTGATTTTCTAAACTAGGTAAGATTTGAACTAAACCTTCATAAAATTCGGGAATCTCGTTGGAATAAATTTCGTCCATTTCTTCGAGATCTAGCCACATTTCAATTAATTTTTGAAAATGAATGCTCCAGTAATTTGGCCCTCTCAGTGTTTGTAGTTTAATAATTTTCATACTCTGCTCAAACTCGCTTGGTTATTACAAAAAATTTTCGGAGATTTTGTGCCGATCGTCGTCCTACAATAGGATCGCCCGATTGGGTGATTCTAGAACCCCAATTTCTTCAAGAAGTCAGAGATGCTAGAGACTATTTTGGCTACCAACTATCGCCGGGACAGTTGGTGGTAACTTGATTCCAGATGGATGATATCTCTAATAAACTTCCTCAGCTATCTCCAAAAGTTAAAGCGACGCAAGCTCGTGATTTAGCAGCTCGTGCTAAGCGAATTAAAGACGCAATCGCACTGTTACAGTCGGAAATTCAGCAGCTAGAATTACAGGGAAATATTGCCCCGACTGACACTTGGGTAATGCGCTATAAAGCTCGTTTTAAAAAAGGTTATTAATTGAATTATTATCAAGAAAGCTTACAATAATTAAAGCGGTATGCCCAACCCATTCAGAACAAAAAATGAAAGAACAATGATAAAAAAGGGCTTGTGCTACTCTAGAAGATAGATGTATAATTACTTATGTAACGAAGGGGAGTAGCTGCTAGCGAATCTAATCAATAGCAAATGAAGATTTAGCTAGCCCATCTGAATCAACATACTGGCGATGAGCCTGGTTCGGGTGACAAGTTTTCCAAGCTCAAGTAAAGTTTGAGCCTACTAATCTTGCAAGCGAGACCTTCACTAAGTTCACAACTGATGTGAGCTTGGTGAAGTCTATTTGCACTCATCAAGCTCACTCAGGGAAAGCAGAAACAAGAGGAGAGTTTGAGAGAATGCTTACAGCTTTTACTGCTGGATTATTATTAATTACAGTTTCAGAATTAGGCGACAAAACATTTTTCATTGCGGCAATTTTAGCCATGCGTCATTCGCGGAGGCTAATATTTATTGGTGCGCTCGCCGCCTTAGCAGCAATGACAATATTATCAGTTTTAATGGGACAAGTCGTATCACTGTTACCGAAATTATATGTTTATTATGCAGAAATTGTGTTGTTTGTTGCCTTTGGGCTAAAGTTACTTTATGAAGCTAGCCAAATGCCAGCTAAAGGTGAATGTGAGGAAGCAGAAGAAGCCTTAGAAGCGGTGCAGAAAGCCGAAGCAAAAATTCGGCATAAGGAGAGTAATTTAGCAGTGGTAATAAAAGCATTTGTGATGACATTTGTAGCAGAGTGGGGAGATCGAACTCAATTTGCGACAATTAGTTTAGCAGCAGGATACAATGCGTTTGGAGTTACCACAGGAGCCATTTTAGGGCATGGAGTTTGTGCTGCGATCGCAGTTACTTGCGGTAGACTAATCGCCAAAAGAATTTCCGAACGCAAGTTAACTGCTGTGGGAGGATTATTGTTTCTCCTGTTTGCATTAGTTTCCTATTTAGAAGGAGTTTAAAAAATTAATTGGTAACTGCTCAAGGATTGTTAATTGAAATGACCAGCAGGGATAAGAATGTATAGATATTGCAATTACCAATTATATGATGTCCGGTTGCACCGGACTTGTGTAGTTGATGTAATTGTAGGGGCGGGTTTAGACGACAATTTTTGATTCTCATACCAATTCTCTGTAAAATTGCGCTTAAATCATAGCCCCTCCCCGTAGACGGGGAGGGGTTTGGGGTGGGGTAAAGGGAGCGCATCTTCATAGAGAATTGGTATCACAAACCACTTGGCAACAAAACCCGCCCTGATTATGCCATGCCGATACAATCGGACACGATATTACCAATTACAAATTAATTCTTACTTTCCGTTTTTTCCTTAGTTGTAGGTGCAGTTGGCGCAGCAGGAGCAGCGGCAGGAGGCGAAGATGCTAATTTAACGATTTGGTCTTTATATTGAGCAGGAGCTAAATTAGCTGCGGAATTGAACAGAGATTTAGCATCATCTGTTTTGCCTTGTTTTTGTAATACCAAAGCCTTAGCTAAAACCGGACGAAAATCTTCCTTATTAGCTTTAATCGCATTATCGTAGACATTAATCGCATCAGCATAGCGTCCCTGTTCAGCATAAACCTGTCCCAACATCAGCTGCACAGAAATTACATTGACAGTGTTAGGCTTAATTTGGTTCAGGTTGGGGGCGCTTTCCAAAGTATCTTGCAGTAAACCAATAGCAGCTTCAGGACGACCTTCAGCCAGTAGCAAACTAACGAGACCTTGTAAAGCCTTGATATCGCCCGGTTGAGATTCTAGAATGGCGCGATAGGCTTTTGCGGCTCCTTCGCGATCGCCAGTTTGTTGCTTAGCTTGAGCCAGGAGTACAGCATATTCAGTGTTTTCCGGCTTCAGTTTCGCCAACTTTTCCAAGGGTTCGATCGTAGTATTCACATCAGCGACTCCCTGACGTACTAACTCTAGCTGAGTAAAGAGCAATCCCTTAAGAGCCGTCTCATTATCAGGCTCTCGTTGAAGGACTAACTGATAACCCTTCGCCTGAGCTTGTAACTCCTCTTGCTTCCCTGCTGGCGTTTGAACAGATGCAGGTGTTCTAGCAGAAGAGGCTTCTTGACTGGGCCTACCACCCAAAAAAGGCATAATAGTGGGAATCACAAAACCGAGAGTTCCCACCAACAGGAACCCAAAAACCAACCAGCGACGGAGCTTTTCAGACACAAAAATTTTTTGAACTCTGATTAATATTATCAACTATGGATCGCTAATGTAACCAGAAGGCTCCAAGGCTCCAGGGCAGAAGGCTTTTATGTTCAACTTTCTAGCTGTTTTCAGCCGATCGATCATTTCTGCTGGGCTGCACTAGGGACACTAGCTATTGAATAAGTAGCGTAAAAGATGAATATTAACTATGCAAATAATTACTGAAACTTTACGGATGAAACAATGTACATATTGCATTGAGTAAAATAGACAGGCTAAAAAACTTGTCGATCGCAATCAACTGCTTTAGTAGTATCGATTGTAAGCATCCTGTAAATCACGAAATGTTCAGCAAAAGAATAGAGTAGTAAATACAGGTTTTGGCTTTTGACTGGTACAGGCGGATCAATTAATCCTGCTGAATCAAACCAGACATTTTCCATTCCGAGCCAGAATGAAGTGTGTCTCCGCTCCAAGGAGTTTTTATGAGTCCCTCTCCCAATTCTAATCAGTTTCCCCAGTCCTCCAACAATCCCGAACCACCCCAAGCAACCGAGCCGCCTGTGGTACGTCGGCCAAACCCGCCTAAAAACGCCCCGACAGCCAAAAGCGAACCAACAGCAACAGGTGATTCTAAAACCAGTCGTGAATCTACCCCGCCCAAAAGTTCTTCGACTCCCAAGAGCGAACCTAAAGCAACTGATGAGCCTAAAAACACTGGTGAACCTAATCCGCCTAAAAGTCCCGCGACTCCCAAGAGCGAAGCTACTTCTAAAATTGCTGTAGTTAGCAAAAGTGAACCTAAAAAAGGTGAACCAACTCCAACTGTGGAATCTCCCGCTACTCCAACGGCTAACTCAGAGACAATCTTTGATGAAGCCACCACTACAATTGAGCAAGATAATCTATCACGGCTACAACCAATTCCACCTCCGAGCGAACCGCTGCAATATCGAGCCATTGGTTTAGTGCGTGGAAAATATGTTGCCAGCGAAGAACAATTTACTCGTGGTAATGTTTTCACAGCAGATGGGAAACAGATTGATGCTGTCTTGCTAGGTCGGGTAATGAGTTTAGTCAAAAATCACCTGGATTTGGCAAACGAACACCTGTGGGTAGTTTATCCGAGAACCAGACAAGAACAAGGCGACCTTCATTTGCAAATTGTTGGTGTTTGGGAACCAGAAAAATTAGATAAAGAGCGTCTAGCTACTGAATCAGAAGCAGAAGCACAAGCAGAAGCACAAGCAGCGCCAGAATCTGCTCAACCAGCAGAAGATGGTTATTTTTCCATTCGTGGTGAAGTGGTTTTCCAATCTCAAGACGAACAAAAAATCATCGTCAAGATTAAGCAAGCACCCAAGAAGGATATTGATAAACCCAAATTCTTCAAATTGACGCTCAATGGTCTTTTGGACAGGAAAGCTGTGGGTTACTTCTGGGACTTTCAGGTGGTTAGAGAAGCTGATTCTCTGGTAATTCGGCAAGCACAAGAGATTGCATCTGTGCGTCAGAGAAGACCAGGAAAACCACGCCCTGGAGGAAAACGCATCGGCGGCAGTGGTGGTCTGGGTGCGAAAAAACCTTGGAAGAAGGATCGTCCCCAGCGTCCAGGCTCTCCAGAGGGTACTTCAGCACCTCCAGGCGGAGCCAACAAACCACTTCCCAAACCAGTTCCGCGCCCCAAACGTCAGCAACCTAGCGGCGAGGCAGGTAGTTAGTTGACATTCCCCCGATCGAATTCGAGGGGATTCTAACGGTTGTCTAATCGGACGGGTTTACCCTCCGATTACACCCTTCGCTAGTTTCTGGCTCAAACTGGAGTTTAGACTATGGCACTCTTGGTGCGATGTCTAAAGGGAAAATTATATAAAATACTACGACCATCTCCCCAGTCCTTATTCTAGTGCGATCGTTGCGCCCCAACGGTCTTGGGGTAGAAATGCCCGATCGATCGGAATAGGGGCAACTCTTTCGGTTAAGGTGAATTTTCCGGCACCGATCCACTGTTTGAGTTCTAGGGCAACTTGGCGTGATAGATAAATGCTGGCGAGGGGAGCAGTTCTTACTTGTTTGCCTTCAATGGTGATGCGACCGGATTTTAGTTGGGCGTAGGTGACTAGTCCAAAGGTGGGACGCACGCGCCGAGGGATGGAAAAATCGACTACTGGTGCGACTAGTTCTTTGTCTTGGACGGCACATTTTTGGATGACTTCTTCGTGTAAGACTGGGATGGGTATGCCGACTCCGAGCATTAGGGAAGGGCCGTAGTTTTTAAAGTAGCAACCGCGCACCCAACGTCTGTCCATTTGTTTGGCATCTCCGATTAAGGCGAGGGTGGCAGCAGGACCGATCGGGGTTTGATTAGGTAAGCGTTTTTGTAGGGTAAAGTTTTGTGTGCCTTCCCAGGCTATGTATCCAATGCCACCACCAAGGAAAATGCGGGTGCCGATGCCGATGATTTCTAGGTTGGGGTCGTTGAATAGGGGGGATATGGCTCCGGGGTTGGAATAAACGGCGTTGCTCAGTCGGGGTTGTAGTGGGCCAAGGTAGGTGTAGAGTGGTCGATCGCCTCCGTTAACTCCGACAATAAAATTTTGATAGATATTTCGCGGATTATATAGATAAAATTGGTTGATGGTATCGCGGGTAATTGTGGTTTCAAAGGAAGCGCGGGGATAGCAATCGGTGACTTGTCCGATCGCTCTTAAATGCACAGCTTTTCCGGCAATTAAATCTTCAATTACATGACCACCACCGCGTTCTTTTGATTCTTCTTCTAAACCATCACCACGTTCGTAATCTACGCTTTGAGTGGCTCCTAAATATAAATCTACTGCCCCAAAACCAGAGTAAGCCAAAATTCCATCTAACCAACAAGAGCGAATTTTAATCGGGGGATCGGTATGGCCTAAATTGATAATCGCTCCTGAAGATTCCATTGGTTCAAAAGTTCCAGTGGTAATTACATCCACTTCTTTTGCTGCTTGGGTGACACCAACTTCTGCAACTCGGACTTTTAATTCTTCTACTGTCCACACTACTACAGTTTGATTGCTTATTTTTTCATTAATCTCAGCAATAGTTCTCATAAAATACCAATTATTTTAATTCTGACTATAGATTTTACAGTTAGTTTTTGTCCAGTCTGTATGGTGTAGCGACCTTACAATTTTAGGATTGTAGAGACGTTGTATACAACGTCTCTACAAGCGTTAATATCTAACCGGAATGCGGAGGATTTTCGGGCTGTAGCAAGCTGTACTTTGGCAGGTATTTGATGAACTAAAGTAAACTAACATCATAAAGACAAACACGATCAACACAAAAATATGAGCCATGAAATCAACTGATGTAAAACCTTTACTTTTGTTTTTATTTCGATGTAGTTCTGCTCGCAAGAAATGAATATTCATAAACTTTTTTTCCTCCAAATGGTAGATGCCGATCGACTCTATATCTTTAACTTTCCCCAATTAACTGTAAAAAATAATACTTACAGTACAGCGTTTTTTAGGAGTTAAGTAATAGGTGTAACTAGTTAACTGTACCGATTCAATTGCACAATAGATCGAATGAGCTCATTTTTCGGTTAACTTAAACTTTTATTCAAGAGTTGCCTGTCATGCAAACTTTACTGATCGATGCGAAAAACTTGCTTTCTGATTTAATGGCTCGTTATCGTTCGCAAGTTGACTATTTGGCGATTCGGCTGGAAGAATCGGAAGGGACTGATATTTTACTGCGAGCAGATAAGATTGAAACCCTTTCCCAAGGCATCTCTCTTGGTGGACAGGTGAGGGCTTGTTATAAGGGGGGTTGGGGTTTTGCTAGCTTTAATCAACTTTCGACACTGAAGGAACGGGTGGAGGAAGCGATCGCAGCTGCCAGAATGGTAGGGGAAGAAGAGACGATTCTCGCACCAATTACACCAGTGCAAGATGTTTGCAGTTTACCTTTAACTGGCACCGATCCGCGACATATTTCTTTGGCGCAAAAGAAAGAGTTGTGCGATCGCTACACGGAAATTCTTCGTAGTCTAGATAAGCGGATTACTACTACTTCAGTCCGTTATGGTGACAGTGCTCAGCGCGTGATTCTCGCCACTTCCGAAGGCACAATATTAGAACAATCTTGGGTGGATATGGAAATGCGCTTCGCTGCTACCGCCAGAGATGGAGAAACTGTACAAACTGGTAGGGAAACTACTGGATCGCGCAAAGCTTATGAGGATTTAATTAGTTTAGATCTCCAAGTTAAAAGTGCTGCACAACGCGCTGTTGATGCTTTAGCTTTACCTCCAGTTAAAGGTAACTCTTACACGGTTGTGATTGACCCAATTTTAAGTGGGTTGTTTGTTCACGAAGCTTTTGGTCATCTTTCAGAAGCAGATATGGCTTATGAAAATCCCGATCTGTTGGAAGTAATGACGATCGGACGGAGATTTGGGCCAAAAGAATTGCAAATTTTTGATGGTGCAGCCCCAGAAGGACATCGAGGTAGCTATTATTACGATGACGAAGGTACGCCAGCAACTACAACCCAATTAATTAAAGATGGCGTTTTAGTCGGAAGATTACATTCTCGTGAAACCGCAGGCAAACTAAACGAAGCTGCTACGGGAAATGCTCGGTGTTTAAATTATCATTATCCCCCATTAGTGCGGATGACTAATACTTGGATTGAACGCGGAAATACACCTGTTAAGGATTTATTTACTGATATCAAAGAAGGGGTTTATGCGCGTAATTGGTTGGGGGGAATGACGAATGGAGAAATGTTTACTTTTAGTGCTGGGGAAGCTTGGATGATCCGCAATGGAGAAATTGCTGAAGCTGTGCGCGATGTAACTCTTTCGGGAAATGTGTTTACTACTTTGGCGGATATTGAAGCGATCGGCGATGATTTTTACTGGGATGAATCCGGTGGTTGTGGTAAAGGTAGACAAAGTGGTTTACCTGTGGGTTGTGGTGGCCCTTCTTTGCGAATTACAAATGTAATTGTAGGTGGAGAAGCTGCTTAACTTCCTGTTTGTAGTAGCGACTTTAGTCGTTGTCGTTTGTAGTAGCGACTTTAGTCGTTGTCGTTTGTAGTAGCGACTTTAGTCGTTGTCGTTTGTAGTAGCGACTTTAGTCGTTGTCGTTTGTAGTAGCGACTTTAGTCGTTGTCGTTTGTAGTAGCGACTTTAGTCGTTGTCGTTTGTAGTAGCGACTTTAGTCGTTGTCGTTTGTAGTAGCGACTTTAGTCGTTGTCGTTTGTAGTAGCGACTTTAGTCGTTTCCTCGTCAGATGGAAGGACTAAAGTCCTCACAACGAACTTTTAATTGGAGGGTTGAATTATGACGGAAACTATAGGAAAAATTTTGCCTTTGGAAAATGGCGATCGTCTAACTCGTGCTGAATTTGAACGTCGCTACAAAACCAGATTTTATTGAAAGCTTAAGAGGCTAATGCAGCATCTATTTGTTGATAAAGGTACTCTAAGCTGCCAGAATTATCTAAAATTATATCGGCTTTTTGACATTTTTCTGCTAGTGGCATTTGGCTGTTAATTCTAGCTTTTGCTTGTTCTAAGGTTAAATTATTCCGTTGCATTAGTCTTTCGATTTGTTGTTGTTCCTCAACAAATACTACCCAGATTTCTGTAACTAAATTAGTTAATTTTGCTTCAAATAGTAGAGGAATGACTAAAATAACTGTGCTGTTTGACGGTAATTGATTCATTGCTTCCGCAAATCTTTCTCTGACATAAGGATGTATTTGTTGTTCTAACCAGATGCGTTCTTCATTGTTGGGAAAAATTATTTCTCCTAATTTTTGCCTATTTAATGTACCATCAGGTAAAAGTATTTCAGTTCCGTAACGTTGAGCAATTTTATCGAGAATTGGAGAACCAATTTGTACGGCTTCACGAGCATAAATATCTGCATCTAAAATTGGTAAATGATAAGTGTTTACTAAATAGTTCGAGACTGTTGTTTTACCAGTACTAATACCACCTGTTAAACCAATTTTGCGCTGAGTCATCATAATCATCCAGGTTCGTTGTAAGGACTTTAGTCCTTTTGTTTAGGAATGTACGACTAAAGTCGCTACAACAGACTTTATTATAATTATTTTGTTATCAATATAAAAATAAGTTGTAGTTTGTTGTGAGCACTTTAGTGCTTTTATTTAGAAATGTACGACTAAAGTCGCTACAACAGACTTTATTATTGTTGATTATTTATATTTTCTGAAATAAAGAGATTATTATCAGAAATTAATGTTTCGGCAGTTTGGCGATCGACAGGTCGAGAAAACAAAAAGCCTTGACTATATTCACATTCTAAAGATTGCAATTGTAACAGTTGTTCGGTGGTTTCTACTCCTTCAGCAATCACATCCATTTGTAAAATGTGAGCTAAAGAAATTATGGTGCGGACAATTTCTAAGCTTTCGTTATCACAAACCATTTGATTGATAAAAGAGCGATCGATTTTTAAAGTATCAATTGGTAGTTGATGCAACCGGGCTAAAGAAGAGTAACCAGTACCAAAGTCATCTATTGAAAGTTGAATTCCCAAAGTTTTTAATTGTTGGAGCATAACTATTTCGGAAGCACAGTTTTCTGTCAAGTTACTTTCTGTAATTTCTATTTTCAAACTTTCTCGGTTAATTCCAGTTTCCTGTAAAATTTGGTCAATGCGTTCTATTAATCCCAATTGTGCTAATTGAGCAGCCGAGAGATTGACGCTAATTGTTAAGGGGAATTTTTCGGGAAATTTATGTTTCCAAATCACCATTTGCTGACAAGCTTCTCTTAATACATACCTATCGATTAAACTAATTAATCCGGTTTCTTCTGCTATGGGAATAAATTCTCCTGGGGAAACCCAACCTCTGGTGGAGTGATGCCAACGAACTAAGGCTTCAAAACCAATTAATTTGCCATTTTTAATGGAAACTATTGGTTGATAGTAAACTTGGAATTCTTTACGTTCGATCGCTCGTCTTAAATCTGTTTCTAACTGCAAACGTTCTATTGCTTGCGTTTGCCATCCTGGTTCAAAAACTGCATAACGAGTTTTACTTAATTGTTTAGTTTGGTGCATGGCTGTATCAGCAGCACGCAGGTAATCTTCTGGTTGTTGATAACCGACAGAACTGAATGCAATGCCAATACTAGTACTAATAAAAACTTCTTGTTCGTCAAGATCGAAAGGATAGCTGAGTGTTTGGTAAATTTGATCGGCAATCTGAGTAGCGTTGCTAGTTTCTCGCAAGTTTGTTAACAAGATAGCAAACTCATCTAATCCTACTTGTGCTACCAATGATTTTTTAGGGTTACTGGAATTTTTGACAATATTATTTATGCCAATAATGGGGTTCGGAAAATTTTGATTTTCCTGGGTTAAATTTGATTCTAAATCAACATCAAAAAATGAGAAATTTCTATTTTGTAAACAATTTTTAATTCGTTGAGCAGCATTGACCAGCAAGCGATCGGCTAAATGATGACCTAAGCTAAATTTAACCATTTGAAAACGGTCTAAGTTCAAAAATAATACAGCAAATAAATTGTCTTGGTTATGTTTTGCTAAGTTAATAGTTTCTTCAAGCCGTTTCAGAAATAAAGTGCGGTTTGGCAATCCCGTAATTGGATCGTAATAGGCATAATGTTGTAATTTTTTTTCTGCTTGTTTGCGATCGGTGACATCTTGTACCATTGATAAATAGTTAATTATTTGATTTTTGGCATCTTTTAACGGTGTATTATGCCACTCGCAAATAATCACCCGACCATCTTTAGTAATGTTTTCCATTAAATTATGATCTATCATTTTTCCTGCTTCTAGTTGTTGGCGAATTTGTTGAATAACTGGTCTAGCGCCGGGGAAATTAATTAATTGTTCGGGGTATTTACCCAATGCTTCTTGTTTGGTATAACCAAAAATTTTTTCTGCTGTTGGATTCCAATCAATAATCCGAAAGTTTTCATCTTTAAGAATACAGCCAATCGGCATTCGCTCGATTTGTAGTTGCAAACTTTCTTGTAGTTGTTTAGTTTGCTCATAAAGTTGAGCATTAATAATTGCCATTGCACAGCGTTCGGCGGTAATTTCTAATAGATGAAGTTCCCGATCGCTAAAAGGATGAATCTTAAACCAATCTACGTGCAACACTCCCACTAAATTCCCATTTCGTTTTAAAGGTACACCCATCATTGTGCGAATATTCAGCTGTTTTAAAATCGGGCTAATTATCAGCGGATTTGCTTGAACATCTTCTATATACAATGGTTGGTGAGAAGCTGCAATAGTACCAGCGAAACCTTGACCGATCGCTACACTAAATCCCGATCGCACTTCTGCTTCAATCCCAATGGTAGCTCGCACGGATATGCGATCGCCTTCTTTTAACAAAATTACGCCTGCATCTGCTTTAATTACCTCCACAATTCGTTGCAGCAATATATTTAGTAAATCAGCTAAGTTTAAGGTACTAACTGCATTAGCTGTCACTTTACTTAAAGCAGTTAAATCTTCTCTTTCTTGGCTTAATTTTTTGACTAATTCTAAACGTTCTTCTTCTGCTTGTTTGCGGTCTGTAATTTCTCGTGCTATTCCAATTAAACCAATAATTTCTCCTTGAGAATTTCGATACACATTTTTTGTGGAAAGATAGACTTGTGTATTGTTGTTAATAAAAACAATCTCCTCCACACTTTCTGACTGACCGCTGCTAATAATTCGGCGGTCATTTTCCATGATTTTTCTCGCTGTTTCTAAGGCAAAAAATTCTGTATCATCCTTGCCAACAATTTCTCCGGCTGGCTTACCAAAAATTTTAGCAATTGCAGCGTTAACAAATAAGTATCTTCCCTGAAGATCTTTGATAAAAATAGCATCAGTAGTATCTTCTATTACTGCCCTAAGAATATTATTACTCTGTGACAAGCTAAATTCCATTGCTTTGCGATCGGTAATATCTTTCGGATTTCTCCTTAAATCAATAATAATTGGCTTTGCTTTAGTCAGCAATAATCTGCCTATTCTCCACCCATTCAACAATGGCTTCAGTTAATCCCCCCAGGGTGTATTCTGTGGCTTCTACATCAAATTTTCCTAATAACTGTTGGCAGGTTTTCGAGGTTTGTGGGCCAATAGAAGCAATAGTAATTTTTTGTAACTTATCTAAGGATAATTTATCTTTTACTAATTGATAAAAATACTGCACGGTTTTAGAGCTAGCAAAAGTAATGATATCTATAGATTCCTGCTGTAATGCTTGTAAAATTTCCGGCGCAATTGAACTAGGACAACCCGACTGATAAGCGGGAACTTCCACCACTTTTGCACCTTTGGCGGTTAATTCTTGGACTAAAACTTCTCTACCGCCTGTTTCCACTCTGGGAAAAAGAATCTTTTGGTTTGGTAATTGTTCAGGAAAATGTTCTACTAAAGAATCTGCCACAAAATCTGGTGGAATAAAGTTAGGAGATAAGCCATATTGTGTTAGAGATGCCGCAGTTTTCTTACCTACCACAGCAATTTTTACTTTCTCTAAAATTTGCGAATTGTACCCTTTGTCTTGCAGTCGGTTAAAAAAGTAATCTACACCATTAGTAGAAGTGAGAATTAACCAGTTAAAAGTATGTAAATTAGCGATCGCTTCATCCAAAGCAAACCAACTGGAAGGAGGAGTAATTTCTAAAGCTGGCATTTCTAGTACTACCGCACCTTGCTGTTGCAACAATTGGCAAAACTCGCTAGATTGTCCAGCAGCACGGGTTACTAATATAGTTGTCCCTGTTAAAGGAAGTTCTGGGTTAATTCGATTCACGTTGTTACTAATTGTAGATTCTGCTTGATAATAAAGTAGTTTAACTGAATCTGCTATCAAAATATATAATTTTAATCGTTAGGCTGCATATAGGGGTGTAACCCTACAACCTCACCAACTACTATTACTGCTGGAGAAAGAGAAACATTAGCTGTTACCTGAACCACATTTTTCAGTTCTGCTGTCCAAACTTCTTGTTCGGGATGTCCCGCCCAACGAATAACTGCGATCGGGGTTTTTGGCGATCGACCAAACCTAACCAACCGACTTACAATTTCCTCAAGATTTCTTCCCCCCATCAAAATCACCAAAGTTTCCATCTGGGAGATAGCCTCCCAGTCTAGTTCATCTGGTTCATGGGCACTAAAAACAGCAAAACAGCGACTTAATACAGGATCGGTTAAAGGAATTCCGGCTAATAAAGGCGCTGCTAAAGCTGAAGAAATTCCTGGTATTACTTCAAAACTACAACCAGCTGTCTTTAATGCTTGAATTTCTGAAGTACTGCGACCAAAAATAAACGGATCGCCACTTTTTAGCCGGACAACTTGTTTTCCTTGCTGACATTGTTCAACTAGCAAGGTATTAATTTCTGCTTGTTTTGTGCTGGGTTTACCACCACGTTTTCCCACATCAAACAGGCAACAATTTGCTGGTACTAACTGCAAAAGTTGGGCATCCACTAACGCATCATAAACCAATACTTCCGCTTGCATTAACACTTTTTGTGCCTGCACCGTCAGGTAATTTATATCACCTGGGCCAGCACCAACAATATAAACTTTGCCTGCTTGCATAGACCTAATTTACTGCTTCGCGCTCAGTTTTTGGATCATCGTATCAATTTTTTGTGCTTCCTCATTTTTACCCTGAGTTGTAAATAACTCCTTAGCTTTTTGCAAACTAGCTAGAGCTTCATTTTTTTGACCTTTTTCAGCCAATCCAATCGCTAAAACATAATGGGCGGGAGCAAAATCAGGCTTCAGGGTAATTGCGTCTTTCGATAAAGCGATCGCCTCATCAACCTTCTTCTCCTTCCCTAAAGCGAAAGCCAACTTCAACTGTGTCTCTAATTGAGCATCAGTTTGTCCCTTAGCTTTAAAAATATCTCTAGCTTTCTGTAAATTAGCGATCGCCACACTATTATTTCCCTGCTGTGTCGCCACCTCCGCCAATATCAAATAAGCTGGAGCAAAATCAGGCTTTAACTGCAACACCTCTTTAGCTTGTGTACTAGCTTCGGCGTATTTTTTTTGTTGTCCAAAAACCACTGCCAACTGCATTTGAGTAGCTGCTAATTGGTCATTTTGTTTTTGCTTTTTAAACAAACTCTTAGCCTTTTGCAAACTACTGATAGCTTCCTCCGGTTTATTTTGTCGCATAGCAATTTCCGCAGACAAAATATAAGCTGGAGCAAAATCAGGTTTCAGCGCAATAGCTTGCTTAATTTGAGTACTAGCCTCATCAAACTTACCTTGTTTTCCTAACAAAGTAGCCAACTGAGCTTGCACACCCGCAGCTTGTTCTTTTTGCCCTTGTTTCTTCCATAAATCCTGAGCTTTTTTCAAACTTTCTATAGCTTCATCATTCTTCCCTTGCTGAGAAAAAGCCGCCGCTAAAAGAATATGAGCAGGTGCCAAATCCGGCTTCAGACGAACAGCTGTTTGTGATTGTGCGATCGACTCATCATACTTCTTCTGTTGCCCCAAAGCCATAGCCAACTTCATCACCGTATCCACATCATCAGGCTTCAGACGCAAAGCTTCTTGATATTGAGAAACCGCTTCATCCAACTTACCCTGACGCTGCAACAACACCCCCAAATTAGAATGAACTTCAAAATTTTTCGGATCTAACTCAATAGATTTACGCCAAAACTCTTCTGCACTTTTTAAATCCTCCTGTTTCGCACTAGCAATTCCCTTTTGATAAAAATCAGCAGCACTACCAGGCGCAGGTGCAGCAGCTAATGTATTAGGTATAGCAGCTGTTGTAGTTGATTGGTCAATATTACTTGGTTGGCTAATATTAGGAAGACTTTCTAAAGTTGAAGTACTCGCACTCGTACCTGGACTAGATTGTGCAATGCTTGTACTCTCCGCAGCCGGAACCGTACTAGGAACAGGTGTCGTAGCCGCAGAAGTAGTAGGTTGCTGAGTCGGTGTAACATTCGTTGACTTCGACGGCGAAGAAGAACAACCAAAAGCCGCAAAGCCAAAGCAA
Organism: [Phormidium] sp. LEGE 05292; assembly: GCF_015207735.1. Classification (GTDB taxonomy): domain Bacteria; phylum Cyanobacteriota; class Cyanobacteriia; order Cyanobacteriales; family Aerosakkonemataceae; genus Floridanema. The sequence goes on from NZ_JADEWG010000014.1 coordinate 81,923, forward strand.
AGTACCGTAATCAGCAGCAGGTGAATAGACTTGTATTTTTCAGACATTCTTAAACAAAGGTATTAACACTAACTCTTAGCCTAGTTTAAGCGTTCAAGTCAAATTAAGACACAAGAAAGGCAGAAGGCAGAAGGCAGAAGGCAGAAGGCAGAAGAAAGGCAGAAGGCAGAAGGCAGAAGGCAGAAGGCAAGAAAGGATAAAGGTTATATTTTCTCCCCATCTCCCCATCTCCCCATC
>NZ_JADEWG010000150.1 GCF_015207735.1 [Phormidium] sp. LEGE 05292
ATTAATAATAAATTGAAATTACTCAAACGTTGTGGATTTGGCTTTAGGAATTTCCGCAATTTTGAATTAAGAGCTTTATTGTTCTGGCACTTCCCTAATAATTTAGCACAGTAAGTACGGAAGAACCAGAGTTACTATCAAAGGAAATTATAATTTCAGCAATTAAAACGACAAATCCAGATACAAGAATGCGGCAGAAAACTTGTTTAGCTTTGGCTAAATTAGTGGAAATAGCTAACTTTAATTTCGATGTGAAAAGGTTTAGTGGAAATTATTCGCCCACGAAAGTAAGTAAACGAGAGCTACCTAGTGATGAAGCGATCGCCACTTGGAGAGACAAAATTACTAATTCGCAGTGGCAGTGGTGTTTTGGGATGTTGGCAACTTACGGACTCAGACCCCATGAAGTGTTTCACTTGGATTTAGAACAGTTTCCCAGACAAGCAGGGGTGTTGCGGGTGATGGAGGGTAAGACTGGGGAAAGGAGAGTTTGGCCTCTACATCCTGAATCGGTGGAATATTGGCAGTTGATGGATGTGAAAGTGCCAGGGTGTACGGGGAGGAATAATAAGGAGTTGGGGCAAAGAGTGTCGTAATATTTTCGCCGACAGGGAATGGAGTTTCGTCCTTACGATTTGCGTCACGCTTGGGCAATCAGAAGTATGGAGTATGGACTGGAGGTGTCGTTAGCGGCGAAGCAAATGGGGCATTCGGTAGCGATACATATCCAAACTTACCATGCTTGGTTAGATGAACATCATCAACAGCAAGCTTTTGAAAGGTTATTGAATAATCCAAAACGACCTATTGCTCCAATGAATAACAGCCAATCAGAACTGATAGCCCCAAGTTAACCAATCAGGAAAGATCTGAGTTAAACGTAAGACAGCGGATTGTGCTACAGTTCCTAACGCTTGGACTATAGCCCGACGTTGGGTAGTTTGCCAAGGTTTGAGGACGATTTTTACCCAAGTAGTGCCGTACTCAATAGCCGCTTTCAAACGATGAACACAGGCGTTAACTTCCTGTGGACTAAAGTCGAGAACTGTAGAGTCAGGTAGTAACTTGACTAGTTCCGCTGCTGCTTGAGAACACCGTTCCCAGTAGTCAGGACAAGCTTTTAACAGTTCACTAGAGCAATGAGTTGCCAGTAAGTTAGCTTGGGTTAACAAATCAGCTAATTTCTCACTTGAGTCAAATCTAGGATGAGGAGAGGGAGTAGCTTCTAAATCCGTTAACAGGCTTTTGAGCCATTTAAGATAATAATGCTGAGGTGGTGGATTGATGTGCTGCTCCTTGATATCATCTCCTAATTCTTCTGATGAGTCACCTAAAAATTCACTGACCTTACCAAGTGCATGAACTACCCTATCCCAATAATCAGGACAAATTTCCATCAATCTTTCTTGGCATCCCTGTGACAATAATTCAGCTAAAGCAAAGGAATCAACCAAATCCTCGGAGTAAAAACGGGGATGGAATTCTAAATCTATTTCCAAGTCGGCTAACAAATCTAGTAACCATTTAATAGCTGGGTCATCTTTAGGAGAGAGAAATTTATTATTGTTTTTCTCGGAAGTTTGAGGTGAAGGAAGCTCAACAGCTAACTTTTGGGGAGAAACTAAAGCTTCATCTTTATTAGTCAGAGAACAAGCATTTAACTGAAGAAAAGCTTGTTTTGCTGACTCTGGTTGCAAATCCCAATATTTCTGATTCCAAGCTAATAGTACCGCTAATCTTTCTGGTTGGTTCCGACCAGAGACAGTATAATAACGAACTTTGCCATCACTATAAACTTTTTTACTACTGACTCCAGCTTTGGACAACAGTTTACCAACAAAGCTAATCGGGTCAGTTGAAGAAGTTACTTTCAAATTAAAATAACGTTTGAGACGATCGCTCTTTTCCATCGCCCGTCTCATTATCTCCTGAATCAGCAGTGAATTTTTAGAAAAATTCTCTTCCTGCCCAATCAAATCAATAATTCCCAATTCTACCAGCAACTGAGCCTGGATAATTTTCGGTCTCAGATCTGGTAAAAAGACTTCTCCTGACATCCACTTAAAGCCATGAGATTTCCACTTACGAGAATCTAAAATTTTACACTCATGCGGGTGAGTAGCCAACCAATAAAGAAATTGAGATGTTAGCCAATGAGGATTAGAGATTTTGTATTTATAAATGAATTCAGGGGTGAGATTAACCCCTGGTAAATATTCACGCAATAATACTCCATCAGCGAGCATTCGTTGTGCAAATTTAGCTTGAGGATTTCGCTTAATTTCTTGGGCTTCTTCCAGAGTCATTCGGGAATTAGCCCCGGTACTCAAAAGTGTAGCTAATTCCTGTTTGATTTGTTTTTTCTGTCTAGTAATGCGTGTTCCAAACCCACTTTTTTCACCGACACAGGAAGTAATTAAAGCATTTTCCCTTTCCCTTAATTCAAGTTGAATATTTTCCCCGCAATGAGGTTTAGAATAATTAATCCTCGCTTGGATTTTCACCCACAATTCTAAATGAGGATTGTTCCAATTACCATTGTTCCAAATTTTCTGGAACACTTGTTGGAATTTACTTAAATCTCCCTCAGATTCTTCTCTGGCTAATTCATAAGCTAATTGTAAAATATCTTCTTGTTGGCAGTCTTTAATATTTCTGGATAGGGTACTTTTAATAACTCTGGGTAGTGGGGAACTGCATCCAGTAAATTGATTATTCTGATTAGCACTCCAAAGGATAATAGGAATATTTTGTCTATTTCTAGCTAATTGTTGTCTAAATTCACAAGGTTCTAAGACTCCAGAATATAAAGCAAATATCTGTTTAAACCAATCAATTTCAATACTAACACCAACTGCCATGCTGGGAGAATATAATAATACTAAAGGTTTAAGTCGATGAATTTCTTGGTTAATTTCAGCAACAAAATTTTTAGCCCATTCTTCTTCGGAGGTTTTGCCATCAATGCGAATAATCAGGGTTTTAAGTTGGGGAAAAGCATCTATTAATTCTCGTTCTATCGCTTCTAATTCACTTTGAGAGTCGGCGGTAATAATGATTGGTTCTCGTTCTGAATCTGAGTCATCAAGATTAATTATTCGTTCGATATGAGCATAAATTTGGCGTTCTACTTCTGGTTTACTATGTTCGCCTTTGTAAAGAATAAATTGTCGGGGAGTACCGCGATGATGATTGACTACAATATAAGTGGGAGTATTGTTTGGGGCTAAGGATTTAATATAGTCTAATTCGGGATTACTTAAATCAGCATCACAAAGAACTACTGCTCCCTTATTACTCAATACTCTTTCGATTAATAAACTAAAAGCATGAAGAATTTGCGGTCTTTGTTGTTTGACGGCAGTATTCGCTGTTAATAAATGTTTAAATCCCATCCGGGCTTCATCAATAATGATAACATCCCAGTGTTGCTCGAATAATTTAAGTAAGGAATCCCAACAAACTGCACCTCCTAATTGTCGCAGTTGTGAAGATTGAGTTTCACCAAGTTCATCAACCCACAGTAAATCGAATTTAACGCATTGTTCTCGACCTAGAACTACTCTAGGGACAATGGATAAAACGCGCTTTCCTAATTGTTTGAAATGACTGATGAGTGGTTTTAAGATGGCTTTGGATTTGCCGGAACCTTTACGAGAGTTAATGGCTACAATACCTTGAGAGGGAAGTTTTTCCCACAAATCATCTGGAAGATATTCTTGATTTAGTTCTAAGTTTGGTTGATAAGTAAGGGTAGTAAGTTGTTTATAGGTAAGGGAGATTTCTTCTAAATAGCGTTGTCGGCGAATTTGTTCGTCAGTTTTTAAATCAGTTTCTCCTCTTAATTCTTGGGAAAGAGCAAAGAATTGAGTGGCGCTGATGTATTGAATACTAGCTAAATCTTCGCCCTGTAGTTCGTCAATATCACAAGCTTCTTTGCTAATTTGTCCCCACCAGGCGAATTGAACGAGGTAGCCCCAGTTATTCAGGAGGTTAACTAGTTTTTGCCAGCGATTCATAACATGGCGGTTTAAGATATCGCCTGCATCGGGGTAAATGTCGATGTAATCTCCTAGTTGGACTCCGGCTGATGTTAAATATTGTTTCAGTTGTTGGGGAGATTGTTCAAATTGTCCTCCGGCTGCACCAAGAATGATTTGTCCCAAAAAAAAGGCGGCAATCTGAGATTTGAGGAATCCTTCGGCTAATCCAACGTTTTGACGTTGAATGGGTTGGATAATGAGGGGACGGCAGAAGCCCAAGGGCATTTCACCGTTGGGAAGTCGAGAAGATTTATCACCTCCTCCTAACCAAAGGTAACGTGGGCCTTCATCGCTATCGCGGCGAATCTGACAGCCAATAATTTGATTTTGCTGGTTGCGGATGGGGATGGCAATGCCTTGGTTTTCTGGTTTAATCCACAGTTTGGTGCCAGTTCGGTCTACGCCGGGAAAGTTGATGGGAATGCCCCAGGGGAGTTCTTGATGGGCAAAAATGGAGAAATAGCCTACTGATTGGATTTGTTGGTCGTTAAGGCTGCGAGAGTGCAGTTTCTGGCGATGGCGAGTGGTTAAGCTCAGGTGATGACTAAGTTGACGAAATCCTTTGTCTCTTTCTGGGATGGGTAAAGCGCCTGCTAGCTGGCGTTGTTTTTGGCGTTGTCTTTGGAGTTGGTGTTGAGTTCTTTGTTCTGTTGAGTAATATTTGCCGTTGTCGGTGACATATACGCCCCAGGTGCCACATTTACTGGGGCGGAGGTAACGCCAATCGTTGATTTGGGCATCTTGGTCGATGAAGCTGTGACAGAGAATGAGTTCTTGGTGGGAATGGATTCGGCAGTCGCCGCTGGTGTCGTTACAGATGGGGCAGGTGTGAGTTTTGTTGGTGGGGATGAGTCGATTTTTAGAGGTCATTAGGAGTACCTCCTTCCCCAAGTGGCAAGTATGTAGTTTTGTTAATGCGATCGCCTTCCCTGCATCTTTTGCCAAAATTAGTAGATGCGGACATATTTTTTGAAACTCCTGTGTTGTAAGGGTTACAGGAGTCGGAACCTTTTTTTAACTTATTTGCTCAAGACTTTTTTTACCTTGTAAGACACAATGTAAGTAGCTTTTTATTTTTCTTGAGCGAGGGGCTAACTAGGTTAACCGTTATGTTCCGACTCAGGTAGATTAGCTTCAGTGGTCACAAAACACTGGGGCTGATCGAGCAAACACTCGGTCAATGTATAGCCAGTTAAGTTTCCTCGAATTCCTTATTTTCATAACTAAAGACATATTGGCAACTTAACTAACTAAAAGTGAGTAGCCTGAAGTGATATTCAGTAGAGGTTAAAGCAGATCTCTTAATATCGAGGTGAGATTTAATGCCTTTATTTGTTGAATATTAAGTAGATCAATCCACAAAACAAGGCAATTGCAGCTAAACTAGGTGTAGACGCAAACTGAGCTATATTTTTTGATTAACCACCTTTTGTATGACAGGATAAACAAATTTGCTTAATGTATCAAGCAATATTTAGTTTACCTTATTAAGTCAAGGAAAGCGCAATTATCCGATCGAGCAAATAAAAGTAAAATAATAGATATGTCCACCAAAGCCGAACGACTTGCAGCCTTCATAAAAGAATTACGAGGTTCTTCTTCTCAACGCCGTTTTTGCCAGCAATTGGGCGTGAGTAATTCCTGCGTTAATTTTTGGGAGTCCGGCTTGGCTTGGCCCGATACGGAAAATTTAGAAAAGTTGGCAACATTGAAGGGTTGGAGCCTTGCCGATCTGCAAACATACCTTGTGAAAGGAGAACTGCCATCGGAGGAACCCTTAGAGCAGATATTGTCTAAAGTGCGAACTCTTCCTACAGAAGCAGTGGTTGAAATAGTAGCAGTGGCAGTGCAGACGTTAGCCGCGAGAACTGGTTCTGTAAATGAGCAATCGAATGTTGCTTAGTTGAGTGGGTAAATGCGATCGCAATTCTACACTCAATGAGTTGCGACCTGCTGAGGTAATGGCGGCCCTTTGCCAAACAAACCCGTTGAGTAAAATTCCTTGGTATAAGCAGTCACAAATTGGAAATAGCGCGAGCGCGTCATAACTGGGAACTCAAGTTTGTGGATTGCTTGGGAAAAAAGCATTCCAACTTTCTCCAACCGTTTCATGTCCACCGGATAAAGTTTGGGAAATTCCACCAACCGCAGCGTCCCCAATTTCAATGCTTCCTCCATCCAGCAGTTTTCCCTATAACCGTAATTGTCAGAAAAAGAGCAAAAATAGGCATTTAGCAGCAGGATGTAAATCATTTTATCCCCATACTTAGTCATAGATTCTCGCAGTCTCTCCAAACTCTGATTTTCACCATTGCTAACAAACCAATGGGCTACCGGAATGCCACGTTCGGAAGCTGCATCCAACACGCTGTTAACATCAAGCCAATACTCCAAGTCTTTTTTTGAGCGGGGTGGGAGGTTGACGATTACCAATGCTCGACCAGCCAAATCGAATAAAATATCGGCACGCTCGAACTCGCCATCAAGCGCAGATAAGGGAATAGCGATCGCATTGTCACAAAATTTAATACTCTGCCCATACAAATCCGCCTCCACTGCTACTGTTTGCCACTGTTGACTACGACAAAAATCAACCAGCGCTTTAGCTACCACCGACTTACCCACACCGGGCAATTCACCACCCACTAGATGCAAGCCTTTATACAAATTCATAATCAATAGTTGGTATCGAATAAGCCAGTCTTATTAAATTCGCTAGCAGCTTTGTCAAGAAACTTGTGGGTACGTTTTTTGCCGAGTTCAGTGAAAATGTCATTTCGCTTCAAGGCTTGCTCAAAGGGCATGGGGTTGGTTTTCAGAGCATCTCTATCCGCCATGTAGAATTTGGGCAGGTTGATGACAGGGAAATGGTATTGTTCCTGAGCTTGTTTCATTTTGGGCAGTTGAGCGATTCTCTGCCATACTGCTTCATCGGGACAAACACCTTCGTTCCTGACAAAGACGTGCTGCATCCAACAGCCGTACTTTTCGAGAGATTGGAAGAATAAATCGACGCTATCCTCTTCGCCGGAACAAACAAACCACATCACCATTTTGATGTTCTTTTCAGCAGTCATTTCCGCCAAGCAGTTGCGCTCAATCCATTCGTCAAAGGGAACGGCAATCTGTGCCGGGAGATTGACTAGTACATTTGTTTGGAGGGCTTTTTCAAAGATGATGTCTGCCGAATTACTTTTAAACTCGGCTTCGCTGAAGAAAGCATCAACGCAGCGGTTGCCTAATAGTTCGCCATAGTAGGTTTTTACATCTGGTCTAGAGCGATCGGTTTCTACCAGATAAAATGTACTATCTTTAACTACGTTAAGCAAAAAATGCAGCATCACACGACTCCCGGTGGATTTACCCGCACCACCCCGTTCTCCTCCCCAGAAGTGAATGTAAGTCAGTTGTTTGTCAACGGAATCTGAGTAAGAGTTTTTTCCCAAATGAGCAAAAGCAGTGGTATCTCCAACTTCTGATGTTTCTGGTGTAGTAGATTCGGTAAGTGATTGCGGCAAATCTCCTGCTACAAGATGATCGATATTTGTCTCCTTATCCTCCAACTGTTTTTGCTCCACTTGGGGCAATTTCTTGGTTCTTGGCATATCAAAAAAGTTCTCCATTCTCAAGCTGTAATCATCTCCCCATCTCCCCACTTCCCCACCTCCCCATCAACTCCATGTACCAAATCCAGTTTCAATATCTGAGATATCGGGAGCATTTTCGGTTTCTGTTGTGGCACTCTGACTTGGGAGTTTTCCAAACATTACTACTGGTTGTCTGTTGTAATTTGGCAGTTGTCCTAATTGCCGGAGATAATCAATTTGACGCTCTAACCACAGCACCCCATCAGCGGCAGCAAGTTGAATTTCTTGATGTGTTGCTTGGGTTTCAATTAGAGCACGAGGCAACCAACAAGCTTTTAAGCAAGGCATGAGAAATTCTTTGTAGCGTTCGGGAATACCATAGTTCGATAACCAGCGCATTACTAAATCATCTTTAGTATCTGCAACCAGTCGCAATCTTAACTTGTAATCTTTTAAATTACTCACTACGTCCTCCTGTGGATTTAACTGTTGTTTGATTGTTAGTAAAAAGCTTCAAATACCGATACAATCCATAGACATCACATAGTCGAAAACCCAAATTGTAACTGTCTAATTCTCTTGGAATTTTGGTATTAGCGTGCCAGGTTAAGTCAAAGCGATTAAATGCTTCAGAAAGTTTAGGTTTTAAGTAATCAGCAGTACCGCCACAAAAGACAATTTCTGAAGTGTCAAAGGGGATTGTATTAATCAGCCAAGACTGCAAGGCGTTAAAATATTCAGGTTGAGATTTTTGAATTGCTAAAGCAATTTGTTCTACTTCTTTAGCCCGTTCCGGTTCGCTATTTGAAAATGCCAAGGGGTATAATTCAGTGAGATTGATTTCCCAGCCAGCACGAGCTATGCTTGGTGTTAAGCGATCGCTATTTTGATGAGAACAACGGTATTGAACTGAACGTACCAACTGCTGAAAACCCAAATTGCTAGTTAAACCTTCCTTCAGTACACCACGTCGAGAAACCAGCACGGAAGCATTACGATGTCCTAACATAACAAAGGCAATAGTTTTGCGTTTGAGTGCGTTTTCATTGGCATCCAAGTAATTTAAATATATTCCGGCACCTTCTGGCAAACATTGAAAGTGAACGATTTCGGTGAAGATTTTCCCCGAAGGAGTAGAGAAGTTTTTCGCCTGAGATAAGAGTTTATTTTGTAGCGTTTCCCGCGCCGCAAATTCACCAGGAGGTAGGACTAATTTAACTGCTAACTTAAATCGTTCTTTCAATTTTAATTTAGCAGCCATCACCCAAATAGCTGCTAATGCTTTAGAGGAAGCAGCTTCTACTTTAGATTCGGCTAATCTGTCATTAGCTAAAAATTGAGTTTTAGCTAAATATCCCACAGCATGATACTGTCCATTCCACCCTACCCAGCAAGCATCTTCTGGTTCGGCTACTGAGAGTTTTAAGTTTTGAAATTCTTCTTGAGAAGACTGAGGAATTTCAATGACTTCTGGTTCCATAAATCCGCTATAAGCTTCGCCAGAAATTAAAGAGTAAATAAATTTAGTTCCTTCACCTCCAGTATCTAATGCCAGGATTGCATCTGGTGTTATCGAGTTTTCTTTAGACATTAAACACCTCCTTTCTTTAGCTTTAGTTCCCAGCTTTTTCCTGTGGCTTTCCCAAAATATTCTTTGCTGTGATGAATCATCGTCTTTCACTAGGCGTATTTTAGGTTTGAACAAGTTAGACAGAAATTTAGAGAGATATTTAAAGAATATTGAAAGTTTGAGGTGATATTTCCGCTTTATTTCTAATCTGGCTACATTTTTACCAGAAATCTAGATTTAATCAGTGCTGGATTACCGGATTTACCTCGTCTCTATGCCGAAAGATAGAAAGTGTTTCCATCTTTAAACATAAGCAAATTAAGTAAGAAAGTAGTCTGAGAATCTACCGGAAAGGAAATGGTGCAAAGTAGAGTAATCATTCAGGATGGAATAGATAACAGTTAATGTTCTCAGATATGACAGAGATTAAAGATTTAAGCTGCACTAACAGAGACGAAAATCCATTTTTTTCTCTGTGGGAAACAGTTATTGAGCGAGAAGAAGAAGCTCAATGGAGATACCCAGATTTTGTCCCTCTATTCAAGTTAAGAGAAAGTTACAAAGGAATTGAATACAGTATTGAGTTTAGTGGGTTGGGAGAAAAAGCATGGGAAATTGAAAGGTTTATTAAACAAATGAATTTGAAAGGGTTTCCTATTCATACTGAGTGGAAACCTATTGAAATGTTGGGAACTCATTTAGGAACGGAATTAGACTTAATTTTTGATAGATTTCCCGAGCAAAGTTATTTAGAAAGAGAAGTTACCAATTTGGTGCAACAACCAAAATCGAAAGTTGGCTTAAATAATTTCTCTAGTATATTGAATACTATGGCATATCTATTTACGCCAACTATTGTAGTAATGTATTTCATAATTAGCGGACAATCGAATCTTTCTCGTTTATATACTCGTTCTCCAGAAATTACGATTAATTCAAAGTTGCCACCAGATCAAGTTTCCTGTTCTGATAGTAAATGCTTTCGTCAGACGTTTACTTACTTCGTCAAAAGTAAAAATGGAGAAATAATTACTGTGAATATAGAACATGACACCACAAGCAATACTAAGAATTAAAAAACTGAAAAGTTGGCATTCTCTTGGTGTAGCAGCAAGTCACGATATCAGAAGTTTTTCTCCAATTAATGCTGATGCTTCACGGGGAGTAGTTTTACTTGCTGGTGAGGGAACGAGTAATGGTGTGGTGAATTTAGCTTTCCAGAAAGTGGGGGAGCAAAAAATTAGAAAAAATGCGGTAGTTGCAGTAGAAATTGTTTTGGGAGTTTCGGCTGAATACTTTCGTCCTGACTCGACTCACTCTTATGGTGAATGGGATATTCAACGCTTAGAAGTTTGGCAAGAAGTTAGTAATCAATGGTTAAAAGAGCAACTCAAAGATAATATTCTTCAAACTACTTTGCATTTAGATGAAGCTTCTCCTCATATTCATTGTTTATGGATACCTCTGGCTGAAAATGGAAAATTGAGTTATTATCAAACTCCTTTTGGTGGTTCAAGAAATAATTTATCTAAAATTCAAGATAGTTATGCTGCTGCTGTGGCTAAGTTGGGAATAGAACGAGGGATTAAAGGTTCTAAAGCTAAACATAAAAGAGTTAAGCAATATTATCAAGCTGTTAATCAAGATGGGTTAGAATTAAATTTAGAAAAGTTGTTACCTGTACCTGTAATGGGAGAAAATACTGGTGCTTATAGGGAAAAAGCGATCGCACTCTTAACACCTCATTTAGACATCATTAATCACCAGTTAGTTCATCGTCAGTGGTTGTTAGAAGAAAATGAAAAATCACGCTCAAAAGCTATATCCAGCGAACGAGAAAGACAAAAATTAGAGCGCCTTCTTCTAGCTCAACAAAAACCTAATTTAGAAGTAGTAGCTTGGGAATTGGGTTTTGATTCGATGCCAAAAAAAGCAGGTATTTGGAGACGAGGTAAAAGTATTATCAAAATTGACGATAATCAGTTTTATTGGAGTGAGGAAAAGCGAGAGGGTTATGGTGCAATATCTCTGATAATGCAAGCTAATAATTACAATTTTGAGCGAACAATAGAATGGATGCAAGAACGGTTTGAACCAAGTGAAATATTATCAGCGGCGGTGGAATATGCTCAAACAAAAATATCAGCTATTCTTGAGAAAGAAATTTCTTGTAAGTTTGTGCCACCTGTACCGGATGATAATCAATGGCAACGAGTATATTCGTATTTGACTAAAACAAAAAAGCTGTCTCCTGAAATAGTGAATTCGCTGCATGAAAAAGGCATAATTTATGCTGATAATCATGCCAATATTATCTTTTTAAACCGTTTGATTGAAGAAAATCATCACATTACTGGAGCAACTTGTATGGGAACAGATGAGAGGAGAGAAATTGTTGCTGGTACTCATCGAAAAGCAGGTTGTTTTTGGGTGGTAGTGGGTGGACAAGAAAGTGAATTAATAGAAAGAGCAGTGATAGCAACTGACCCGATAGAAGTGCTTTCTCTTTCTACATTATCAAGACGAGAAGAAGTAAAAAGCATTTATTTAGCTGTGGACGATCTGCGCTGCTTACCTGATAAATTTTGCCAAGAGATCCCAGAAGTAATTGTAGCTTATGGTCGAAGTAATAGGGAAAACCAAATGGGTTCCCCAATGGTAAAATTGCTACCTAATTCTTCTAGAGTTTTCCCTTCAGAATCAACTTGGAATCAACAGCTTCAGTTACCAAATCAAGTAGCAAAAAATCGGCTATTAGAGGAAAAAGTCCGATAATAATCACAACCGGAAACATTAGCACATAATGCTCGATCGGTACTAACGCTTCTCCATCTCCCCAAACAGGGTAGATTATGCAAAATTTATGCTGACGTAAAATAATCTAAAAAAAGGTTTTCTCAGAGTGGAACAATCGGGGACAATAGAAACTTCTAAGATAAGCAAAAATCAGAAATGGAAACAATTAAATACCTGTTAACAGAAAACCAAATGCCCACAGCCTGGTATAACATTCAGGCAGACTTACCCACACCACTACCCCCCGTTCTCCATCCAGGTACAGGACAACCCATTACTGGCGATGACTTGGCTCCCTTATTTCCCATGAGTTTGATTGAACAGGAAGTCAGCCAAGAACGTTGGATTGAGATTCCCGGCGAAGTGCAGTCTATCTACCGTCAATGGCGACCTACACCACTATATCGCGCACGTCGTCTAGAAAAAGCCCTGGACACGCCAGCCAAAATCTACTACAAGTACGAAGGAGTCAGCCCAGCCGGAAGTCACAAACCAAATACTGCCGTTGCTCAGGCATACTACAACAAACAAGCAGGGGTAAAGCGTTTGACAACAGAAACCGGAGCCGGACAGTGGGGTTCTTCTCTAGCATTTGCTGGAGCATTGTTTGGGCTGGAAGTTTTGGTTTACATGGTGAAAGTGAGTTACAACCAAAAACCCTATCGTCGAGCATTGATGGAGTCTTACGGAGCCAGAGTAGTTGCCAGTCCGAGTGATGAAACTCAAGCGGGGAGAGCGATTTTAGCAGAACATCCCAACAGCACGGGTAGTTTGGGTATTGCTATCAGTGAAGCAGTAGAAGTGGCTGCTCAAGATGAGGGAACTAAGTATGCTTTGGGAAGTGTGCTCAACCATGTCTTATTACATCAAACGGTGATTGGACTGGAAGCACGCCTACGAGTAGCAATGGAACGAAAATGTACGCTAAGGCTGTAAACCTTACCCACAGAGGATTTCAGACAATGTTGTGAGTCAAAGGTGGGAGTTTTGTAGTATTAACTCGGTTGATGGCAGCAGAGTACTCCTAGTACTCTCCGGTAGCCTGAATTTAGTTGGAAAAAGCGACTGATAATAGATATAAATAGTAAATAATTATTTATGGTTTAATTAATAGTTTTTGTTAAAATATTTAAAGTTTTTTGAGCCACCAATTCTGCTCGATGAGATGTAACTTTTTGATATAGTAATGTAGTGTGAATATCCGCGTGACCCATTAAAGCGCGTAGTTCTTCTATCCCCATAAGCCCGACTCGTTCAGTGGCGAAAGTATGACGTAAGTCGTGGAGACGAATTCCTTTGAGGAGAGGATGCTGGGCAACGAGCCAGCTCCAGCAAGTATGTACTCTTCGATAGGATAAGCGTGTCACTTGCTTGGTCAACTGATTTTGTGCTGTAAATAATGCAGGATGGCTCGGCTCTCGATAAAATTTAATGTAATCATTGAGGGCGATAGCAGCGTCTTCACTATAAAAACACCATCGGTACTTATTACCTTTACCCACTACGGGGAATTTCCGGCTACTGATATCTACTTGAGCTAAATCTACAGCCAGCAACTCACCAATTCTGGCTCCCGTCCGATGCAACAACCGGACGATAGCGTGCATTCTAGCATCAGAAGCAACCAATTCATAGACTTGGGTGAGTTGTTGGTCGCTCAAATAGCGAATAGTTAGCTCTGTGTGGTGTTCTCCTTTGTCTTTGTTTGGTGGGCGTGGCTTTAAACCAGCGAGCGGATTGCTGGTGAGCTCACCAGTCTCAATCGCATAATTAAATAACGCCTGGATAATAGCTTGATGGCGATGATGAGTAGTAATAGCCAAATTAGCTGACAGCCTGTTTAAGTAATCTACCAGTATTGGACGGGTAAACATCTCCACAGGTACAGCACCATACTCTGCAAGCAGCGGCATTAAAGTAAATTCGTAGGAACGCTGCGTACTTGGCGATAGTTCTGGTCGGTCTAAAAATTGTCTGGCTAGTCGAGCTAAAGTTAAAGTCAATGGGCTTTAGTCTATTAAATATACTAAGATTTATATCTCTAGTTTGAATACTAAACATCCACCTAAATAGACATATATTTATGTATACTTTGACCGCTGCTAAAGCTCCCCAACCCGATGAAACGCTCGATAATTACATCAGACGATTGCGAAACAGCATGAAGTTATCACAACAACAGGTGGCGACCGCCGCTGGTATTCACTTGCAGAGTTTGGGGAAGTTAGAGAGAGGCAAGACTAATCGCTTAAATCAGAAGACCAAGAAGGGATTGGCAGTGGCATTGTCTATCCCAGAGGAATATTTAGATGCTGTTTGTTCGGGATTGCCCGTAGAAGAGGTGCATAAAAAGCAATTTTGTCCAGCTTGCTGGATTCCAGGTACGCCACCTGACCCAGCTTGGACTCTACCAAGAGCCAAACAGGCCCAGAAATAGCGAAGCTGACACCAGCCGCAAAGTAGCAAGTGAAACCCATGCCTGGTAAGGGTTTGAGAGGATATTTCTTTCTCGGTTAAGAAGCCACCTGGTCAATCAACAATCGCTCATCCAAATCCAAACGGAAAGTCCCATAAGGATTAATATGCCCCCAAGTCAGTGGAGTGAGAGCGCGAAAATCATCTCTGTGCATCAACTTTAACCAATCTTTTTCCGACAAAATTCGCTGCATCATCAACGTATTGATATACACCAAACAAATTTGCAACAAATGCAAAGACAATACCG
>NZ_JADEWG010000151.1 GCF_015207735.1 [Phormidium] sp. LEGE 05292
CTTGTCCCCTTGTCTCCTCTGCTCCTTTGCCCCTCAGCTCCCCCGCTCCTCTACCCATAGATGAGTCTATATACTTATTGGAGAAAAAGTTTTATCAAAAAATGTAACCAAATCGTTACGAAGTTTAATAGAATATAATCATTGATTAAATAAGTATTTTTGCTCAAAGCCATGATAGAGGCTCAATTTCCCTGGCTGACTGCGATCGTCCTGCTGCCCCTGGTTGCTTCCCTGCTCATTCCCGTGTTGCCCGACAAAGATGGCAAGCGCGTGCGGTGGTATGCTCTGGGCGTAGGTATTGCAGATTTTGTTTTAATGTGCTATGCGTTCTGGAAGCATTACGATGCGAGCAGTGCGACTTTTCAACTCGCCGAAAAGTATGCTTGGGTGCCGCAGTTAGGTCTTAACTGGGCGGTTTCGGTTGATGGAATATCTGTACCGCTGGTGCTTCTGGCAGGTTTAGTTACTACTTTAGCGATTTTGGCAGCTTGGCAAGTCGATCGCAAACCCCGCCTGTTCTATTTCCTGATGCTGGTGTTGTACTCCGCCCAGATTGGGGTTTTCGTCGCTCAAGACTTGCTGCTACTTTTCATTATGTGGGAAGTAGAACTAGTTCCCGTTTACTTGCTCATCTCCATCTGGGGTGGGCCAAAACGTCGTTACGCAGCTACAAAATTCATCCTTTATACTGCACTAGCTTCTATATTTATCCTCGTAGCAGCCTTAGCAATGGGGCTTTATGGCGGTGGCAATCTCACCTTTGATATGGCAGAACTCGCCACCAGAAATTACCCATTAGTACTAGAACTCTTACTATATGCGGGTTTACTGATTGCCTTTGGTGTGAAACTGGCGATTTTCCCGATGCACACCTGGCTCCCTGACGCGCATGGCGAAGCTTCGGCTCCTGTATCAATGATTTTGGCTGGTGTATTGCTGAAAATGGGCGGATATGGATTAATTCGCCTGAACATGGAAATGCTCAATGATGCCCATGTTTACTTTGCTCCAGTTTTAGCAATCTTAGGTGTAGTTAACATTATTTATGGCGCGTTGACTTCTTTTGGTCAAACTAACATGAAGCGCCGCCTCGCTTATTCTTCAGTTTCCCACATGGGTTTTGTGTTGCTGGGTATTGCTTCCTACACTGATGTAGGTGTGAGTGGTGCAATGCTGCAAATGATTTCTCACGGTTTAATTGCTGCGGTATTGTTCTTCTTGGCTGGCGTGACTTACGATCGCACTCATACCCTAGCATTAAATGAAATGGGCGGAATTGGTCAAGCAATGCCGAAAGTTTTTGCACTGTTTACCGCAGGCGCAATGGCATCTTTAGCACTCCCTGGAATGAGCGGTTTTGCTAGCGAACTCTCCGTTTTCGTGGGTGTAACTACAGGCGATATCTACAGTTCTACTTTCCGCACGGTTACAGTTTTCCTCGCCGCAGTGGGTGTAATTCTTACTCCAATTTACCTGCTTTCAATGCTGCGACAAATCTTCTTTAACTCTGGTGCTGCACCTACTTGCAACCTGGGTAATGAAACTTTAAAAGCTTCGGGAGATCAAGAAGCTGTGTGTTTTGGTACTAGCTGCGTTTTACCTGCAAATGCTCACTTTAGAGATGCAAGTCCCCGCGAAATCTTCATTGCCGCTAGCTTTTTGGTACTAATAATTGGGATTGGTTTCTATCCGAAATTAGCTACCAAATTGTACGATGTAAAAACTGTGGCAGTAAACGCCGAAGTGCGTCAGTCTTACACGGAAATTGCCCAAAGCAATCGACCAATTTATGCCAAAGGGTTTTTAAGTTCTCCGCAAATTGTTGAAACAGAAATTGCTACAGTTGCGGGAATAGTGAAATAAGCTTTCAACTTCTACTTGTGTTGATTTGTGTTGAAATTTTGGCGATCGTTCTTTCTTGTTTGTTGGGGAGAGAACGATCGTTTTTTTGTTTGGATTGATATAGGAAGATTGAATAGACCTCTTGCAGAATTTAATTTTTTTTTTTTCAGTGCATACAATTTGCCATAATAAAAATATTGAATCACCGTTGTATGCGTTCTAAGAATTGATTGCCATGACTTTCATTACTTACAAATGGACAATTGAACGGTATCATCGGGCGATCGATGCAGGGCTATTCGACGATCAGCCTGTTGAGTTATTGCGCGGAGATATTGTAGTTATGCCACCAGAACGAGAAACCCACGCTTACTACAATAGTGAATTTGGGGATTATTTACGGGTATTGCTAGGAAATCGGGCGAAAATTCGTGAAGCGCACCCCATCACTCTACCCAATGACTCGGAACCAATTCCAGATTTAGCAATTGTAAAACCATTGGGAACAGTTTATCTAGAACACCATCCCTATCCCAATGACATTTTTTGGCTGATTGAGTTTTCCAACACTACTCTTGACAAAGATTTAAATGCGAAAAAAGCTATTTATAGTGAAGCGGGTATTGCTGAATACTGGGTTGTAAATCTTCAGGATAGGGAACTTAAAGTTTTTCGAGATTTGGAGAATGGGCGCTACGCTAGCGAACAAACTTTCAAAACTGGGTTTGTCTCTCCTCTTGCTTTTCCAGATGTACAAATTCAAGTACAACGACTGATGAATTCTTAGCTATAAAAACAAGAGATAAAAGCTAAATTCTTTTTTCCTGTTCTTCTTTTGCCATAGCGAGTAATTCCTCTTTCAATTTTTGGCATTCTTGTGCTAGCGGGATACCTAATTCTGTGGCAAATGCTAAAGCTTCTTCGCAATATTCAAGAGCACGATCGTGCTGACCTAATTTTTGATAAAGTTCTGCTAGGTTATTGAGAGCATTAGTCTCTTGATTACGAGCGCCAATTTCTCTACAAATGCTTAATGATTCCTGCAAGTATTCTTTAGCTTGTGAATATTGCTCAATTTTAATTAAAGTTTCCCCATAATTACCTACTGCCATTCCTTCCACATACCGATCGCCAATTTCTCTGGCAATGTCTAAACTCTGCTGATAGAAATCGAGCGCACGGGTATAGTCCCCTTGGAAATAGTAGGCATTGCCGAAATTACCCAGCGCCTTGCCAATACCAGCTTTGTCGCCAATTTCTCTGACAATGGCTAAATGCTGCTGGTAGAAATCGAGCGCATGGGCATAGTCCCCTTGGGAATCGTAGGCATTGCCCAAATTACCCAGTGCCGTGCCAATGCCAGCTTTGTTGCCAATTTCTATTGCAATGGTTAAATATTGCTGATAGAAATCGATTGCACGGGTATAGTCCCCTTGGAAATAGTAGGCATTGCCAAAATTACACACCGCCCTACCAAGACCAGCTTTATCGCTAATTTCTGTGGCAATGTCTAAACTCTGCTGATAAAAATCGAGCGCACGCGCATAGTTTCCTTGGAAATTGTAGACATTGCCCAAATGCCCCAGCACCATGCCAATACTAGCTTTGTCACCTATTTTTCTGGCAATGTCTAAACTCTGCTGATGGAAATCGATCGCAAGCGCATAGTCCCCTAGGGAATTGTAGGTAGCACCCAAATTACCCAGCGCTGCGCCAATACCAACTTCGTCGCCAATTTCTGTTGCAATAGCTAAATGCTGCTGATGGAAATTGATCGCACGGGCATAGTCTCCTTGAGAATAGTAGGCATTGCCCAAACCGTTAAAACAAATAGCTTTCCATTCTAGATTCGATTCATCTAAAACATTTAAAAGTTGGTTGTACAATTCCACTTGTTCGCGATAGTAGCTCCAAGTTCCCAGTTGATCGCTTAAAGCTTCATTAGTAGGTGTATCAATGCGAGTAGAAATAATTTCCTTAGCACTTTGCCAGTCTTCCACCTCGCAATAATGGTGAAACGCTTCTAAATAACCCCGCACTTTTTCTAAATTAGAAGCATCCGGTTCTGGTTGATAAGATGTACGCCACATTTGGGCAGCAATATAATGATCGTCTTTCCACTCTAAACCCTTATTGGAAATTTCGATTAAACGTTGATAGGCAACATTGCGAATTAAATTATGCTGACGTAGTAAATATTTATCAGACTTAGTTACCACTTCTTCAACCAAATGACGATACTTCAAAGTTCCCAGTGCTGAGTTTTTCTCCTCATCAGTCAATCCCTGCAACATTGCCAACCAAAAATCTTCCGTTACTGGCAACCGATAAACCGAACTGCGAAGCAATAACCCATAAGCATAAGGTGAATCTTTTTCCAACCGCTTGAGAGTTTCCCTCACTCTATCTTTGACATTTCTTTCTAGTTCTTCACTATTCTTAGCTGGTGCAATTGCTGCAAATTCTTGCTGATGCTTTCGCCAGTACGCTACTACATTGCCATTATAAGGATGTTCGAGAATTTCCCCTGCCAACACTTCAATTAAAAGTGGATGCCCTTCGTAAGTATTACCCATTCGCAGCAAATAACCCGCCGCTTCTGAATCTGGTAAAATCTCTTTTCCTTGTTCCTCAAATAACTTGCTAAATAACTGTAGTTGCTCCGGTTCACTCAGTCCACTTAATAATTTTCTATGCCATTTATTATATTTTTTGATAAACTGCGTCGGTAAATGCTGCGAAGTCAAAATTAACCGACTTTGGCATTCTCCACCCGCTAACAATTGTTTGAAAAATTCCCACCACCGCGCATCTTCAAACTCATTCCTAACGGGATTTTCATCGCCTTTTTGCAGCAGCACTTCCACAGAATCAATCTGCACTAAATAACGATTACTTCGCAGCTTTTGCACCAAACGATTGAGCAAAAATTCTGGCTGACTGCGTTCCTGTGGCGTTACCGTTTCCCCCAGTCTCGTCAGCAGCACATCCGCCGCACCAACAAAATCTCGCGATACCCCATCATCAAAGTTAACCGCAGACAACCGTTGCCATTCTCCCGCCAACTCCACACTCGCCAAGCGTTCCGCTAAAGCGGTCTTTCCCTGCCCGGTAATCCCCGTAATAATTAAGATTCGGCATTCTTTCCGCAATTTTCCACTCAATTCCCGAATCTCTTCCTCTCGCCCTACCCAAGTCTCCTCTTTGTAGGCTGTGCAAGGGATTAGGGAATAATTGTGATTTTGCTTGACAATTGGATCGTCTTCTGTGTCTTTTTCACAGATCTCTTGCCAGTCGAGTCCTAATTTTTCGCAAATATCGACAAAATTGGAAAATTTAACAGTTTTACTGTTAAAAAAATTTTGAATACTCCATTTAGATAATCCTAAGTCTTCAGCGAAAGCTGTCTGGGTAGGATACCCATTGCGCTGAAGCTTAGATTTTACTTTTTGGATGTATTGAGGGGAGACTTTGAGCGATCGCGCCATACCTAATGCCAGCAATCTCAATTTTATAATAGCAATTTTTATACCAAAACCGATATTGTCTCCTTACACCAAACTCATCCCAAAGTCATCCCTAAGCCAACCTTTTTTCACTCCAGTTCTCAACCAACAGTAAATTCAAATGGGATTGTCGAGTTAAAAGAGACAATCCAATGCTCAATAAGCAAGACTTTGAATGCTTCCTAAAAGCCCTGGAAATTACCGAAATTATTGTCAGCCTGTTCGCTATTTCCCAAATTTTGGGAATTTTAGCAGGTGTAGCTATTGTGGCTTACCTATTGTTGCTGATGAAAAACAGCCAAAATCGGGAAGACGAATAACCTAACAAAGCAAAAGAGCGATCGCACCCCATCATCTCCTAGTTTAAAGTGCGATCGCTCTTTTACAATTTTGATTTTCTCCTCTTGACTCTCCCGTACTTATGGTGATGTGGGCAAGGCAATTTGTGAGATAATGTCTTCCGTTAATTTTTATTTTTGATGGACAATTGGAAATAGTGGATAGTTTACCTAATGGCTACGCAGACACAAACAAGGTACAGCCAAAAACCAGTAAAATTATTACTCAGCTAGCTTTCCTAGCGATCGCATTCGGCATAATTATTCGTTTAGCGCAGTACATCAGCAACCGTTCTTTATGGGGAGATGAAGCCTGTATCGCCCTAAATATCGTCAACCGCTCTTACTTAGAATTATTGCAACCTTTAGATTATAATCAAGCCGCACCTCCGGGATTTCTCTGGGTAGAAAAACTGGCAGTGCAGTTATTTGGTAACAATGAATATGCGCTACGGTTGTTTCCTTTAATTGCTGGGATTGTTTCTCTATTGGCGCTTTATCAAGTAGCAAAATGGACTGTATCTGCGATCGCCATACCCATTGCCTTAATCCTGTTCGCTTGTTTAAAATATCCTCTTTATTATGCCACCGAAGTTAAGCAATATTCTAGCGATATTATGGTAGGATTGCTGCTTTGTATGCTGTTAATTCCCTTGCGTGAACAAATCCTGAAAAAAAGCAAAGTTTTCTTACTGGGATTCTTGGGAATAATTGCCATGTGGTTTTCCCATACTGCAATATTAGTATTAGGAGGAGTTGAATTAGCCTGCTTGATTACTAGTTCTGATCAAAAACGAAAAGCGATCGTAATTAATCGATTACCAGCTTATTTAATATGGTTAATTGGCTTTGCCATTTACTATTTTTTCATCGTCTCCAAATCAATAAACAATCAGTCTCTACAAACCTCTTGGGGGCCAGAATATCCCAAAAGTATTTTTGATATAGTTTGGTTACTAGACTCTTTAGGAATATTTTTTCATAAACCATTAGGTTTTACTGGTTTTACAGATGGGATTGCTATTCTTGCTTTTATTATCGGCTGCATTGCTTTGTACAGAAATAATCGCATTAAGCTGTTAATTTTAATCTCTCCCATTTTGGCTACATTGACTGCTAGTTATTTGCATAAATATCCCTTTAGGACAAGGTTGATTTTGTTTTTGACTCCATATTTTATCTTGATTATTGCTGAAAGTGCAGCTTTTCTTTTGTCTCAGATGAATTTGGCTAAATTTAAGCAACAACAGCGACGAAAGTATGTGGGAATTTTGGGAATAATTATTAGTTGTTTCCTAATTTTACCATCTGTATTTCAAGCAGGTTTATTCTTATTGCAGCCAGAAACTAAATACGAAATTCGCCCGGTAATCGCCTATATCAAAGCACATCAACAACCTAATGATGTGCTATTTGGTGATGGCGGAGGCCCTTCAATGCAGTTGGAATATTACGCGGAAAAATATGGGTATTCTAAGTCTCAATATGTGCTTGGTTATAATGACTTTTTGAAAAAAGAAGAAATATCTGACCAAGTTTGGGAAGACTATCGAAGGCAATTTAGTCAACTACAAAAGCAACAACGAGTATGGTTTTTATTTTCTGGAATTCACCTAAAAGATAAACGAGAAATTATCGTTGAACCTCGGCTCGATCGCATTGGTAAAAAAATTGCTTATTTCGGTCAACCAGGAGCATTCACATATCTTTATCAACTAAAATGAAATGTAATCGTCTTCGGGAAATCTAAATTCATCCATAAGAAAGAATTTTCTTATACCTGACGTTTGCTACAGTAAAGCTCAGAATGGGAGATGTTACAGTTGACCTGTGACTACTTTCCCCGATCGTGGTCGCTGACCAGTTTAGTCTGAGTTAATGGATTAGGAAACCTCCCATGTCTGAAACTCAACCAGAACAAACAACAAATCAATCTCCGATCGTTGTAACTCCGACTCCCGTTGTCAATCCCACAGTTACAACTCCTACTGCAACACAATCAGTTCAAGCTAAAACCAGTGGATTTTTGAGTAATTGGAAAGTGAAAGCTGCAATCATCGGTACATTTTTAGCCATCTTTGCTATTGGCATATTTACCCTGAATTTCTTTTGGGCACACATAATTGCTGGGATGGGAATGAGAGATTGGTCTAAACACGCCAATGCTCAACCCATTGAATGTATGATCAAAGACACCAATAGCGACGGTTACGTTAGCTGTAGCGCCATGCTCAGAGGTGAAGTTGTACCTCTCGAATGTGGTTCTAGTATATTCAACATTGGTTGCCGAGTGACTTATGGTTCCGCAGCTGCACCTCCGGTACGTTTGAATACAAAATAATTGTAATTCACTAATTTTTGAGAGTGAAGTGAATCGTGCTTTACCTCACTCTCAAGCAATTTTAGATATTAAAATTGTTAGATAAACAAAAATCTAAAATCTAAAATTGCTTAGGCCATCACCATACCACCATCCACATTAAACACTTGTCCAGTAATATAAGCAGCAGCAGGATCGGCAGCTAAAAAACGCACCATCCCAGCAATTTCTTCCGGTTTTCCGTAACGTCCTAAAGGAATAAATTTGAGGATTTCTTCAGATTTTAAATTGCTGGTCATATCTGTTTCAATAAATCCTGGTGCGACAGCATTTACTGTAATTCCCCGACTGGCAAGTTCTTTAGCAATTGTTTTAGTAAAACCAATTACGCCAGCTTTAGCAGCACTATAATTTGCTTGACCAGGATTACCCATTTGTCCTGCTACAGAAGTAATATTAACTATTCGACCAGAACGTTGTTTCAACATTACTTTACTAACGGCACGAGTACAGAGGAATACGCCTGTTAAATTCAGGTCAATTACTGCTTGCCAATCTTCTGGTTTCATGCGTAATAAAAGTGTATCGCGGGTAATTCCGGCGTTATTGACCAAAATATCTACTCGACCCCACTTTTCTGTAACGGCATTTAAGAGACTATCTACTTGTTCAGCTTGAGAAACGTCTGCTTGCAAGGCGACTGCTTCACATCCCATGCTGTTAATTTTGGCTACTACTTCATCAGCTGCGGTACTGGAACTGGCGTAGTTAACTACCACATTTGCGCCTTCTGCGGCTAAAGCTAAAGCTATGGCGCGACCAATTCCCCGTGATGCACCAGTAACAATAGCAACTTGTCCACGTAAACGCTGAAGATTCTCTGGCAATTGTTCCATGAAAAGTTCCTTTTTTCTGTCTCAATGCGACAGTAAGTAAAAACACTGCGCTAACTATCTTAGGTTGATTCGTACCATAGTCGAACAGAATTTTTAAAATAAAGAATTAGGATGGATTTATGGTTGTTCAAAAAGTGGTTTTATTATATGGCGACAAAACAAGAGTTCACAAGTTTTGACGAATTGTTAAGTAAGTCCGATGTGCCTGTGTTGGTGGATTTTTACGCTGAGTGGTGTGGCCCTTGTAAAATGATGGCAAAGATTTTAGAAGAGGTGAATGCTGAGTTGAGCGATCGATTAAGAATTGTGAAAATTAATTCCGAAAAGTATCCTGAGTTAGCATCGCAACATAACATTTACGCTTTGCCAACTTTAATACTGTTTAAAAATGCTGCACCTGTAGAAAGAATTGAAGGTGTAGTTCAGGCAAAACAACTAATTCAACGTTTACAAGGTTTCATTTAATTGATGGGAAATTTACTTAAGCCACCCGATTTTCTCGATCGGGTGGTTTTATAATTAAACTAATGTTTTCTCACTGGAAAGACAATGGCTGAAACCAAATCTAATCGAGTGGTGCGCCGAGGCAGAATTTTCCCTGAAATTCAATGGTCTGAGGAAAGGAAAGCGCAATGGGAAGCTGAAAGTAAAGCTTTCCGTCAGTGTTGCGAAGTAATATTTAAACGAGTGCAACCAGAGTTAATTAAAACTAATTACAACTGGTATATTGCTGTTGAACCTGAAAGTGGAGATTATTTTATCGATAAAAATGATATGGTGGCAACAAAAATGGCTCTTGAGAAACATCCTCATCGTAAGTTACACCTTTTTCGTATTAATGAAACAGGGGTTTGTGGCACGATATGATTCAGGGCAGATTTGGCGAGAGTGATGAATTGTTTTTTGAAATTGAGTTGATTACTGGGGAAGGGTTAGAGTTATCAGTTTAGGCGTTACTGGATACAGGATTTTCTGGTTGGGTAGCAATCAATTATCAAGATTTAGATGGTCTTGATTGGATTTTTGTAGAGCAACAAGTAATTGGAACAGCACAAGGAGATTTTGAGTTTGAGATCTATGCAGGAAAAATGCGAATAGATGGAGAGGAATTTGATATTCCGGTTCATGTGGGGAATGGAGTTCCTGAAATTTTAATTGGTCGGCAATGGTTGAAAAGTCGGCGGTTGGTGGTGGATATGTTATCAGGTATTTTGACTTTGGGGAAGGGTTGAAAAGAGTGTTTGCAACCTCTAAAAAATCAGCCTTATGTAAAAAAATTATTGGTGCGTTACATTGCATTAACGCACCCTACAACTCAATTAATTTAAGTCCGTTTGCAAAGTAACCAACGTAATTCTATAGGCGGTCTACCATTAGCTATGGGGAAAACATCCTTACCAGTTGACCAATTCATAAACCAACCTGTAGGAGGCCAAGCTTCTTCGGGTAAATGTTCTTTTTCAAATTCAAACACTGGTTCGTCAGAAAGTATTTCCAGTGGTAAACCTTCCATAGCTGATTTTAAATCTGCTCTCGTAAACAAAGATGACCAAGCAATTTCTGCCATTTCTCTGACAGTTTGATCTGGTTCATAACCATCAACAGCTAAGAAAGTATTAAATAGTAATAAACCACCAGAACGCAGGACATCACTCATTTTTGCTAGCAAAAGCCGCAGTTGATCCGCATCGCGAAAATGGGAGATTACTTCAGAAACAATTGCTAATTTATAGTGTGCAGGTCGCATTCTCACCATTGGATCGAGAATGTTACCTTCAGTAACTACTACTGGCAAACCTTCTGCATCTACAGCTGCTTTAATTTGTTGGACAAAAGCGGGGGTTAATTCTACGGCATGAACTAAATAACCCTGTCTTCCCAAGGGTAATGTATTGCGACCTGTTCCCGCGCCTACATCTAAAATTGGTGTAGTACCAGGGTCTTGGTTCATTTCTGATACCACAGACATGACTTTGGCATCTGGATGAGAACCAAATAAAGGCGGTTTTCTGGTTTCTACCCAGTTTTTATATTGATCTGCAACTGTAGAAACTGCTGTGGAAATGTTGCAAGTTAAACCCACATCTGGCGCTTTGGCTGGCTCGTATTTAATTAATATATTGGAGTGAGGAGAAGCTGCAAATCCTTGTTCTAGTCTTTTACTAAGAATCTGACGCAACTGTTCTAATTCTGTTTCTGAGAAAGGTCTACCAAAGGTTTCAAAGATTGTTTTCAGTCGCTTCATGTAATTATCTAACATGGATGGCACACAAGGCAGTACCAATTCTCCACGCGGATAAATGCGAGTATTCAGCTTGCCGATAATGATTTTTTCTAGTACAGCCGGGTCGGTGATCAAAGGCTGTTGCTCTGTCTTTGCTGGTGTGTCTTTAGAGGCGACCAAGTTGCTAGTCTCCGTTGCTTGAGATCTGTCAGATTGATTTTCGATTTTAACTTAACCTTTGACTTCATCCCAACTTACCTGCTCAGGTAGTCGGCGCAGCTTGCTAACTCTAGTTGAGCAAAATATACTTTAATGAGCAGATTTTATAGTAAAACTCAGGACAAGTATCGCTGATGTCTGACAGTAATTTTATTGTTTTTCCCCAATGGCTATCTGAACATCTCGAAGATCCGCAAATTGTTATAGTTGATTGTCGTTTTTCTTTAGCCGATCCAGAATTAGGACGCAGACAGTATCATGCTAGTCATATTCCTGGTGCATTCTATCTTGACTTGAACCAAGATCTTTCCTCGCCAGTGAAAGAACATGGGGGAAGACATCCTTTACCGAATCTAGAAGAATTGGCGGAAAAGCTAGCAGCAATTGGGGTTAATTCTCAGGAGACTTTAGTTGTTGCTTATGATGATTCTCGGTTTGGTTTTGCGGCGCGTTTATGGTGGTTATTGTGCTATTTAGGACATGACAAAGTAGCTGTGTTAGATGGTGGGTGGAAGTCTTGGGTGAATGGTAATTATCCGGTGTCAGAAACTATACCAATTGGTAAGCCGGGTAAGTTTGTGGTGAATTTGCGATCGCCAATGGTGGTCGATATTGAAACCGTAAAAACCCGCAAAGATTTACCCCAAGTTGTCTTAGTTGACTCCAGAGAAGGTGAACGTTACCGAGGAGAAAAAGAACCAATAGATCCGATCGCCGGACACATTCCCGGTGCAGTCAACTATCCTTGGGCAGAAGTCACAGACGAACAAGGAAATGCCAAACCACCAGAAGCACAAAAAAGCCGTTGGTCAGGAGTAGAAAACGCGAAAGAAATTATCGTTTATTGCGGTTCTGGCGTGACAGCTTGCGTCAACTTACTCTCATTAGAAATTGCCGGAATTAACACTGGCAAACTTTACGCAGGTAGTTGGAGTGATTGGTGTTCCTATCCTAATAAATCGGAAAGTTGATACTGTACGTGAGATTAAATAACCAATCATTGTAATTCAGGTAATATTCTGAAGAATCTCCAGTACTAAAGCCAACCCTAAAAACTAAGTTGTGTTGGCGATTCAAATTGTAAGTAATCCGACCGAAAAAGCGATTAAAATAATCTAGACGCTGTACCTTAGTGTAGTCAGAAAGGAAAAATTGATACTCAACAGCCACTTGAAAAGTCGGCTTAATATAGTAACCTAAAGACAGAGTGAAAAAGTGAGTGAACCGACTGAGATTATCTGGGTCAGCCAAATCCAGAGCTACATTATAATATGAATATAGCTCTAACTTGGGATTCAGAAAATCTCGTCGTGACAGCCACAAATAGAAAAAATCTTCCTTCAAAAAGCGATCGCCATTAGTGCGAAACAGCTGCTGATTATACCAACCAACTTCACCAGTCATCCGCGAATTTAACTGCTGACGAACACCAGCTTTAAAACGCACCAAATTATAATCATACTGAGACTCTTTAAAATAACGAACTAAATTGCCATCCAGCGACAAACTTAACCAAGTATTTGCGCCAATCTTTGGAGTTGACCAAAACAACAAGCCCGGAGAAAACAGTGAATCCGTCACCGGATCAATACTAGAAAAAAGATTATTGCTGCGGCCAAAAATTAGCGTAGGAACAAAATACAAAACAGGTTGGCGCTGTGTAGGAGGAACCCTTTGTAACCGCAACCGCAACCTACCTAAATCTGGATCGGTCTCTACATTTTCTGGTTTTGGTTGTGTTTCCGTTTGAGCAACAGAAGAATCAGAATTCGAGAAATTATTTGGTAGCAGATAATCGAGTACTAAACTGTCTACAGTTAGCACATCATCAAGCTTTACCCCAAAACCTGGCATTTGTAAATCTGCTGCGGACTTACTTACCGAACTGAGAACAGTTTTTTCCCCAGAAGTAAGACGTAAATCAGGAGCCAAATGAGGTAAACTTTGCCCCGATAAATCAGCCATTAAATTCTTGTTTGCTAGAGAAACGCCTGGACTAGCAATAGCAGCATTCCATTCCAAAGCCGAAAAACTTGCACCACTAGAGATGAAGAACAACCAGAAATAAAAATTTGCTTTAGGTTGTTGCAGTGGTTTTAAATATTGCTGTAAACAAAGTCTTAGCTTGCTAATAGTGGCGCTCCCGGAAAGAGATTGACAGTTAAATACTGATTTGGAAGTAATTCTCAACCTAAAATCACCCGCAAAGTTGGATTAAATTAGTATCAACACCTGAACCATACTAAAAGAATGACGCTTAAATGATTGATTCCATTCATCCGAAAGTGTAATCAAGCCAGACTCTAAAGACCCTATCTTTGTAATATGGGACTAAAGCGGCTATTCCAATTACGATGGTACGGCTTTTCTTGCTGAGGTAGATCCATGTCTCAAAAGTTAATTCTGCTTCTGGGCGTAATTTTATCGGGCATTATAGCCTTCTCAATACCCAAGGTGGTACGTGCCCAAACGCCTTTAACCAGAGCCGTTGTC
This sequence comes from [Phormidium] sp. LEGE 05292, assembly GCF_015207735.1. Lineage (GTDB taxonomy): Bacteria > Cyanobacteriota > Cyanobacteriia > Cyanobacteriales > Aerosakkonemataceae > Floridanema. The sequence continues at coordinate 13,839 of NZ_JADEWG010000151.1, forward strand.
GAAAGCATACGCAATCTAGTACGGCTGATTCCGCAAAATCAAGGAGGACGACCTGCCCAAATATACGATCGAGTCAGTCCCGGAGATTCTCTGGCTACAGGGCCAGAATCTTTAGCAGAATTACGCTTCAATGATGGTTCCTTAGCCCGCATTGGTCAACAAGCAGTATTTTTGTTTTTACCCAATACCCGCACTTTTCGGTTGAATAACGGTACCATGCTGCTGCTAATTCCGCCGGGACGTGGTGAAACTCGCGTGCGAACGCCCAACGCTAGAGCAGGGATTCGCGGATCGGCGTTGTTTGTGCGCTACATTCCTGAAACAAATACTACGATCGTAGGCGCACTCACAGATAGCAACATTGAAGTATTTAACCAAAGTGCCTCCCAGCAAGAAGGACTACGAGCAGGACAGCTAGCAGTCATCGAAAATGACAGAATTACAGGCATATATGATTTTGATCTCAAAACTTTTTATCAAACTAGTGAATTAACCAAAGGACTCAATCTAACTGATTTAGCAAACTCAGGTGCCACTGATGCAGCTAAAGCACAAGTTCAAGCTGAAACTTCCTCAGCTTTATCTGCTCAGCCTCCTATAACTGGTGAAGGAATTCTAGAAACTCCAGGTTTTCTCCGTTTTCCCACAAATACATCAAACCCATACCAAGATGAATCTAAAATTAACGTCCCTCAACAGAATCCGTCTTTACAAAACAATTCAAATCCTTTAGAAACATTTCCTCCCTTAGAAGCTGGGGAAGTTTTGTTTAATCAATCATCCTCATCACCACCACCACTACCACCGCCACCGCCAGAAGTAGTTCGACCTCTGCCACCACC
>NZ_JADEWG010000152.1 GCF_015207735.1 [Phormidium] sp. LEGE 05292
GCTCAAAAGGGGGGCTAAGAAAGAGCCAGACTTGTAATTAGCAACTTGAATTCATTTAATAAATTGATAGGAGAAATAAATTAACTCTAAATATAGGTCTTTCAACCAAAGAAACAAGGGGTTTTATTTAAATTATCATTATTGAGGAAAAATATGAAATTACCAGAAAATAGTACACTGCTAATTGTTGATGATAACCCTACCAATATTAAACTTCTCTACGATTTATTGAAAGAACATGGATTTAGGATTTTGGTTGCTAAAGATGGTCAAAGTGCGATCGAAAAGTTGGAAGTTGCTAATCCAGATTTAGTTTTGCTTGATGTGATGATGCCGGGAATAGATGGATTTACTACTTGTCAGATCGTTAAAAGTAATCCTAAATATCAAGATTTACCGATAATTTTTATGACAGCTTTATCTGAAAATGAAAATAAAGTAAAAGGCTTATCATTGGGAGCAGTAGATTATGTTACTAAACCATTTCAACCGGACGAGTTATTGGCACGAGTTAATCTTCATTTGAAGCTATATCATCTGACAAAAGAGTTGGCGGAAAAGAATGCTCACTTACATGAAATGAATGAATTATTAGAACAAAAAGTAGAAGAACGGACATCTGCCCTACAAAAAGCGCAAACGCAACTAATATTCAACGAAAAAATGTCTTTTTTAGGCCAATTAATGGCGGGTATAACCCACGAAATTAACAATCCAATTAGTTTTATTGATGGCAATATCAAATATGCTCATGATTACGTCATAGAGTTAATTAATCTAATCAATTTATATCAAAAAAACTACCCAAATCCTGTACCAGAAATTACAGAAAAAATAGCAGAAGTTGAGCTAGATTACTTAATGGAAGATTTGCTCAATTTAATTGTTTCGATGAAAGAGGGAACCAAACGTATTGCAGAAATTAATCAGTCTATGCGAGCTTTTTCTCGCAGTGATACACAAAATAAGTTCCTATTCAATCCTCATGAAGGGCTGGAAAGTACTTTATTGCTGTTTAAGCATCGCTTGAAAGCCAACGAAATTCGTCCAGCAATAGAAGTGATTAAGAAATATGATATTTTACCAGAAATTAATTGTTATCCAGGGTCTTTAAATCAGGTATTTATGAATTTACTGGCAAATGCGATCGATGCAGTGGAAGAATCTAATACCGGACGTAGTTTTGCAGAAATTAAAGCTAATCCTAACCAAATTACTATTTGCACAAAGTTCGATCGCGAAAATGAGCGAGTAATTATTTCAATTAAAGATAATGGTATTGGGATAAAGCAGGAAAATAAATTAAGAATATTTGAGCAGTTTTTTACTACTAAAATCATTACCAAAGGAACAGGTTTAGGAATGACAATTTCTCGTCATATAGTTGAAGAAAAACACGGTGGAACGATCGACTTTATTTCCACCCCAAGCCAAGGAACAGAATTTACAGTTAAATTACCTATCAAATAAAGATTAGTTCGCTATCTAGGAGATTTCAATGATGCTTAATTTGTCGCGTCAATTATTTCCTAAATCGGCTAATAGGCTGCTATTAGCACTGGGAATAACTGTCGTTTATTACATAACTGCTAAACTCGGTCAATCCTTAGCAATTCCCCCAGGATTTGTCACACCAGTTTATCCTCCTTCTGGGATTGCTTTAGTATGTTTTCTGATTTTTGGATATGATATTTGGATCGGTATTTGGTGTGGTGCATTTATAGCAGCAACCTTAGCTTTTATTACGAATACTCGTTTAGTTGAAATGTCGATCGCAGCAGGATTCGGAATAGCGATCGGCTCAGTATTACAAGCATTAATTGGTGCTATTTTAATCAAAAAAGTCATTAACTCAATGCGAATTTTTGATGCTGCTGAAAATGTCTTTAAGTTTTCCAGTATTGAATTTTTTAGCTGCATGGTTAGTCCAATATTTGGTGTAACTACCATGTACTTATGTAAGTTTATCAGTTTGGCAGAATATAGTCATACTTGGCTAACTTTTTGGCTGGGAGATTTAATGGGCGTTTTGGTATTTGCACCTTTAATTCTGATTTGGAATCAGCCAAATAGCTCAACATTTTTGCCTCAAACAGAGAAAGTAAAAATTTTTCCTGCTCTATTTAAAAGAAATTATCAGACAATTATTGAAGTTGGTATTTGGCTGTTACTAATGTTAGTAATTGGTCAAATTGCCTTTGGCTACAGTTATCCAGTGGAATATATGCTAGTTCCTTTATTAGTATGGGCGGCATTTCGATTTGGACAGAAAGGGGTAGCTATGGCGATTTTTTTAGTATCTGCGATCGCCATTATTGGAGCAGTACGAGGAAATACTTCATTCAATCAAAGTAGCTTGAATGAAACACTATTATTACTGCAAACTTTTATCGGCGTAATTACCGTTACTACCTTAATTTTATCCGCCGTAATTATGGAAAGGAAAGAAGCAGAAATAAAGTTACTAAAAGCCAAAGAAGACTTAGAAATTACTGTCGAAAACCGAACTGCCCAATTAAGAGAATCTAAAGAAGCAGCGGAAATTGCCAATCGTGCTAAAAGTGAATTTTTAGCTAATATGAGCCACGAATTGAGGACACCTCTTAACGGTATTTTAGGATATGCTCAAATTTTAGCGCGAGCTTCCGATTTGAACTTACATCGTCAAAGTATTAATGTGATCTATCAATGCGGTAATCACTTACTCAATCTCATTAATGATATTCTAGATTTATCGAAAATTGAAGCTCGTCGCATGGAGCTTTATCCGAAAGATTTTCACTTACCTTCTTTTTTGTCAGCCGCAGTAGAAATGTCTCGAATTCGTGCTGAACAAAAAGATATTGGGTTTAATTATTATGCCGATCCAAACTTACCAATAGGAATTTGTGCTGATGATAAACGCCTGCGGCAAGTTTTAATTAATCTTTTAGGAAATGCGATTAAATTTACCGATCGAGGTCATATTAATTTTCTGGTTAATTTGCTCGATCGCAATCCTAATCTAACCGCTAATACAGCATTAATTCGCTTTTCTGTGGAAGACACAGGAGTAGGTATTTTACCAGAACAATTAGAACATATTTTTCTACCTTTTGAACAAGCTGGCTCAAATTTTCGCCGCACCGAAGGGACTGGTTTAGGATTAGCTATTAGTCAAAAAATCGTGAATTTAATGGGTAGTAGTATTCAAATTGAAAGTACCCCTAATGCTGGTAGTAGATTTTGGTTTGATGTCAACTTTCCTGTAGCGACAGAATGGATAAATTCTGCTGCTAGCAACGAACAAGGAAAAATAATTGGTTATGCTGGTAAGCGGCGCAAAATTTTAGTTTTAGATGACAAAGAAGTAAATCGAATTGTGTTATTAGAATTGCTAAATTCTTTGAATTTTGAATGTGCAGAAGCTGTTAATGGCGAAGAAGGTTTTACTGTTGCTACTACCTTTAAACCGGATTTAATTATTACTGATTTGGTGATGCCAGTTTTAGATGGGTTTGAATTTACTCGCCGCTTGCGACAATCCCCAGAATTTCAAAATACCGTAGTTATTGCTTCTAGTGCTAGTGTGTTAAATGAATACCAAAATAAAAGTATGGCAATCGGTTGTAATGAATTTCTGAGTAAACCGATCGATCTAGAAAAACTGCTCTCTTACTTACAAAAGTATCTCAATTTGCAGTGGATTTATGAAAATGAAAATCAGCCATCTCCAATAGTAGATACATCTATTGTTGTCAACGAACAAAATTGGATAGTACCGCCAGCAGAAGAATTGAAAAAGTTATATCAAGTGGCAAAAATAGGTGATATTGCAGCTATTGAAGCGGAAGCTCAACGCATTAGTCAGTTAGATAATAAATATGCTGCTTTTATCGATCGCATTTTGGAATTAGTTAATCAATTTGAAGACCGCGAAATTGTCAAATTACTTGAGGAATACTTGTAGGAATTACGCACAGCGAAACTTGGGCTGGTTCCCCGTTTATTAAGGGACACGGAGGGGGAATCTAAGGCTATGATTACTAGGTTTAGATCCCCCCAACCCCCCTTAACAAGGGGGGCTAATACCAAATCCGGGTTAGTTACCCCCGATATATTCTCCCTCTTTCCTCTGCGTTCTCTGTGTCTCTGCGGTTTATTATAAAGGGGGTTTTTAACCCGGATTTAGTATGAGAAAGAGCTAGACTTGTAACTAGCAACTTGAGTTATTAGAAGGTTCCCCCCTTAATAAGGGGGGCTAGGGGGGGTCTAGATTTCAGGCAGAGAGTGCCTAATTCCTAATCTTTTGCAAGTTTTAAATTTTACAAAAGATGAGTAAATCTCGAATCTTCTTGGATTTTTTTCAAGACTTGCTTAATTTCCTGAGTACGTTCTTTTTTGACAATTAAAGTGACATTACGATCGCGCACTACCACCACATCATCTAACCCAATAGTAACAATTACTTCGTCTTCACCTTCAGCATAAAGAATACTTCCTTGGGTATCCATGCCGACGTGAGTTGCTAATTCTACATTTGCTTTATCACCTTTTAACAAACGTTCGATCGCATTCCAATCGCCCAAATCATCCCAACCAAAAGCCGCCGGAATTACATAAGCCAAATTAGTTTTTTCCATCAAAGCATAGTCAATACTTTTTTTCGGTAATTGTGAATAAGCTGCTACACCTTGTTCTTTTAAAGGAGTAAGAATTTCTGAAGCGTGAATCGCCAATTCATTAATTACAACTCCCGCCCGAAACACGAACATTCCGCTGTTCCAGCTAAATCTACCTGTATTTAAAAACTCCTCAGCTGTTTCGCGATCGGGTTTTTCTGTAAACCGATTTACCCGATAAACTAATGAATTACCAAAAGTACCTTCCGCCTCTCCTTGTTCAATATAACCGTAACCAGTAGAAGGCTGATTTGGTTTAATTCCTAAAGTGACGATCGCCTCTTTTTGGGTTGCTAATTTAGCAGCATCTTCTAAAATTTGTTTATAAGCTGCTTCATCTGCAATCCAATGATCTGCCGGAAAAAAACCAACAACTGTATCATTACCATAACGATTAGCAATTTCTAAAGTTGTCCAAGCAACTGCGGGTGCAGTATCTCTTCCTTCTGGTTCTACTAATAAATTTTCTTCTGGCAATTCGGGGAGTTGTTCTTTCACTCCTTGGGCTAAAATTTTAGAAGTACAAACCCACAATTTATCCCAACCACCTGCAACTGATAATAATCTCTCTGCGGTTGCTTGCAAAAGGCTTTTGCCACTACCATCTAAACTTAAAAACTGTTTTGGACGTTGTTTGCGACTGAGGGGCCAAAAGCGTTCGCCTTTGCCACCTGCTAGAATTACGGGGATTAAAGAGTTAGTCATTGGTCTTCCTTAAATATCAGTACTATTAGCGACTTGGCTTCATCCTACTAGGTTTTTTGCAGGTCAAATTTAAACATTTGAACAAGGAACTTTAAAAAATTGATGATTCATTCAGTAATGGATACCGAAATCTGCGGAAACCTAGTTTTCTGGTCAAGTATCGGAATCATCAACCTTCCTATGTTAATCTTGATGTCTGGAAATCTTAAACTTTAAGGTTTTTTAATGGACAAAGTTAGTTTACGTCGATCGCTTCTGAAATTCCGCCAAATTCTCCCCAAAACAGAATGGCAGGAAAAAAGCGATCGCATTTGCACTCACTTACAATCCTCCCCCATTTTTAAGGAAGCAAAAACCGTTTTAGCTTATTTTAGTTTCCGCCAAGAACCAGACTTAAAACCCTTGTTTACTAACTATTCCCACAGTTGGGGATTTCCTCGCTGCGTTGGTAACACACTTTCTTGGCACCTTTGGCAAGCGGGAGATCAGTTAGAAACCAATAAGTTTGGTATTTTAGAACCTGTTGCTAATGCTCCCATTTTAAATCCCAGTCAAGTTGATTTAATTTTGGTTCCTTCTGTGGCTTGTGATGTGCGAGGATATCGATTAGGCTATGGTGCTGGATATTACGATCGTTTATTAACTCTGCCTGAATGGTCAAATAAAATAACTATTGGCATTGTTTTTGACTTTACTTATTTGGTAGAGATACCGATCGATGAATGGGATCGAGGTTTAACAGGAGTTTGTACGGAAACAGGGCTAAAAATTATTAATAAACATCAGGGAGAGAAGCTAAATAATGTTGGATAAACAGCAAATTTTTAAATCTAAAATTACTCAAGGGTCTGGGTTCAAATATATTTTAATTTATGGGGTGCTGGGTGCGATCGCTCTCATCATGCTTTTTCCTTTATTATGGTTAATCAGCACCTCCTTAAAATCACCATCAGAAAACATTTTTCAATTCCCCCCACAATTTTTCCCAGCACAACCAACCTTCGATAACTTCATCCGCGTTTGGGAAACCAATCCTTTTGCCCAATACTTATTTAATAGTACCTTAGTAGCTGGATTAACAGTTATTTTAAACTTATTATTTTGTGCTTTAGCCGCTTATCCCCTCGCCAGATTGCAATTTAAAGGCAGAAACATAATTTTTGCTGTCATAGTTTCCACCATCATGATTCCCTTTCAAATCGTGATGATTCCCCTGTTTATTTTGATTTCTCAATTAAGATTAAATAATACGTACTTAGGAATTATTTTTCCCAGTTTAGCCTCAGCGTTTGGGATATTTCTATTGCGCCAAGCCTTTCAAGGAGTACCCAAAGAACTAGAAGAAGCCGCCAGAATGGACGGTTGTTCCGAATTAGGAATTTGGTGGTTTGTCATGTTACCAGCAATTCGTCCAGCATTAGTAACTTTAGCAATTTTTACCTTCATTGGTTCTTGGAGTGATTTCCTGTGGCCTTTAATAGTAATTGACAAACCAGAATATTACACTTTGCCTTTAGGTGTAGCCAGATTAGCCGGGACATTTTCCTTAGATTGGCGGTTAATTGCGGCTGGTTCAGTAATTTCGATCGCACCAATTTTACTATTATTTATTATCTTGCAAAGATACATTGTTCCCAGCGATTTAGGCAGTGGTGTTAAAGGTTAGATTTCCAGAAAAAGAGCGTGATACCATTTTACGTTAAGGTTGATACAAATAATTTGTAGGGGCGGGTTTAGCCGATATCTTGAGCTAGGCATCGTCAAATCTTCAACAAAACCCGCCCTTACCAGATATGTATCATTAATTTCGTGAATTGGCATGATACTAAATCCGGGTGAAAAACGCCCTTTATTAATGAACCGCTCCAGGACGCAGAGAACGCAGAGGAAAGAGGGAGAATATAGAGGGGTAACTAACCCAGATTTGGTATGAGGTACAAAGAAATCTGCAAGCTTTGCCAAAAAATAATAATGGGCTAATTTTGGTAGGAAATAATTAGCCCAAACAAATCAATTTTAATGTGCAAATTCAACCCACCTAATCCAGTTTTTCTTTTACTTTATCGATCGCATCATTAGCAGCATTCTTGATCCCATCAAGCAAATTTTGGGCTTTGCCTTTCAGATCGGCTGCTGTATTCATTGCTGCTGCTTGTGCTTGCTTGACTTGTCCTTCCGCTTTCATTTGGTTATCACCAGTCAATTCGCCCGCAGCAGCTTGCACCTTACCTTCCATATTTTTAGCAGCCGCTTTGATTTTGTCGTCGATGCTCATAATTTTTTACCAAAATCGAATTTTGGTTACTAAGGTATACGAAATAGCCAAAAATGTCAATAATTATCCCAAATCAAGGCAGAGAAACAAAATTCCCTTGAGTAATCAAATTAGCAGTAACCCCATTCAAAGTTGCTAACAATTGGTTACTACCAAGCTGCGTAATTACGGTATTATTTCCACTTTGCACAATTGACAATTGTTGGAAAGTCAAACCACCAGATAAAGCTAACAAATCTACCCCTACTTGGAAATCACTAATCACATTACTACCTTGAGCAGATAACACAAATTGGTCACTACCATTGCCACCCATTAGATAATTACTTCCCTTATCACCAAAGAGCAAATCATTACCATCACCACCAATTAAACTATCATCTCCTTGACCACCATAAAGAGTATCATTTCCGCTTTCACCAAAGAGCCAATCTGCACCTTGATTGCCAAAGATTGAATCATTACCATCTCCACCACAAATTTCATCATTACCATCTCCACCGTAGAGAGAATCATTACCATCTCCACCGCAGAGAAAATCGTTATCTAATTGACCAAATAATTGATCGTCTCCTGTTCCTCCGAACAGAAAATCTTTTCCTTGACCACCGTAGAAAGTATCATTACCATTCTCACCAAAAATCCAGTCATTGCCAGCGTTACCGTAAAGCAAATCATTACCGTCACCGCCAAAAATAGTATCGTTATTACTACCTCCCAATGTTTCACCAATACCACCACCAAATATAGTATCGTCGCCTCGATCGCCAGCTAAAATATCATTGCCTTGATCGCCATATATTACGTCATTACCTTTACCGCCGCGCACTAAATCATTATTTTGACCGCCGCGAACCGTATCATTGCCTTGGTTCCCGTTAACATAATCTTTATCTTCGTTACCGTTAAGAAAATCGTCGCCTTCACCGCCAACAATCCAATCGTTACCGAAACCACCATAAAGGCTATCATTTCCTGTGCCGCCAAAGATGTTGTCACTACCATCTTTGCCTAGTACAAAGTAATTGCCACCAGAAAGGGAAATTCGATCGTTTAGTTCAGTTCCAACAATAAAACTATTTTTGCCATCACTATTTATGGAATTGTTAACTGGATTTAAATTTGATAACTGAGCAGACAAATTATTCAGATCTGGAGGAGTAATATAATCGCATAAGCAATCAAAGCGATCGACAATGGGAAGACTAGCGTTATTAACAGCACCAATGTTGTAGCCACCACCACTGGTTAATGTGAGTTGGACAGTTTCACCTGATTCAAATACTGCACCTGCTACAGAGGAGACTTTTAAGATCGCGGTTTTTTGTCCAGCAGCAATAGTAAAACTGTTCGCAGTTAGGTTGGTAATATTTGAGCTTGTAACTAGGCTGTAGTCGGTAGTAAAGGTGGCAGTTCCCGCAATGCTATAGTTGATTGTCAGACCGCCTGCTGGGGCGGGGTTATCTAAAGTGATGACAAATGTGCCATAGCTGCTACCTCTTTCTCTGCTAGTAATATCAGAGGTAATGGTAACAGTGCGTAATACTTCCAATGTGGTGACAAAATTGGTATTGCTACTGGAAATACCTGCGGTGTAGAGGTTGCCATTACTGTCAGTGGCGATGCCGTAGCCGATTTCTAGGTTACTACTATTCCCGGTATTATTACCTCCCACAGAGTTTACCGAAGTGACTTTGCCATTGCTGTCTAGTTTGGCTACGAAGAAGTTACTGTTTCCTTGGGCAGTCAGGATGGTACTCCCAAAGGTGACGCTGCCAGCGAACTGACCTGTGGTGTAGATGTTGCCGTTATTATCGATCGTGATGCCATTACTTGTGGCAGAGTTACTCACCCCCAAATTTTTTGCCCAAGAAATGTTACCACTGCTGTCCAGCTTGGCTATGAAGATGTCACTGTTTCCTTGGGCAGTCAGGATGTTACTACCGAAGGCGATGCTACCAGAGAATTGGCCTGTGATGTAGAGGTTGCCGTTACTATCGGTGGCGATGCTTCTGCCTATGTCGGTGGCGTTGGTGGTATTACCGAAATCTTGTGCCCAAACAACCTGACCATTACTGTCCAGTCTGGCTACGAAGATGTCAGGGCTGCTTCCTTGTGCAGTCAGGGAAATATTCCCAAAGGTGGCTTTGTCTGTGAATTCACCTATGATGTATGAGTTGCCGTTACTGTCGGTGATAATATTCCTACCAATGTCGGCTTGAGTACCCCCCAGACTTTTCGCCCAAGTGACGTTACCACTGCTGTCCAGTTTGGCTACAAAAATGTCTTGGCTGCCATTGGAAGTCAGGGTTGTATTTCCGAAGTTGATGGCACCTGAGAAATAGCCTGTGACGTAGAGGTTGCCGCTACTGTCGGTGGTGATGCTGCTGCCTTGGTCATCGTTGTCAGAACCGAAAGCTTTTGCCCAAATAACCTTGCCACTGCTATCCTGTTTAGCTACGAAAATGTCTTTGTCTCCCAGGAAAGTCAGGGGTATAGAGAAAGCGCCTGTGGTGTAGACGTTGCCGCTATTGTCAGCGGTGATGCTGTACACCTTAGCACTACTTCCCAGATTTGTTGCCCAAATAACCTTGCCGCTGCTGTCTAGTTTGGCTGTAAAGATGTCTTGGCTTGCATTGGAAGTTAGGATCGTACTTCCGAAGGTGACGCTACCAGTAATCTGACCTGTGATGTAGAGGTTGCCGCTACTGTCGGTGACGATGCTGTTGCCAACGTCGCTGGAGGTATCACTTAAATCTGCGATCGAAATAACATTGCTCATTGCTGACTCCTATTTACTCCTCCCTTAGTTAGATGTTGATGGGATTTCCTTAGTTCCCAGTGACACTGAGATGATGCAACCTGCTTGTGCTGCCGCTGTGCAGCCATCGCTGTTGGCTTTAGCCTTGTCGTTGCTAATCCTTAATGCCTGTTTTCTCTGCACTCCAAGGATTAATAATTTATGAAATAACTTTGTTTTCTAAAATACATTAAATGAGGAGATGAAAAGACGTTGATTAACTCAAAAGTTCAAACTCTCTAAGGGCGAGTTTTGTTGGTTAATTTTTCTGATGGGATTACAGACTTATCTACTAAACCCGCCCCTACAAACTCAAAATTCTCCCAGTCCCCAGTCCCTAATCCCCAGTTCCCTATCCATTATTTAATACTGCTTTTGGATAAGCAATTCGCTTATGATGAAACTGTTGCCAAACTTGGACAAAAATTTCGGCAATTTGGGACATTTCTGCGCGTGTTAAACCGGAATCTACTAATTGATTATCTTGCCAACGTGCCTTCAGAATTTTGTTAACCATTGCTAAAGCTTCTTCGTAAGTGGCATCTTTCAAACTTCTTAAAGCTGCTTCGCAAGAATCTGCTAACATAACAACTCCAGTTTCCCGCGATTGGGGAATCGGCCCTGCATAGCGGAAAAAAGATTCATCTATAGGCCCTTTTGCTTCTTGCTTTGCCTGATGATAGAAATAAGCAATTTGCATAGTTCCTTGATGTTCAGGAATGAATGCTTGAATTACTTTTGGTAAGCGATAGCGACGTGCCATAACTATCCCTTCAGTAACGTGCTTTTTAATAATTGCGGCACTAAAATAAGGATCATTAATTTGGTCGTGTTTATTTGGGCCTCCCATTTGATTTTCAATAAATCCTTGGGGGTCATGCAATTTACCAATATCGTGATAAAGGGTTCCGGTGCGGACTAATTCTACATTGCAATCTAATGCTTTAGCTGCTGCTTCTGCTAAAGTGGCAACAAATAAAGTATGTTGAAAAGTTCCAGGTGCTTCTTCTGCCAACCGTTTTAAAAGTGGACGATTTGGGTTCGCTAATTCTGCTAAACGAACGGGGGTAACTAAATCAAATAACTGTTCTAAATAGGGGCTAATTCCTAATGCTACGACACTCCAAGCTACACCTGTGAGACTGTAGATAGCTGCTTCTTGGAGTATGGTTAACCATATTGAACCAACAGAGGCGCTCAGAAGTAGATTAAGAGTGAGATAAACAATTCCTTCGGTTAAACCGATCGTAATTCCTAGTAAAGCGAGTTCTTCGCGCGATCGCAATCTCCCCGCCATCAAACTCCCCACCATCGCCCCAGCTGCATTAGCCAACAAGTGATCCCAAAGAATATTTTCCAACCCAATAGGCAAACCCAGAGTCAGTAAACCAATCGTAGTTACACCCAAAGCGGAACCATAAAAACTTCCCACCAACAAACCCACTGCTGGCAGACTACTGTAATTCACTCCAAAACTGACCAATAAAGGAGTACTTAAAGCCAATAGTAGGATTAAAACGTGGTCACGTTGGCGCAAACCAGGATGAAACCGCTTTTCTACCCACCAAAAAACTCCGACACCACCAATAACTAATACACCACAACCAATTAAAGCCCACCAATTGACTTCCCGACGGCTTAATTTAAAGTGATCGAGCAAGACAAATTCCCTTTGGGTGATTTGTTGACCTGCCTTGACAATGATTTCCCCTTTCTTTATCTCGACTATTTCTGGTTTAACTTGCTGTACGGCTTGTTCAGCTTGCAGCTTTGTTTGTGCTGCATCTTCGATTAAATTCGGTTTTAGGACACCAACTATTAGCTGAGTAACTACAGGTTGGGCGGTTTCCGGCACTAAATGCTTTAACTGAATTTTCACAACTTGCTGTTTCAACTCCAAGGGTAAACCAGGAGCTATACCTTGAGTGAGAATGCGTTCTAGTGCTTGGGGAATTCCCTCTTGAGTTTTGCGCCAATCTTCTTCTGTCAACTCTAAAAAGGATAAATTTTCCGAATCGTCATCTTGTTCAATCAATTTACTGGACAAATTGGCTAAGGCTTGAGCATAACGCTGACGGACTTGAGAAATTGTATTTATTAATGTTGCTAATCCCTCTGGATTAATCCGGCGATAGACTTTGAGTTCGTTAATAACCTGTTGTAGTTGTGGAGAGTTGACTGGTGAGGGAGAAGCAGAAGTCGGAGATTCATTAATATTTTCTGTTTTCTCACTGGCATTGTTTAATGCAGCTAAAATTGCTTGCCATTCCGATTCTGAGCAACTCCGCAAGTAAATTTGGGTGGCGGTGGATAAAACCGATGTAAAGGGAAATTGTCCAGCAATGCGGCGATCGTGGTTAATTTGCTGAATTTTTTGCTGTAAATCTTGATAAATCTGATTATTAATTACAGGATCGACCATTAATACTGGTATTAATCCCCGACGGGCTGCTTTTTGTTTTGCTTCTGTGGTTTTTGGATCTGGAACTGTTGCGTCTCGTGGAGCCAGGATCGTGGAGGGGGCTACGGTGTCAACGTCCAGCTTTGGCTGGTTGTAGAAGCGATGACCCATTGTGCTGGTTAGGGAAATCACTGCCATGACTAAGGCAACTTTGGGGCGTTTCCCAGTTTTAGAGCGCCGACAATTTAGAACTTGAGTTTGACAGGGATTTGTTTCTGCGATCAAATTCCGCAGATGTTTCTGCACCAGCTTATAAATAGATTCATGCCGTTCGGGAACTTTTGGCAAAGAGACAATCTCTTGGTCGGGGTTAGGTTTTGAGGAACGGTATGTATGTTTGAATGTTTTTAAATGAGCCATGCTGAGGGCAATTCTCCGCCATTGCTTAAGCTTTTGTGTCCACGAAAACGTTTTCATCTAAGAGCGGCGGTACACCCTGAACTCGATATCGAAGTGATACAAAGCGTTACTCATTTGGTTATTATAGGAGTTTATCTGAAAAACCGCGCTCTATCGATGGTCATATAAAAAATGGTAATAATGCTGAAGAGTAGGAAATGTGTGCTTCTTCAGTAGTTAATCTAGTCTTTGAATTTAGATGAATCACTAGCATAGGCATTCACAGCGATTGATCCCAGACAGATGATAGAGCGATCGACACTGTATCAGTGGGATCGCCTATTTTTCGTTGATCCCTAGCTTATGGGAAGTGTTGCAGAAGATCAACTATCAGCCTATGTAGTATTTCATTTCTATAATTTATGCTAATTAAAACAATTAAAGGTAATCACGCAGAAAGTCGAATGGGTCTTCTTCCCAGCAAGGTTCTGGACACATTAAATTGAGATAGCTAACGAGTTCTGCTTCTACTTCTGAGGCATCCTCTGGCTCAAACATTTCTGCTAAAGCTTGTAAGTCTCTTTCTCTCAGGGAAGACAGGGGGGCGGCGTGAACAACTTGGGAGTATTCTTTTTCCGTTGTTTTACTTACCTGACTATCTATCTGATGAAGTTTTCGTAAAGCAGGGCTTCGGGAAATTTTTTGAGCAGCTAGGGAACTAAAACTAATTAGCTCGCTTAGGGGGGTAGAGTCTTCATGGTCGGATTGAGTGAGATACATAATTTTACTCGGAAGACTAACAGGGAGTAGGTTGAGAAATTTTATGTTGCAACTCAGGCTAATGCTGAGAACGCAGGTAAACGCTCAACAGATCAGGTTAGGTTTAGGAATTCGGAATGAGCTTTTTGACCAAAAAAAGTTTTCTTTCCGCAAAATTATGTAACCTTTTGCACTCTGTTGATAATTTTTCAATGATTTGCGATCGGAACCTAACTTGTTTAATTTTAACTTTAAGTGTTTTCACTATACTTATACCAATTTCATGATTTCGAGCAAAATTCGTTTACTTCACAATATCTTTACAATAAAGCTTAGTAATTGAATTATTAGTAATTTTGATCGCTAAAACTTTGTATCTTTAAATACTTTTTGTGGGACTGGGGATTGGGGAC
>NZ_JADEWG010000153.1 GCF_015207735.1 [Phormidium] sp. LEGE 05292
CTATCCCCCTACCCCTAACCCCTCCATGTGTTTGAGTATTGTTCCATAGAGTTAATATCTGTTGTTGTTCTTCTTGAGAAAGAAGAGAATGCAACTCGTAGCGTTCTTGCGGCTGATTCACCATTGCCGCAATAGCATTAAAATAGTATTCACCAATCCGATTAGCTTGCTCTCTCGCTAACTTTAAGGGATCGTAATTAATCCTTAAAAACACCTCAGATGAGCCTGGATTCACACTAAATTGAGCCACAACAGTAAAGTTAGTTTCTTCAAAAAACTTTCCACCTAGAACTTCTAAATTATCCAGTCCGATCACCTGTTCATAAACATGGAAATGGGTGAAGTTAAACGCCGTTTCAAACAAAGGTTCACCACCCAAACTTCTCTGGATTTCGGCAAGTGGATAGCGACGGTGTGGTAACAGTTCTCGTTCCGCTGCGAACACTTGTTGCACTAAGTCTATCCAAGTTCCTCCAGTTAATTGCAAACGGAATGGCAAAGTATTGAGGAAAAGTCCCAAGACTCGCTCACCATCACTTTGTTCGGGTCGTCCATTGCTGACTAATCCCGTTAGCACATCTTCGTTACCACCTAACAGATTTAACACTCGTAAATGAGCAGCTAAGAGCACGCTTTTTAGTGGTACTTCTGCCGACTGTGCGAATCCTTTCAAGGAAGCACAAATTTCGGGGGAGAGGGGTACATCAGTCACGCCAACATTTTGAACATTGGTGTTAGTTGACTCGGAAATTTTGCGAGGTAAGGGGGTGAAAGTACGATCGCGCAACTTTTCATTCCAGTAACTCTGGCACTCCTCTGAGGCTAAAGCTTGTGCTTCCAACGCCACAAAATCTCGGAATTCAACACTTAATGGTGTTGAGTTTAACTCAATTGGTTCGCCTAAATGTGATAAGTAAAGCTTGAGCAGTTCACTCATCATCGAAGCCACACTCCAACCATCCAAAATGGCGTGGTGGAAGCTCAAAGTTAGATTAAATGTTTCCTCTGTCCGACGATGAACAAATAAGCGTAATAAGGGAGGATTAGTCCAGTCAAAATGCTGTTTCTTTTCGGCTTCAAACCAAGCAGTTAAGGCTTCTTCTTGCTCAGAATGATTTAAATTACACCAATCTTCTACAAGCAAGGGAACTTCTACTTGCTGATGAACTAGTTGCAAGGGAATACTATACTTACTTAGTTCAAAGGAAGTTCGTAGTACAGCATGGCGATCGACTAAATCTTGCAATGCTCTCTTTAAACATTGAACATCAAACCTAGTTTTCAGATAGAAGCTGAAAATGTCGTGATAGATGCCACTATCTTTGCTGTATTCACTGTGGAAAAGCATTCCCATTTGCAGTTTTGCCAGAGGATAAGCATCTTCCACACCATCAGGTAACTGTTGTTTATCTACTTCCGAAATCAGACTAAATGGTTGGGTTAATTCTAATTTTTCGATTTCAATTTCTTGGGTTTTCAGTTCTTCGAGTAACTCATGAATCGTTTGATGTTGGAATAACTGTATCAGCGAAAAACTTAACCCTTGTGCTTTAGCAAGAGCTAGTACTTGAATGCTGCGGATCGAATCCCCACCTAAAGCAAAGAAGTTATCATTAATACCTACTTGTTCTACACCGAGAACATCCGCCCAGACAGCCACTAAGATTTTTTCTTCTGGTGTGTTCGGCGCGACAAAGGCATTTTCAAGCTCTGGTCTGGCGCTCTCAGGTGCTTTTAATGCACTGCGGTCTAGTTTACCGTTGGCTGTCAGTGGTAAAGCATCTAGGTGTACAAAAGCACTTGGCACCATGTAATCTGGCAGAAAATCTTTCAGAAAACGACGTAGTTCGGCTGTGCTGGGAGATTGTTCTTCCTTGGGAATTACGTAAGCGACGAGACGTTTATCCCCAGGCGAGTCCTCTCTTACCACTACCACACTTTCCCTGACGGCTGGGTGAGAAGCCAGTAATGCTTCGATTTCGCCCAATTCGATGCGGAAGCCGCGAATTTTCACTTGTTGGTCAATGCGCCCTAAATACTCTAAGTCGCCATTTGGTAAATAACGAGCTAAGTCCCCTGTTTTATAGAGTCGCGCATTTGGATGGTGGCTAAATCGATCGCCAATAAACCGTTCTGTTGTCAGTTCATCTCGATTCAGATAGCCGCGTGTCACCCCCGCACCACCAACATACATCTCGCCGGGAACTCCTACTGGTACTGGCTGTAAATGTTGGTCGAGGACATATACTTGTAAGTCGGGAATTGCACGACCAATTACACTGGCACTCGCATTCACATCAGCCATACTTAACGGACGATAGGTAACATGGACGGTGGTTTCTGTAATCCCGTACATATTGACTAACTGGGGTATTTGGTCGCCATAACGCTCAAACCAAGGTTGCAAATTCTTGGGTTCTAAGGCTTCTCCACCGAAAATTACCAGGCGTAAACTCAAATCGCCTTCTGTTTCTGTGGTTTGTGCAGCGGGAATTAACTGGCGGAATGCCGAAGGTGTTTGATTGAGAACTGTGACTTTCTCTTCTACTAATAATTTGTAGAAGGATTCGGGCGATCGTGTCACCAAGTACGGCACTACTACTAGTTTTCCACCATAGAGCAATGCTCCCCAAATTTCCCACACGGAGAAGTCAAAAGCATAAGAGTGGAATAATGTCCAGACATCTTGCTCATTGAACCCATACCAATCGTTAGTTGCGGCAAACAGACGCACCACATTTGAGTGGTTGACTAACACGCCTTTGGGCTGACCTGTAGAACCAGAAGTGTAGATGATGTATGCTAGGTTGCTCGGTGTTGCAGTGTTTTGCGGGTTTGACTGGCTATGTTGAGTAATGGTTTCCCACTCGCTGTCTAAGTAAATAACACGCCCTTGATACTGGGGTAATTTCTCATTTAGATGCTGTTGACTGAGCAGAACAGAAATTTGAGCATCTGACAGAATAAAGCTTAAGCGGTCTTGGGGATAGGTTGGGTCGAGGGGAACATAAGCACCACCTGCTTTGAGGATACCAAGTATTCCCACGATCATATCAAGAGAACGTTCTACACAAATCCCCACTAGCACATCTGCACCCACACCTTCATAGCGCAAATAATGTGCTAACTGATTCGCTTTTTCATTCAATTCTGAGTAAGTCAATTGTTGAAAATCAAACACCACTGCTACGGCATCTGGTGTTTTTAATACCTGTTCTTCAAACAACTGATGCAGACATTTATCAACTGGATAATCAGTTTGAGTATTGTTCCATTCGGTTAATAACTGTTGCTGTTCCGATGAAGTTAATATCGGTAGTTGGGAAATTGGCGTTTGCGGATTGGCGGCTATGGCTTCTAGTAGTGTGACAAAATGACCTGTCATGCGCTCAATGGTACTGCCATCAAATAAGTCGGTGTTGTACTCCCACCAGCCCATAAGTCCATCTGGGGTACTTTCCATTGAGAGAGTTATATCAAATTTGGCGATCGCCCGATCGATCTCTACTGGTGTTAGGGTTAACCCACTAAGTTCTAACTCGGACACAGGTGCATTCTGGAGGACAAACATCACCTGGAACAGTGGTGTATGGCTTAGATCCCGTTCCAGTTGCAATGCTTCCACCAGCATCTCAAACGGTAAATCCTGATGGGTGTATGCTCCTAGAGATACCTCGCGCACTCGATCGAGCAGTTGAGCAAAACTGGGATTATTTGATAAATCTGTCCTGAGTACTAAAGTATTGACAAAAAAGCCAATTAACCCTTCGATTTCACTTTTGTTCCGGTTGGCAATGGGTGAACCGACGACAATATCTGTTTGTCCGCTGTAGCGGTAGAGTAAGGTATTAAACGCTGCCAACAGGGTCATAAACAAAGTGACTCCTTGTTCTTGACTTAGTTGGTTTAATTTCTCGCTTAGTTGAGCAGACAATGCAAATTGTTGATGTGCGCCGACAAAGGTTTGTTTCGCTTTTCTCTTGCGATCGGTCGGCAGTGTAAGAAAAGCTGGTGCGCCAGTTAGTTGATTTTGCCAGTAACTTAATTGGCTTTGCAATACTTCACCTTGCAACCAATTTCTTTGCCATAAGGCAAAGTCAGTGTATTGAATTGGTAGAGGAGTTAATGGTGAGAGCAGACCTTGAGCATAAGCATTGTATAGCGCCGTTAGTTCTTCCACAAAAACACCGATCGACCAACCATCAGAAACTATGTGGTGCATACATATCAACAAGATATGTTCGGTTTCTGACAGCGTGACTAATGTGGATCTGAGTAAGCAATCATTTGCTAAATTAAATGGTTGATTCGCTTGTTGTTGTACTAATTCGGCTGCGGCAATTTCTGATTCGCTTTCTGACAAATGTTTGAAGTCAACAACAGATAATTTCCCGTTAGTTTGTTCATGAATGATTTGATTCGCTTGCCCATCAACGGTAATAAAATTAGTGCGTAATGCTTCATGACGCTGGACAATTTCTTTTAAGCTTTGTTCTAGGGCGGTTACTTCGAGATTTCCCTCTAGACGCAATGCGGCTGCGATGTTGTATAAAGAGCTATTGGGTTCAAACTGGTCGATAAACCACAACCTTGTTTGGGCATAAGACAGAGGTAAGTCGTTATTGTTGTCTCGTTTGACAAGCGGTGGCGCACTAAGCTGTAAATTTTGTTGCTGTAACTGCCCAATTATCGAAGCTAATTCGGCTATAGTGGGTCCGTTAAACAAACTCCTTAGTGGCAATTCTATTTGCAAGTGGCTGCGGATGCGGGAAATCAGTTGAGTGGCGAGTAAGGAGTGTCCTCCTATTTCAAAGAAGTTGTCGTAAATCCCAACTTGATTGAGGTTGAGGATTTGTCCCCACAAGTGAGTCAGGATTTCTTCTACTGGGGTGCGGGGGGCTTGATACTTGTCTGATGCTTCAGTCTGTAAGTCTGGCGTGGGTAGGGCGCGACGATCGACTTTGCCGTTAGGTGTTAAGGGCAAGGTTTCCAGTAGCACAAACGCACTCGGCACCATGTACTCTGGCAACTTCGCTTTCAAGTATTGTCGCAGTTGATCGATCGTCGGTTTCTTTGCAGTTTCGGTGGTAATGTAAGCAACTAAACGTTTATCTCCCGGAATATCCTCACGCGCTATCACGACAGCGGCTTGGACTTCAGGATATTGACTTAAAACTGCTTCGATTTCGCCCAATTCAATGCGTAAACCGCGAATTTTTACTTGATTGTCAATCCGTCCCAGGTATTCAATGTTGCCATCAGGCAAGTAACGGGCTAAATCTCCAGTTTTATATAATTTTGACGGTACAGACGTTGTATACAACGTCTCTACAGCTTCGTTTTTTGAGTTGTCAAAAGGATTGGGGATGAACTTTTCTGTTGTTAATTCTGGACGGTTGAGGTAGCCTGTGGCTAATCCTACACCGCCAATGTGCAATTCTCCTGGGACTCCGATGGGTACTGGTTGCAGAGATCGATCGAGAATGTATATTTGGGTATTGGCAATTGGTTTTCCGATCGGCACTGTGTCCAGTTGAATTTGTCGATCGCATTCCCAGTATGTCACATCGATCGCGGCTTCTGTCGGGCCATACAGGTTGTGTAATTCACACCCTAAGCGATCGAAGAATTTGGTTTGCAAGTCCACACCCAACGCTTCCCCACTACAAATCACGCGCCGCAAACTCTCACATAATGCTAAGTTTGGACTCTCCAAAAAGACTTGCAGCATCGAAGGCACAAAATGCAAGGTAGTCACCTGCGACTTCGCAATCAGATTCACCAAATATTCAGAATCCCGATGTCCGCCTGGTTTAGCAACTACTAAACGGCTACCATTAAGCAGAGTCCAGAAGAATTCCCACACTGAGACATCAAAGCTAAAGGGCGTTTTTTGCAACACGACATCATCAGTTGTCAATTGGTATGCTTCTTGCATCCACAACAGACGATTGCAAATCCCCTTGTGGGTATTCATTGCACCTTTGGGCTGACCTGTGGAACCAGAGGTATAAATGATATAAGCCAAGTTTTCTGGTTGCACGTTCAGGGTCAGATTTTCCTGATTCAACTCCTGAATCGCTTGCCAGTCGCTATCCAGACAAAAGATTTGGGCGTTATGTTCGGGTAGAGAGTCGAGTAATTTTTGTTGCGTCAACAGCACTCCCACAGATGAGTCAGCGAGCATAAAGCGTAAACGCTCAGAAGGATATTCTGGATCTAGGGGAACATAAGCGCCACCCGCTTTGAGAATCCCCAAAAGTCCGACTACCATCTCTAGGGAACGTTCGACACAAATCCCCACTGGCACATCTGCACTCACACCTAAAGAGCGCAAATAATGGGCTAATTGATTCGATCGAGAATTCAATTCCGAATAAGTCAGTTGTTGATTCTCAAATACTACTGCGACTGTTTCTGGTGTCTTTAATACCTGTTCTTCAAACAACTGATGTATACATTTATCAGTTGGATAATCAATTTTGGTATTGTTCCATTCAGTTAATATCTGCTGTTGTTCCGATGCAGTTAACATTGGTAATTGGGAAATTGGTGTTTCGGGATTGGCGACAATTGCTTCTAGCAGAGTGACAAAATGACCTAACATCCGGCTGATTGCGCCATCATCAAAACGCTTCGTATCATAGCTCACCTTCAGAAACAATTGTTCGCTTGGCCCTACTAAAAGTGTTAAAGGATAATTCGTATGTTCGATCGCTCGGAAATTAGAGAACGAAAAGTTACTATTGTCTTCTAAAAGATCGCTATCAATTGGATAATTCTCAAACACCACAATGCTATCGAACAGAGAAGTACCTCTAGGTACATTACTAAATCCCTGAATCTCCACCAAGGAACTATAAGAAAATTGTTCCGACTCTACAAGTTGCGCTTGTAAATCCTTTAACAATCCCAAAAGTTTAGTGTTTTGGCTGAATCGAACACGCATCGATAAGGTGTTAATAAATAACCCTACCATCGACTCAACTCCATTAATCACAGGCGGACGACCTGAAACAGTCGCGCCAAACACTACATCAGACTCTTGAGAATAGCGAGACAGCAACAAAGCCCAAGTTGCCTGCACCAAATTAGAAAGCGTTAATTGATGTTCTCGGACAAAAGAATTAGCCTTTGCTGTTGCTGATAAACTTAACTCAATATGTTGTTCCCCATAACTAGCCGAGCCTTTTTCCCGATGCGATAAAGGTCGATCGACCATCAAAGGAGTTGGCGCACTAAAATTGGCAAGTTTTTCTTGCCAAAAAGCTTGAGATTGAGCCACATCTTGTTGTTGTAGCCAAGCAATATAGTGTCGGTAGTTGAGTAAGGATTGACGCTCTAAAGTTTTGCCATTCAAAATAACTTGATAGAAATCCCAGAGGTCTTTTAACACCAAAGGTAAAGACCAACCATCTAGCAATATATGATGAAAACTCCAAACAAATTGGTAAGTATTCTCCTGAGTTTGTATCAGATATAAACGCATTAATGGCGCTGGCGAAAATGAGAAACCTTGCTTGCGATCGGATTCAAGAAATTCCTCTAATTGCTGTTGCTGCTCCACCGCAGATAAATTGCGCCAATCATAAGTGGCGATATTAACATTAACTTGTCGAAAGACAACTTGCACTGGTTGATCTAAAGATTCCCAGACAAAGGCGGTGCGGAAAATTGAATGCTGGGCTACTACTTGTTGCCAAGCTTGCTCAAACGCTGACACATTTAAATTTCCGGTAATAGAGAAAGTCATTTGCTCAAAATATACTCCTGATTCGGGAGCATACAAACTTTCAAATAACATCCCCTGTTGCATTGGCGATAAGGGATAAATATCCTCAATATTTTGCCAATTAGTTGTTCCTTGTTCGGTTGTGAGTGTTGAAGTTGCTAAAACGCGATCGAGTTCTATTTGACTCAGTTTTACTAAGGGAAAATCACTCGGAGTATAACCACCATTTTCTGGCAATAAACAATGAGTAATTAGCTTTCTAAGCAAAGCAATAAATTCTTGGGCAATCTGCTCAATGGTACTTTGCTGATGGATCTGAGTGCTGTATATCCAATCTATGTGCAACTGTTCGTTAGTAATTATGGCGTTAATATCGAGTAAATTAGAACGTTTTCCTTGTAAACTTTGGTAATTTCCACTCGATTCATTTGCCAATTGCAGCAGCGAAGTTTGATTGAGGACTTGGCTAAATTGACCTAGATAATTAAAGCTAATTTCTGCTTTTTCTCTGGTTTCAAGTTGGTTTTGGATATCTCGATCGCCAGATAAATAACGCAAGAGTCCGTAGCCAATTCCTTTATTAGGAATCTGGCGTAATTGTTCTTTAACTGATTTTAAAGTTTCGCCCAGATTATCTGTTGTTTCCAGGAAGATCGACACTGGGAAAATTGTGGTAAACCATCCTACTGTCCGGGATAAATCTACACCCTCAATAATCTCTTCCCGTCCATGACCTTCTAAGTTGAATAACACCGTTTTGGAATTTGTCCATTTGCTTAAAACCAAGACTAAAGCTGTTAATAAGACATCATTAATTTGAGTTTTATATGCTTTGGGGACATCTTGTAAGAGTGCTTGAGTCTCTGCTTCATTTAACGACACAGAGATATAGTTAGCCGAAGCAACTAAGTTCTCTCCTCCGGGATAGTCTACAGGAATGCGAGAAACTGAAGCGTAATCGGACAACCAATAAGATAATTCGGATTTTAAAACTTCCTGAGCGTATTCTTGCAAATGTTTTGCCCAATCTTGGAAGGAGGTAGTTTTTGGTGGTAATCCAATTGGTTGACCTTGACTTAATTGCTGGTAAGCTGTCTGCAAGTCTTCTAACAATATCCGCCAAGAAACTCCATCGACTACTAAATGGTGAATTACTATTAGTAATCTTCCTTTTTGGTTTTCTCCTAATTTGAAATAGGCGACTTGCACGAGATTTTCTGCCAAATTTAAACTGATTTGTAAGGAGTTGGCAGTGTTTTCAATAGTAACGGCAATATCACTTTCAGGGAGACTTGATAAGTCGAAACAGGATATAGCAATGTTATCGTTTGGCGTGGCGTGAATCTGTTTCCAACCGGATTCGGTTTGGGTAAAACGTAAGCGCAACGCATCATGATGAATTAGTAATTGTTGCCAGATTGGTTTTAATAATTCCGGCTGGAAATGGGATGGTACTGTGAATAGAAATGCTTGATTAAAGTGGTGTGGTTCAACCCAGTTTTGCTCCAAAAACCACTGTTGAATTGGTGTTAATTCTACTTGACCTGTGACTAATTCTTGAGAAATTTCAATTGCTTTAGTTGTCCCGGCGACTGCGGCTAATTCGGCAATTGTTTGATTAGTAAATAGTTGTTTGACACTAAAGTCTAATCCTGCTTGTCTGGCTTTGGTGATGATTTGAATGCTCAAGATGGAATCGCCACCGAGTTGAAAGAAGTTGTCGTGGATGCCGATTTGTTCTACTCCCAAGACTTGTTGCCAAATAGTGAAGAGTGTTTCTTCATTTGGGGTACGAGGCGCAACTACAGTGTTTTCGATTCCTAAACGGGATTCTGGGATAGGTAGGGATTTGCGATCGATCTTCCCATTTGGTGTTAAGGGCAGCGTTTCCAGCAGCACGAAAGCACTCGGCACCATGTAATCTGGTAACTTCGCTTTTAGGTATGACCGTAGTTCGTTAATTGTGGGTGTGGCTTCGGCTTGGGGTAAGATGTAAGCCACGAGGCGTTTAGTCCCTGGAATATCCTCACGTTCGCGCCAGCGTGCCGTAGGCGTAGCAATAACTACAGATGTTTGTACTTGGGGATGTTGATTGAGCAGAGTTTCGATTTCGCCCAATTCAATGCGGAAGCCACGAATTTTTACTTGATTGTCAATCCGTCCCAGGTATTCGATGTTGCCATCGGGTAAATAGCGCACTAAATCCCCGGTTTTGTAGAGTAGAGAATTTGGTTCATTGTCAAAGGGATTGGCGATGAACTTCTCATTAGTTAATTCTGGGCGATTGAGGTAGCCTCGTGCTAATCCCGCACCACCGATGTGTAATTCTCCTGGTACACCTACTGGGACAGGTTGCAAGTTTTGGTCTAACAAATAGATTTGGGTATTGGCAATTGGGCGACCAATGGGGACAGTTGTCGCACTTTGGGGTAAGTCCTCTATCAAGTACCAAGACGAAAAGGTAGTATTTTCTGTAGGCCCATAGACGTGAAGCAGTTGTTGCGGCGCACCAGACTTGAGCACCTCTCGTACCCAGAAGGGATCTACTGCTTCACCGCCAAATAGTAGGTATCTTAAACCGCTAAAGACTTGTGGCACTAAATTGGCTAACTGATTGAATAAGGCGGTGGTTAAGAATAGGATGCCGATCTGGTTTTCCCGCAAAGTTACCGCAAATTCTGGTGGCGACAGCAAGACCGATTTATTGATAATGACTAATTTGGCTCCGTTGAGCAATGCTCCCCAAATTTCAAAGGTTGCTGCATCAAAAGCAATATTGGACGCTTGAGCAATCCGGTCATCAGCTGTTAACTGGATGTAGTTGGTATTTTTAACTAGCCGATTCACAGCCTGATGATTAACAACGACTCCCTTGGGAGTTCCTGTTGAACCAGAGGTATATATTACATAAGCTAGGTTTTCCGAACTAACTGTATTGTTGAGATTCTCCTGACTTGCTTGGTTAATGCTTTGCCAGTCGCTATCTAAGCAGATGACTTGTGCTTGATGTTTGGGAAGAGATGCGACTAATTTCTCTTGGGTTAAGAGAACTTTCACCCCTGTATCGGTGAGCATAAAGCTTAAGCGGTCTTGGGGATATTCTGGATCGATCGGAACATAAGCTCCACCCGCTTTAATAATGCCCAGTATTCCCACGAGCATTTCGATCGATCGTTCTACACAAATCCCCACGAGCACATCTGCACCTACACCTAGAGAGCGCAAATAATGTGCTAACTGATTCGCCCTTGCATTCAATTCTCGGTAAGTCAGTTGTTGATTTTCAAACACTACTGCTACCGATTGGGGTGTCTTTTCTACCTGTTCTTCAAACAATTGATGCAGACATTTATCAGCTGGATAATCAGTTTGAGTATTGTTCCACTGGGTTAACAGTTGATGTTGTTCAACTGTGGTTAACATTGGTATTTGGGAAATTGGCGTTTCGGGATTGGCGACAATGCCCTCTAGCAGTGTGACAAAATGACCTGTCATCCGCTCAATGGTAGTGCCATCGAACAAGTCGGTGTTGTATTCCCACAACCCCACTAGTCCATCTGGGGTACTTTCCATTGCTAAAGTTAAATCATATTTGGCGATCGCACTTTCCAGATCTAGCAGACTTAGGGTTAACCCACCCAGTTCTAAATCGGACACAGGTGCATTCTGGAGAACAAACATCACTTGAAATAGTGGTGTATGACCCAGATCCCGTTCCGGTTGCAAAGCTTCCACCAGCATCTCAAACGGCAAATCCTGATGGGTGTATGCTCCGAGCGCCACCTCGCGCACTCGATCAAGCAGTTGGGCAAAACTGGGATTATTTGATAAATCTGTCCGCAAAACTAAAGTGTTGATGAAAAAGCCAATTAACCCTTCGATTTCACTTTTGTTGCGGTTGGCAATGGGTGAACCGACGACAATATCTGTTTGTCCACTGTAGCGGTAGAGTAAAGTATCAAACGTTGCCAACAGCGTCATAAACAGAGTTACTCCCTGTTCTTGACTTAGTTGGTTTAATTTCTCGGTTAGTTCCGCAGACAGGGTAAACTGTTGATGTGCGCCCACAAAGGTTTGCACTGCTGGTCTGGAGCGGTCTGTGGGCAGTGATAGTAAAGCTGGTGCTAAGTATAGTTGATTTTGCCAGTAACTTAATTGGCTTTGCAACACTTCACCTTGCAACCAATTTCTTTGCCAGATGGCAAAATCAGTATATTGAATTGGTAGCGGACTTAAAGGTGAGGGTTGACCTTGAACATAAGCATTGTACAGTGCCGTTAGTTCTTCCACAAAAACACCGATCGACCAACCATCAGAAACTATGTGGTGCATACATATCAATAAGATATGTTCGGTTTCTGACAGCGTGACTAATGTGGTTCTGAGTAAGCAATCATTTGCTAGGTCAAATGGTGCATTGGCTTGTTGTTGTAGTAATTGTTCTATCGTTGATAAATTTTTTCCATCTACGATCGATAAAGTCCAATTCGTTTCTCTGTGAATGATTTGTGCAGGTTGCCCATCAACTGTCAGGAAATTGGTGCGTAATGCCTCATGACGCTGGACAATTTCTCGAAAGCTTTGTTCTAAGGCGGCTACGTCCAAGCTTCCCACCAAACGTAATGCGGCTGGGATGTTGTATAAGGAACTATTCGGTTGAAACTGGTCAATAAACCACAACCGCGTTTGGGCATAAGACAGGGGTAAATCGTTATCGTTGTCTCGTTTGACGATCGGAGGCGCACTAAGCTGTAAATTTTGTTGCTGTAACTGTTGAATAATTGGTGCTAATTCTGCAACTGTGGGTGCGCCAAACAGACTCCTTAGTGGCAGTTCTATTTGGAAGTGGCTGCGGATGCGGGAAATCAGTTGGGTAGCGAGTAAGGAGTGTCCCCCTAGTTCAAAGAAGTTGTCGTGAATCCCAACTTGATTTAGTTTGAGTATTTGTCCCCACAGGTAAGTGAGAATTTCTTCTATGGGTGTGCGAGGTGCTTGATACTTGTCTTGTTGAGTCTGAAAATCGGGTAAGGGGAGGGCGCGACGATCGAGTTTACCACTCGGAGTCAGAGGGAGAACTTCGAGAATCACAAAAGCACTTGGCACCATGTACTCTGGTAACTTCGATTTCATGTATTGCCGCAATTCGTTGCTTGTTGGTGTCGCTGACGGTTGTGGTGTGATGTAAGCAACTAGGCGTTTGTCTCCGGGTGTGTCTTCTCGGACAATTACCGCAGCCGCTTGAACTTGGGGATGTTGGCTTAATACTGCTTCGATTTCGCCCAACTCAATACGGAAACCCCGAATTTTTACTTGATTATCAATCCGTCCCAAGTATTCAATGTTGCCATCGGGTAAATAGCGAGCTAAGTCCCCTGTTTTGTAGAGGCGAGAATTTGAAAATAAGTCTTCTTTCGCTCCCCTGCTCAAGAGCTCCCCTGCTCCCCTGCTTGTTTTCAGGGGATTGGCAATAAACTTATCATTAGTTAATTCTGGTCGGTTCAGGTAGCCTCTGGCTAGGGAAACACCGCCTATGTGCAATTCTCCTGGGACTCCGATCGGTACTGGCTGGAGATGGCTGTCTAGGATATAGATTTGGCTGTTGGCTATGGGGCGACCGATCGGTGGCAGTAAAGGCCAATTTTCTCCTGTCTGATTTAGGGTATAACTGGTAACTACGTGACTTTCCGATGGCCCATAATGATTGTGCAAAGTGCAGTTACTTAGCTGATGCAACCACTGGGTAATTGCTGGTGTCATTTGTAACTGTTCCCCAGCCGTGATGATTTCTTTCAGACATACAGTTGATTGGTTTCCCGTAGCTACTTCTGCTAGCTGTTGTAAGCCGACAAAGGGGAGAAACAGTCTTTCTACTCCTTGTTCTGAGAGTAAATTTAATAAAGCTACAGGTTCTTTGCGTAATTGTTCGCTAATCAACACTAATGTCCCACCATCACACCAAGTGGAGAACATTTCTTGGCAGGAAACATCAAAGCTAATCGGTGCAAATTGTAGGGTTTTGCTTCCAGGAGAAATGGTGCTATTTTCTACTTGCCAAAGGATCAGATTCACTAGGGGTAGATGATTCATGGCTACGCCTTTGGGTTGTCCTGTGGAACCAGAGGTATAAATTACATAAGCTAAGTTTTCTGGTTGGACATCACAAATCAGATTGGTTGGACTGTGCTGCGAAATCACTGTCCAGTCAGTATCTAAGCCAACTAAGTGTGTGCGTTGTGTAGGTAGAGACGTTGTATACAACGTCTCTACGAATTGTTGTTGTGTCAGCAGTACTCTAACTTGTGAGTCATCAAGCATAAAGCTTAGACGCTCAGAAGGATATTCTGGATCTAGGGGAACGTAAGCTCCTCCAGCTTTGAGAATACCAAGTATTCCCACAACCATTTCGATCGATCTTTCCACACAAATCCCGACGGGCACATCTGCACCCACACCCAAAGAACGCAAATAATTTGCTAATTGATTCGATCGATCGTTCAATTCTCGGTAAGTCAGTTGTTGATTCTCAAATACTACTGCTACTGCTAGTGGTGTTTTCTCTACTTGTTGTTCAAATAACTGATGCAGACAGAAAGAAGGTGTTAGGTGATAGGGGTTGGGTGTTAGGGAATGATTTTCTTCCCTATCCCCTATCCCCCGACCCCTAACC
>NZ_JADEWG010000154.1 GCF_015207735.1 [Phormidium] sp. LEGE 05292
GTCTAGGGGATGGGGAGATGGGGAGATGGGGGGAAGCTCATTAACTTAGAACTATTTCCCTAACTCAAAACTCAAAACTTCCCTTCTGCCTTGGAGCCTTGGAGCCTTTATAAAAATAAAAGAGCCTGGAAGCATGAATTCCAGGCTTTTTTCTTTTAGTGTGTGAGGAGCAATACGAAACTTATTTTTAATATTGGCTGATTGAGTTGTCAAAATTGTGACGTTGGTACGTCAATTTGATGAACATATATCTAAATTGCTGAGTTGTTTCTCCCAGAAGTTGTGGTTTTCGAGCTATCTTAAAGCAATACCCCGATTGCACAAGCTTATGTCCGATTCTCTTTCTCTGCGCGATCGCTATTTCGCTTTAATTGATGAGATTGTCCAAACTACCTTGAAGGGAAAAATTCGCTCGAAACAGCAGGTTTATCAGATGTTGCTGCGCGGTATTGCGGCGGGAACTGGAGAAATTTTTGAGCAATGTTTGACCGATCGCGTTAACGCTACACAGTCGGAAATTGACAACCCTACGGATGAACTGAAGCAAGCAAAAGCCACCCGAACTTTGCGGGCACTGCAAACAATTGAAGGAGAATGGCAGCGGTATCACCAGGAAAATCTGGTGGCTTCGGCGATCGCTACGGCTACGAATGCTATTGTGAATACTGAAGCTGACAATCGATTAATTGCTTTGTTGCAGGCGATCGATCCAAATCAAGCCCAAGCTTTAAACTTAGAGCAAATTCAGCAATTAGCAACTTCGCTGCAAAAACAAGCCCAAAACTCTTCTGATTCTGAAACGAATGCACAACTTCAAGAATTAGCTTTAGGCTTGACTGAGGGTTTAAAATCTTGGGGCAAGTTACAAGAACATTTAGTTAGCTGGATTTACGATCAAAGTCGAGGCAAATTAGGTTTTGAAGGTGTGCCTGGGGAAAGTGGCCCTTGGAGTTTATGGGCATCTTTATTAGACAATTCCTTTCCTAAAGCAGTATTTCAAAGTTTAGCATTAAATCAGTCTATTACAGAATTTGTTTTTCAACAAAGTGTGGAAATTTCAGCTTTTGTGGAATTGGCGGTAATTTTACAATGTTTACAAAGAGGTTTGGTTAATTGGTTTGACAAACTTGTTTATGATGCTAAATTTGGCGCAAAGCTTTCGATTTCTACTTTTATTACTTTTGCGTTAATTTGGTCGCAGTTGGCTAGCGGTTTTAGTTCCAGAAATACTTTAAGTAATGGTTGCTTTCAAGTGACGTTGCAAATTCTCCGAACTTTCGCGCAACAGAAATACTTTCCTTTGTATGGCGGGATTTTTGCTTCTTTTAGCGGCGATTATTTGCGATCGGCAATCAGTTATTTGGATGAACCTTTGCGAAGGGTTGAGGGTACGCAAGAAAAAGCACGAATTCTCACTTTATTGGGTTATTCTTCTGGAGCGATCGGACAATACGATCGGGCTATCTCATTCCATGAACAAGCTTTAGTAATTTCACGTTCGGCGGAGGATCGAGCTTGCGAAATTGCCAATTTTAATCACATTAGCCGGATATATGTAGCGCAAAAAAATTACTCAGAGGCGATTAGTTACAGTCAAAGGGCGTTGATTTTAAGTCGGCAAAGTGGCGATCGCTTGGGAGAAGCTAATGCTTTAGCAAATCTCGGTTACAGCGAAGTTTTTCAAGCCCAAGAATTAGATCGATTAAACACGGAAGTTTATGAGGGGGCAATTAATTATTTACAGCAAGGTTTAGATTTATTAGAAAGGTTAAGCGATAGCTATCTGGCTGGATATACAATCCAACAAAGTAAAGCTTTTTGTTGTACAAGTTTGGGAATTGCTTACATCGTTTTATCTCAACCTGAAGCGGCTATTTCTTATTTAGAAACTGGCTATCAAGCGGCGGGAATTTCAGGAGATTTGTATTTGCAAGGGCTGAATTTTGCTTATTTGGCTGAGGCTAATTATAGTTTACAAGCAATGGAGAAAGCAATTTACTTTGGTACAATAGGAATGTATCTTTTAGAGCGAATTTCTTCTCCGCAATGGCGACAAGCCGCAGGGTTACTCACAATTATTAAAGGACAAATTGGTGCGGATGCTTTCCAAAATGTGTTGCAAAAAAATCGATCGCAATTTCTCCGGCAAATAGGGGTAGATGGATATGATTATATACCCCAATTGTTGAGAGAATACCAAGATTCTTAAATAAAGGTGAGGTAAAATGGGAAATAATTTTGCTGAGGCGATCGCTTTTTACCAAAAGTCTATTGACTTAAATCCTCAAGATTGGGAAGCTTATAAAAATTTGGCTAATC
Source organism: [Phormidium] sp. LEGE 05292 (assembly GCF_015207735.1). Classification (GTDB taxonomy): domain Bacteria; phylum Cyanobacteriota; class Cyanobacteriia; order Cyanobacteriales; family Aerosakkonemataceae; genus Floridanema. The sequence goes on from NZ_JADEWG010000154.1 coordinate 2,320, forward strand.
TATGGGCAATTAACGGTAATTTAGAACAAGCGATTACTTATTACCAGAAAGTTATTTACTTAAATCCCAATTTAGCCGAAGTGTATAACAATTTGGGAAATTGTTTGTTAGCGAGGAATCAGTTGGAAGAGGCAATAACAGCATATCAAAAAGCTGTTACCCTAAATCCTAAATACCCAGAAGCTTATTATAATTTGGGTAACGCTTGCAAAGCTAAAGGTGATTTAGCAGTAGCGAAAATTCATTATCAAAAAAGTATATCGTTAAAACCAAACTTTCCCGAAGTTCATAATAACTTAGGTTTGGTTTTGCAAGAAGAAGGTTATATCGAAGCAGCGATTAGTTGCTACCAAGAAGCAATTAGATTAAATCCCGAATATGCAGAGGCGCATAATAATTTAGGTAACGCCTTTGAAGAAACTAAAAACTTAGAAACAGCTATTACTTGTTATGAAAAATCTTTAGCTTTAAACCATAATTATATAGATGCTTATAACAACCTGGGTAATGTTTTACTATCTCAGGGGAAAGCGGAAGAAGCGATCGCTTGTTACCAAAAAGCTTTAGGATTAAATCCTAACTACTTGCAAGCACATTATAACTATGCTAATGCTCTCAAATATCTGGATAGGTTAGAGGATGCGATCGCACAATTACAATATACCTTAACTTTAGATCCCAACTTCGCCGAAGCTCATAAAAATTTAGGTATCAGTTTATTAATCAAAGGAGAATTTGCCATTGGATTTGCGGAATATGAATGGCGTTGGTACACTAAAGAATATCGCAAAATTGCATCATTTCAACCAGTTTGGCACGGTGGAGATTTACAAGGCAAAAAAATTCTCCTCCTTTGCGAACAAGGTTTTGGTGATAACATTCATTTTATCCGCTACGCCCCTTTAATTGCTCAACAAGGCGCACATATAACATTAGCTTGCTACGAAGAATTATATCGATTATTTATCACTGTTCCAGGCATTGAGCAAATAGTAACTTCGGGAACAACAGTTGAATATGATTACTGTGCGCCCACAATGAGTTTACCTTATTTGATGGGTACTACCGCCGCAACAATTCCCACAAATATCCCCTATTTATTTCCGCCAAAAACTACTTCGATTATTTTAGAATCACCCCCAGAAACTTATCTCAAAATCGGCATAGTTTGGGCGGGAAATCCAGGTAATACTAACGATCGTAATCGTTCTTGTAGTTTACTAAATTTTCTGCGACTTTTAGACATTCCTGGTATTGCTTTTTATAGTTTACAAAAAGGTGCAAGAGCGCAGGATTTAACTGTGCTAAATTTAGGTGATAGAATTCAAGATATGGGCGAAAAAATTCATGATTTTGCTGATACTGCGGCGGTAATCAACCAGCTAAATTTGGTAATATGTGTAGATACATCAGTTGCCCATTTAGCTGGCGCAATGGGAAAACCTGTATGGGTTTTGTTATCGAAAGTAGCTGATTGGCGATGGATGTTAGAAAGAGAAGATAACCCTTGGTATCCAACTTTACGCTTGTTTCGCCAAACTAAATTAGGAGATTGGCATCCCGTATTTCAAAAAGTAGCTTTAGAATTAGAAAAATTAGTCAAAGAGTTAAAAGATAAAGTGATGGAAAATAAATTAACTGAGCAAAATTTACTCCCGGCAAATGGATTTAATCAATTAAAACAATGCCGTCACGGAGTTTTACTTTATAATATCAACGATTTAGAAGTCGGTAAATCTTTGGCAGCTTACGGAGAGTACAAAGAAGGGGAAATTGAACTGTTGCAGCAAATCATTAAACCTAAAGATTTAGTAGTTGAAATTGGTGCAAATATCGGTGTTCATACAGTTTTTTTAGCTCAAGCAGTTGGTACGCAGGGAACAGTTTTAGCCTTTGAACCCCAAAGAGTGATTTTTCAAAATCTCTGCGCTAATCTAGCTTTGAATAGTATTACTAATACCTATTGTTATAATGTGGCAGTTAGCGATACATTTTCAGCGATAAACTTGCTTGTATTGGATTACAGCAAACCCAATAATTTTAGTAAATTAGATATAACCGAAAATGGGGAAAGTGAAATTGCTCAAACTATTACGCTTGATAGTTTAAATTTGCCACGCTGTCGTTTAATTAAAATAGACGTAACGGGTATGGAATTGGCTGTTTTACAAGGTGCAATTAACACTATTAAGGGATTGCAGCCTATTCTGTATATTAACTATCAACTTAAAAACGATAAGTCTTTAATTAATTTTATAACTGAATTTGGTTATAAAATGTATTGGCATAAAATTCCTATCTATAATTCAAATAACTATTTGCAAAATACCGAAAACGTTTTTGGTAAGGCAGAATCAAATAGTATTTTTTGTGTGCCGCCAAAGTTTGACTTAAAATTAGAAAATCTAAAACCAGTTAATGTTAATAAATAGGAAAATGTGAAATGACGACTAGAGAAATTATTAAAGAATTACCAATTCCAGCCCACTTTGATGTTAGTAAAGTAGGAGAAGTTTGGCGAGTACCTTACCAAGAAAGAGCAGTAGCAGCAGAAGTTTGGGCGAAAGAACATAATATTAAGCCTGCATCGACAGATAAAAAGCGAATTTGTTTATTAATTATCGATCCACAAAATACATTTTGTATTCCAGAATTTGAATTATTTGTAGGTGGACATTCTGGTAAAGGCGCGGTTGAAGATAATATTAGATTATGCGAATTTATTTACCGAAATTTGGGTGTAATTAATACGATCGCACCCACAATAGACACCCACACTGCCATGCAAATTTTTCATCCCATATTTTGGGTAAATGCAGCAGGCGAACACCCGACACCAGCAACAGTTATTACCATTGATGATGTCAAAGCTGGAGTTTGGCAAGTTAACCCAGCAGTTGCTTACAACGTAGCAAATAACGACTACGAAAAATTACAACAACACGCCTTTCACTACGTGCAAAAATTGAGCGGCGATCGCAAATATCCCCTAACAATTTGGCCTTATCATTCTATGTTAGGTGGTATTGGTCACGCCTTAGTTTCCGCAGTGGAAGAAGCGTTATTTTTCCATAATATTGCTCGGTGTAGCCAAACCATTTTTGAGCTTAAAGGTAGCAACCCTTTAACGGAAAATTACTCAGTCTTACGCGCCGAGGTTTTAGAAGATACTAATGGTAAACCTATTGCCCAGAAAAATATTAATTTAATTAACCAACTTTGGGAATTTGATGCTGTTATAGTTGCGGGACAGGCGAAAAGTCACTGCGTTGCGTGGACTGTGGAAGACTTACTGACAGAAATCAGAGCAAAAGACCCAAAACTTGCCAAAAAAGTCTACTTATTGGAAGATTGTACCTCTCCAGTTGTGATTCCGGGAATAGTTGATTTTACAGAACAAGCTGATGCAGCATATCAAAAGTTCGCAGATGCGGGAATGCACATTGTTAAATCTACCGATGCGATCGCCAATTGGCTAGATTTGTAAACTTTTATTTTTCTCCTTAAGCATAGTTTTAACTCCGAAGTAATCCCACGACAGAATATGACAAAATAAGAATTACAGGATAATCAACTCTGACAAACTCGGAATTTCCTAGTGAGGAAGTTCCGCCAGTAGTGAAAACAAGGTTGTTATTACAAATGGGATGGATGCAAATTCCATCTGGGTGCTTAAAGGGCTGGGTTACACCAGCCCTTTTTTCATTAATGGAAAAATGAAACTACGAGTTCATCTTCTAAAGGGAACTAAAGAAAGATGACAACAGTCAGATCGATTTGTCATCCTAAATTATAAAGAGTACAACCAAAATCTTCACTGTCTGGTTTTGACTCAGAGTTAGTCTGCGGAGTAGCTGGTGCGATCGTCCTATGAACTATTAAGTCAAAAACCATGACTTTTTCACCGCAAAGAATATCACTAATTACAGAAAAGTCAAATGAACTTAAAAACTATAGCAACTACTAGCTTACTCATTGGTTTAGGATTAACCCAGCCATTGTCTGCGGAAACCTTAGTAGATGTGGAACAGACAGTAGCTAACGCCAAACCAATCAAAGTCAATTTGTCAGGTTCTAGCTTACCGAACGCCAATGCGAAACAGTTGTATATCCAAATAGGTATTCAACCTTATTATTACAACTCAGTGTATTGGTCTTGGGGTTTGTTGTTTGGTGATTACTACCCCAATTACTACAATCCCTACCATTCGGGTTACGGGTCTTATTACAACCCCTACAATTCGGGTTATGGGTATTATAACGATCGCTATTATGGCGATCGCTATTACAATTACCCATATAATCGCGGATACAACCGTTACTATTCAGTCAATCAAATCCGCCAAATTTACCGCGAAGTTCTCGGACGTGAACCTGATGAGAGAGGGTTAAGAACTTGGTTAGGAGGACGCAGAAACAGAGAATCTTGGGGCGATATTCGGAATGATATTGCTCGCAGTGATGAAGCAGTCACGAGAATTAATCAAATTTACCGAGAAGTACTAGGTCGAAATGCCGATCGAAATGGAATTAGAACCTGGACAAATCGTTTAGCTTCCGGTGCCAGTCTATACGAAGTGCGACGCGACATTGAAAATAGTCCCGAAGCTCGCGCTCTCAGAAATAGAAATTATCCCAATTACAATCCATCAGTCAACTATTTACAACCGGGAAGGAGACTACCAAATACAGTTTATCCATCAATCAGAACCTCACCATCGAGAAATAATTCTGTACCCGTCAGAACTTACCCAACAAATGTTGCACCTGCTGTTAGATATCCCAACAGAAACTTACCCACAAATGTTGCTCCCGTTCTCGGATATCCTAACCGAAACCTACCCACAAACACCTCACCTGCGCTTCGGTATCCTAACCGAAACGTACCTACAAACACCTCCCCCGCGCTTCGGTATCCTAACCGAAACGTACCGATAAACATTTCACCCGCAATGACATATCCCAATAGAAGGTTCGCACCTGCTACCTTTCCACCAACTGACAGATTTCCCTCTCGGAGTTATTCACCCCCAACAAACTATCAGCAACCTACAAGGAGGTACTCACCATCAAGAAGTAATGTACCAACAACAGATAACTTCTTACCGAGTAGAAGAAACTCAGGTTCTACTTTCCCACCGTCAATACAAACTCCTCCTCCTGGGATTTCAAAATAAACTCCAGTCTGAGGAGCAGCAAATTCCATTTTTTCATTAAACCTCGTTCCCAGGTTGAACCTGGGAACGAGAAACAGAGGCGGAGCCTCTTGATGCAAGAACTCAGTTAAAGAACACTTATTTTATTTGGAGATCGGGGACAATGAAATTACAAATTCTCACCGTTAGTTTGTTACTTGCTACCTTGGGATTTTCCAATTCTGCACAAGCTCAAAATTATAATGATGTTCGCAGATTGATCGATACTGGTAGTTGTCGCAACTGTGACTTAAGAGGTGCAGATCTTAGAGGTCGGGATTTAAGAAATGCTGATTTACAAAGTGCTAATTTAGAAGATGCGAACCTGAGAAATGCTAATCTCAGTGGAGCTAATTTAAGAAATGCTAACCTCAGAGGTGCGGATTTAGGAAATGCAAATCTTAGAGGTGCAGCGACGGGCAATGCAATTTTAGATAACGCATATTTGAGCGGAACTGAACTCGAAGGTCGATATGGCGATCGCTATAATAACGGTTACAACAACCGAGATCGCGATCGCTATAATAACGGTTACAACAACCGATATGGCGATCGCTATAATAACGGTTACAACAACCGATATGGCGATCGCTATAGTACCCGCAATAACTACTCTTATGAAGAAGACATTCGCCGGATTTACCAAGAAGTTTTAGGCCGAGAACCTGATTCACAAGGTTATAGAAATTGGTCTGATGCCCTAAGAAATGGTACTTCTGTTAGAGATGTTCGCTCTCGAATTGCTAACAGCGACGAAGCAAGAACACAAATCAATCAAATCTATCGCGAAGTCTTAGGTCGTGATGTCGATTCCAGCGGATTAAGAACTTGGACAAATCGACTTGCTTCCGGTGATTCATTAAATGATATTCGTCGCAATATTGCTAATAGCCCAGAAGCAAGAAACAGACCAAATCAACCTTTCCCATCAACTCGACCAGATTTTGTTCCACCAGCAATTCAAAGATAATTGCTTTGAAGTAAAGGAGCAGGGACACAGGGGAGCAGGGGAGCAGGGGAAACTCTTTAACTCAATAACTCTCTTCCTAACTCTGTACGGGCGGGTTTAGCAGACAATTTCTGCACCTGACAAACAATTTCTGGACAAAACCCGCCCCTACAAACTCAAAACGTGCTACTCATTGCTACGCTAACAAAACTTTCCCTGTTCCCAGTCCCCAATTTAAGTTATAGTGAAATACCCCGCAGTAGTGTCTTGTCCAACTAATTGGAGAGAACTTACGCCTTCCACAGCTGCAACCAAATCGCCTTGATAGAAAATACTAACACCAGTGCGATTTCCTGCGAAACTAAAAGCACCACTAGTAGTAGTATAGTCATTTGGTGAACCTGCTAATTGGATCGCATCTTTTCCTGATTCAAAATTAACGATGTAAGCATAATCGTTATTTCCTTGTCCAATATAAAACCTTTGAATTGTTGAGTTAGAGATACTTTTGCCAAACCCTACGCCAAAACTATCGGCTCCGTTACTACCAATTAAAACATCTACTTCTCCAGTTCCTAAACTTCTAGAAATTGGGTCTGGTTTACCTGTAACTGTCGCATTAATATCTACACTAATACCTACTATGGCACTTCCTGAAGGCCCTAGTCCGGTAATAATATCACTACCGCTAGTTCCCGAAAAGAAAGCGGTATTTCCGTCAAATCTGCCATTACGAAGGTATTGACTTTGGGCGGAAATATTTTGTCCAGAAGCTACTGCCCGCGACACTGTGGGATATAGTACATAATAATAATCTTCGTTAAATCCCGGCGTTGTATCTACGATCGTTGCACCTAGTCGCCGTTCGGTTTCTCCATACAAAATAAAATGTTGTAAACCTGACGAAAGGGTTTTATTATTTACGGCTGCTTTAACATCGGGGTTAGCATTTAAATATTTTTGTTCATCCCACAAAGGTGATACCGCAATTCGACCTTCCTTGATGCCATATAATTGAAAATGTTGTAATCCTGAAGCCAATAAACCTTGGGCAACTGCTGACTTAACATCAGGATAATTTGCCAAGTATGTTGCTTCATCAAAAATGGCGTAACTCATTTTATTCGCCCCTAAATTACTGTTGTTTTCTTTGCTAAAAATTGCATTTTAAAGGTGATTTGTCAAGTCTCTATAAAATAATATTAAATATTATTTTATTAAGTTTTTTTATTTAGCGATCGCCAGTCCAAAAGTCACTTTTTACACCAAAGCAAAATTTAACAACAATCGGGATCTAAAATCTAAAATCAAGAGACTGCTATTATTCAGCTAAATTAGAATTTTGCTTATGAACAGAAACATTTTCTTAACGGTATCCTTGTTAGCTTCCTTAATGATAGGATTAGCGACTTCAGCACAAGAAATTGACCCTGTGGAACGACTAATAAATACTAAACAATGTCCCGGTTGTGACTTAAGCGGGGAAGACTTGAAGAATTTGGATCTCAGTGATGCAAATCTGACTGGAGCCGATTTAAGCAATGCTAACTTGAGAAATAGTATGCTAGCTGGTGCTAACTTAAGTTATGCTACTCTTAGAGGTGCTAATCTTACCTTAGCCGTACTAATTGGTGCTAATTTGAGTAGTGCTGATTTTAGTTACACCAATCTCACAGAGACTAATTTGTTCAGAGCCAAATTTACTGGAACTACAGGTGTAGATTTTACGGGTGCTACTTTTAAAGCCACCATTATGCCTAATGGTACAGTCAAAAATCCAGCAACAAACGCCACTTCCCAACCTCAACCAGTGCCAACTCCACCTAAGCAATCACCCGAACCAGTGCGCTAGGATGAAAATCTAAGGCTATATTTTTTACCGAAATATTCACGCATATTTTGTTCGCGTTCACCCTTTTTGCACCAAAATACAGTGCTAGCTAAATTTTCTGGTAAATTACGTCACCTATTGTCTCATTGGCAACGTCCCAACAGTTCGCCAATCACCTATAAACCTGTAATTTTGGCAAGTGTTGGTGTAACAGCATTAATACTTGGGTTACGACAAGGGGTGACTCTTTCGATACCAGGTTTGCGGTTAGCATTAAAAATGGAGCCTTTGGAGTTAGGAACTTACGATCAATTTGTGCGATTTGCCACGCGAGAAACCAATGGGAAATCGCACTCTGCAAAAAAAACTGATTCACGTTTATTAGTCGTAGCTGTCACCGAACAAGATATTCAAAACCTTCGTCAATGGCCGATTCCTGATGGTAAAATGGCCGAGTTACTTACTAAACTGGAAAAACATCGACCCCGTGTAATTGGTTTAGATATTTACCGAGATTTACCAGTACCACCGGGACACGATCGCTTAGTTAAATATTTAGAAAAAAGCGATCGCTTAGTAGCCATTTGTAAACAAAGTGAACTAAACAGTCCCGGAGTCGCACCTCCGAAAGCATTATCCCCCAAACAAGTAGGCTTTAACGACTTAATAATTGACCCAGATGGTGTAATTCGTAGAGCTTTATTATTTGCTATAAAAAAACAGGGAAAATGTACCACATCTTCGGCTTTCAGTTATCAATTAGCTAGTAGATATCTGACTTTTGCAGGTATTGAATCTTTCAAAGAAAACCCATCGGGAACATTAGGATTTCGTAACAGCAAAACAGGAGAAAATAGCGCAAAAATTAAGCCTGTATTGTTTCCTCGCTTAGATAGTAATGCGGGTGGTTATCAAGGCGCAGATGTAGGTGGTTATCAAATTATCCTCAAATATAACTCGGCTGAAAATGTAGCCAGACAAGTTACCCTAACACAAGTTTTAAACGATCGAGTTCCTGGGGAGTGGATACGCGATCGCGTCGTGTTGATCGGTACGATCGCTGCAAGTATTGATGACGCATTTTATACACCTTATAGCGCCGCCCAAACCCAACAACATAAAATGCCAGGAGTGTTAGTTCATGCTCAAATTGTCAATCAAATTATTAGTGCAGTTTTAGATAATCGTACTTTACCTTGGTATTGGCCTGATTGGGCAGAAGCTTTATGGATTTGGAGTTGGGCAATCATTGGCGGCGTGGGTGCTTGGAAACTGCGTCATCCTTTATTATTGGGAGTTTCGGGAATTGCCGCTTTCGGGGTTTTAAGTAGCGTTTGCTTTTGTGTTTGGTTGTATTCTGGATGGGTGCCTTTAGTCCCAGCAGCATTAAGCATGGTGACTACTGGTGGAACAGTGGTAGTAATTGCTGCTTACCGAATGCAACAAGAACGAGAAAAAATGCTCAATTGGGTAAAAGAAAGAGAAGAAACAATTGAGCTTTTATCCACCATGTACAAAGGCAATATTGCTACTAATTTACAAAAGCCTGATATTACTGAAAGTGAAACAACTGAGGCGACTACCCCCTTATGCCCTCCGAAAAGTCTTAGTGAAATTTCTCCCCAATTTAGTAACCGTTATGAAATTATTAAAGTCTTAGGTCAAGGTGGATTTGGCAGGACTTATTTAGCGAAGGATTTGCAACTTCCAGACAGTCCTATTTGTGTAGTTAAACATTTGATGCCAGCTAGAAGAGATAGTAAATTTCTGGAAGTGGCGCGGCGTTTATTCCAAACGGAAGCTAGAATTTTAGAAGTTTTAGGACAGCACGAGCAAATTCCGACCTTGCTAGATTATATCGAAAAAGAAGGCGAGTTTTATTTAGTAGAAGAGTATGTAGAAGGAGAACCCCTAAGTGAAGAATTGTATGTCGATCGCAGATGGCAAGAAACAAAAGCGATCGATTTACTAGAAAATATTTTGCCCATTTTAAATTTTATTCATCAACATCATGTAATTCACCGGGATTTGAAACCGGGAAACATTATTAGACGTTCTTCAGATGGAAAATTAGTGTTAATTGATTTTGGTGCTGTGAAGCAAATGTTACCTACAGAAGGTGGGAAAACAGAAAGCCAAACAGTAGCAATAGGTACCAGGGGATATGCACCCCCAGAACAATTAGTCGGACATCCCCGCCCTGCAAGTGACCTTTACGCATTAGGAATGATTGGAATTCAAGCACTTACAGGAATTCAACCCCATGATTTAGTGTTACAGCAAGATCTGGAAACGGGGAATTTGAATTGGCGACATTTAGCTAAGACTAGCAATGAGTTGGCAGCAATTTTGGATCGGATGGTGCAGTATCATTTTAGCGATCGCTATCAGTCAGCGTTAGCTGTACTGACAGATATCCAAAAGATCGATCGCCATAACCTCAATCAATCGATCGAAGAACCTGATTTTGAAGAAAAAACCGCCATTCTACCCACCACAGAATATGATACAACCTCCGTAATGCCATCCTGGAACCATTTCCCAGTTAACAACCAATCAACGAAAGCGGAAGAACAATTAGATAATGCTTCGACACAGTTCGATCCAGAAACCTACAAAAGCTAAGGTTTGATGACGATACTCTGTGGCACAATGAAAAACGATTGGTCATTAGTCATTGGTTTCATAGTCATTGGTCATTAGTCATTTGGTTATTACAAAGGACAAATGATGCAATTTCCCAAAGATTCATCATGAAAAATATCCCAATCACAAATGACGCATGACAAATGACACATGACAAATTGAGCACTTTTGAGGAAACCGCGTTGAGTCCGACTGCCACAGCTAGTACAAATAATATTAAACCAGCCACGAGACGGGTAGTTTTCCCGTTTACAGCTATTGTTGGTCAAGAAGAGATGAAATTAGCACTGCTATTAAATGTAATCGATCCTTACATTGGCGGTGTGATGATTATGGGCGATCGCGGTACTGGTAAATCTACCACGATTCGCGCTCTGGCTGACTTACTCCCAGAGATTGAGGTAGTAGCCGACGATCCTTTCAACAGCCATCCTGAAGATCCCGATTTAATGAGTGATGCAGTACGGGAACGCATCGCGCAACAAGCGGAAATTCCTGTAGCCAAGAAAAAGGTAACGATGGTTGATTTGCCTTTAGGGGCAACTGAAGACCGGGTTTGCGGTACGATCGACATTGAAAAAGCACTCTCCGAAGGTGTGAAAGCCTTTGAACCGGGACTTTTAGCCAAAGCTAATCGTGGTATCCTCTACGTTGATGAAGTCAACTTGTTGGACGATCACTTAGTAGACGTTTTGCTGGATTCTGCGGCTTCGGGATGGAACACTGTAGAAAGAGAAGGAATTTCCATCCGACACCCAGCACGTTTTGTTTTGGTAGGATCGGGAAACCCCGAAGAAGGGGAGTTGCGTCCGCAATTGCTCGATCGTTTTGGAATGCACGCCGAAATTCGCACAGTCAAAGAACCTGCACTGCGAGTTCAAATTGTCGAACAAAGAGCCGAGTTTGACCAAAACCCACCAAACTTTACCGAAAAATATCACCAAGAACAAGAAGCTTTGCAACAAAAATTGCTCAAAGCGAAAGAGTTATTACCCTCAGTAGAAATCGACTACGATTTGCGGGTAAAAATCTCAGAAGTTTGTTCCGAATTAGATGTTGACGGCTTGCGTGGTGACATTGTAACTAATCGCGCCGCCAAAGCAATAGCAGCGTTCGAGGGAAGAACACAAGTAACGGTTGATGACATTCGTAGAGTAATTCGCTTATGTTTGCGTCACCGTTTGCGGAAAGATCCTCTAGAATCAATTGATTCTGGTTATAAGGTAGAAAAAGCTTTTAATCGGGTGTTCGGTTTAGAAGTTACAGAATAACTTCACAGCTTGAGTCATTCCCCCCTTTTTAAGGGGGGGTAGGGGCAGGGCTAATTCATTTTCAACGGAGAAATTGATTTGTGAAGGAGAGATAATGCAAACAACGGAAAAATCATCTTTCCCCTTGTCCCCTTGTCTCCTTGTCCCCTTGTCCCCCCATCCGGTTAAT
>NZ_JADEWG010000155.1 GCF_015207735.1 [Phormidium] sp. LEGE 05292
TCTTCTTAGGTGCATGGCCTGTAGTGGGAATCTGGTTCACCGCGTTGGGTGTGAGCACAATGGCTTTCAACCTCAACGGTTTCAACTTCAACCAATCTGTAATTGACTCACAAGGTCGGACAATTGGGACTTGGGCAGACGTAATCAACCGTGCTGGTTTGGGTATGGAAGTAATGCACGAGCGTAACGCTCACAACTTCCCTCTCGACTTGGCTTCTGCTGAAGTTGCTCCTGTTGCTTTGAGCGCTCCTGCGATCAATGGCTAAGGTTTGTCGATAATTAATATTTAACAAAAAAGCGTCTTCTTGCAAAGAGGGCGCTTTTTTGTTTTTGACATTCTTCCCCCTAGCATTGTGGGAATACTTGGTTCACCAATTCATCTTTAAGCTTCAAACGATTGCTCTAGCTCTTACCAATTTCTTGTAGGACAAGTCCCAAGAAACAAACTCAAGCTTAAATTAACTTATATTAACTTATCAGGAAAAATACGGAAAAGATTTTTCTACCTTTGAGTATTTACATAGACAACTCGAAATAAATATTTATTAACGATATGATTAAAACTGTAGATACTCCTAGCCTTAACTGGGCTATTGAAGAGTATGAGAATGCTATCAAAGCTCTGGAAACAGCAGATCATGGTTTATCAGCACAACACATTCTTAAAGTATTAACCGCTCGTGATGCAGTTCAAGCTGCGATTAATCAAAAGAAACAGCCTAATTCAGATGCACTCATCAAACGAATTAAACAATTAGATACTCGGTTAGAGAATAAGGCGGATTCTATCAACCGAGCGATGAAAATTGCTGCTCGCTTAGAAGAAAAAGCTGACTCTATTAATAGGGCAATTAAGTTAGCTGACTGGCAAACGATTTTGAATTCTCCCAAAAAAGATTGGTGGTGGTTGCTTGACCCAATTACAGCTAACTGGCTGTGGAGATTTTTATCTTTGGTATTTGTGACAATTTCTTTAAGCTTAATAATAGATATTTCTGCCAAATTTTTCCAGGGAGGGCCGGATACAACAGGCGTTTTTGCAGTCATTGTTCCTAGTGTATTAACTCTGTTAGCAGGTGGTGGTGCATTAACTAAACCTGGACAGGAAGGAATGGAATATATTCTCACTAGCTTGAAATTCGATCGAAACTCATGGGATAAATTAATTTGCTTATTCTCAGCAATTGTCTTAGCAATTGTGGTGTTTATTTGGTTTAGTTTACCCTCTGTGGCTAACTCCTATGTTCATTGGGGCGATCAAGCTTACTGTCAAGCAGAAATTAATCAGGATGAAAGGACAGGAAATAATAATTGCTTACCCAAAATAGATAAAGCTGAAAGTAGATATCAACGAGCCATAATACTTAATTCAGGCAATGCAAAAGCTCACTACAAGCTAGGAAAAATTTATCAAGAAACGGAGGATTTTGAACAGGCAATTTCTCACTATAAAATTGCGGCCAAAGGTGGGATAGATAAGGCATACTACGATCTAGCTAACTTATATTTTGATCGGCATGACTATCCTCAATCCGATCGGTGGTTGCGTAAAGTTGTCAAACCTTTGGAATCAAATAAGCAAGGATACGAAATAACAAAACAGCATCTAAATTTATTGCAAAAATTGGCGCGTACTTATCTGGAACAAAAAGAGTATCCTCAGGCTATCTACTGGCTGACTTTAGGCAGAGATGCGACTAAGGATAATGAAATTAGATATAATGTGCTGAAATTATTAGGTTGGGTATACGTTAAGCAACAACGTTATGATGCTATATCCATTTTGCAAGACGCAATTAAAATTGATCGTGAAAAAGCATCTGCCTATTGTTTATTAGCCCAGGCATGGGAACAACAGGGTAATTCCAAAGAAGCAAAGACTAACTGGGAACAATGTCTGGCATATTCCAATCAATCAGATCCAGATGAAGACAAATGGAATGTGTTAGCTAATCAATATTTAAAACATAGGGGAGAACAGGGATGAAAACTAATTTATCTATTCCTTTAGTTTTAACTTTGGCACTGACAATGGTGAATGGAGAAATTTTGTTAGCTCAAAAACAGCCTATTGCTCAGGTCATTGAATCTCAAGGTATGAAAGTGAAGCGCGAGCAAAATTCAGAATATAAAGACATAAAAGTTCAGGATAATCTTTATCTGGGTGATTTATTGCGAGTACCAAAGGGAGGAAAAGGTGTTATCCAATGTACGAATAACTCAACTACTTGGACAGTGCCTGACGATGATTTACCGAGAGGAGTTGCGAACACTTGTTCGCCGCGAAAGTCTTAAAGTTTGACTTAAGTATAAATAAGTAGCTTTTAATAATTAAGTTTTTGTCAAATAAAGCGTTCTCTAATTGAGGGCGCTTTTACTTTTAATTCACTATAACGTTTGTTATCAGGGGATAAATTTTATACCACAGCAACAACTAAACCTATTTCTCTGTTCTGGTTTTTTTTGCGTAAGTACCAGCTAAAATAAAATCACTGTTCTTTTGAGAACTGCTTTTTAGTTAGCAATTTTATGGCAAAGATATGTTACAAACAAAAAACAACCTGACTCTAGAAGAATTTCTGGCGCTACCAGAAGATGATGTAACTTACGAATTGGTGGATGGTGAGGTAATACCAAAAATGACACCCAAAAAATTTCATTCTCGGCTGACTAGAGTGCTACTTCAATTACTTGATAAATGGGGTGTTGGACGAGGTGAAGTCTGTCCAGAATTAGCAATTAAATTAACTCGCAGAGGTCGAGATTGGGTGCCAATACCAGAGCTTTTGTACATTTCTGCTGAGCGATTTCCTCTTGATTGGGAGGAGGAAGGAGCCTGTTCTGTTACCCCAGAATTAGTAATTGAAATTATTTCACCGGGACAAACTTTTGGACAATTAGCTGCTAAAGCAAGAGATTATTTGGATGCGGGAGTGTTGCGAGTTTGGGTAGTCGATAGTCAAGCGAGAAGTATTACGGTTTTTTATCCCGATGCACCACCACAAACTTATATGGGAAGTACTCCTTTAATTGATGTTTTGTTTGAGGGTTTAGAAATTACTGCTGAACAAGTTTTTCAGTTGGCAAAAATACGAGGTAAGTGATTAAATATGTGATTACTTTGGGAAAATGCAGGATGCAAAATTTACCACGCAGAAAGTTATTTAAGTATTTACTACTATTTTGCTTAGGATTGGGAATTTTTCTAATTTTAGCTGGGGGATTTTATTGGTTAGTTAGTTCCAATTCTCCAAAAATTAGTTCTCAATCTTCTGGTGTTATATCCTTGAGTCGATCGCTAAATTGTGGCAGTAAAAGTGGTGGCCCATTTGATAATCCCATTGCAGCGAAGTATGGGGAAAATACTTATTCTTGGACTAATAACATTAAATGGGGCTGTGTATACAATATCAAAGATTTTTCGGGTAATAATTTAGTAGAGCAGTTTAATTCTGCAATGAATGCTGCCGTGTTTAATGGTGGGGGAGTTATCTACTTTCCGGCGGGAAGTTATAATTTTACAGATAGTATCTTCTTGAAAAATGGGGTAGTGATTCGTGGGGAAACTCCGACGGTAACAGATGCGAAATCTGATCAATATGCACCTGCAAGTAAGCTGGTTTTTCCTAAGTATGAACCGAGTTTTTCAGGAAATGGAACAGATAATACTACAGCCTTTAAAAAAATATTTACTAGTAATTCTGAATCAGATAGTAATATAGGTTTAGTTAATCTTGATATTAATCGTGCAGGAATCAATTTTGGCGGAAATGTCGATCAAGTAAAAAAACAAAATATTGTAGTTTTTGGGGTTCGCAATAATAATGTTGCCGATCCAGCTAATCAAGTGCCAGACCCATCTTTTCAAGATGCTTGGATGCGGTATAGCGATCGCTTCACCGCCAATATTAAAATTAGTGCATTAGCTAATGTTTTAGTTGCTAATAATCGGCTTAATGATACAATTACTGATAATTACGATCAACCTGGATATAAACTACAATCTGTAGATAAAAAAGAGGTGATTACTTACATAGAGGGTAATAAAGTACCTTTTGATTATGGTAATCATTATGGAATTGTAGTTAATCGTTCTAAAGCTCAAGGTTTTGCATTAGCAGGTAATCCTCAAAATGAACCGGGACTTTTTCGCAAGGGAATTGTAATTCGGGATAATTGGGTATTTCATAAAATGAGGGTTGCTATTCATGCGGCTGGTGATGGATTAATTATTAAAGATAATGTAATTTTAGATCGAGCTAATAAACAATGGTGGACCGATCCTACTGGAATTCGGCAACCTAGAGGTGCTGTTACTTTTGAAAATCGTGCGATCGATTGGTCTGGTTGGAATGTAAAAATTGTAGGGAATAATTATCAAGTTTACAGACATCAAGTGATGGATACTCCCTATCTTAGTGTTGATGGAGAGGGGATTTTAATTCAAGAATGTTGCGGTGGTACTACTGTAAATGGAGCGCAAATTGTCAACAATCAAGGTAATAGTTATATTGGCATCTATAAAGTTCCAGAAGTCAAAAAGGTGACAATCAAAGGTAATAAATTATCATCTCCAGAAGTTGATAAATACATAATTTATGTAGTTGCAGATACAAACAATGCTCCTCATTCTATGTCTGAAGTTGTAATAGAAGATAATGAATTGAGTGGCAGTATTGAAGCTATTTCTAGTTTAGGCGGAACCGGGAATATTATTCAAAATAATATTGGAACAAATGGGACAATTGAATATTCTTGTAATGTTACAGTTGGTAGCAATACTCGTTTCATAGTCAAACCTTGCTCGCCAGTAAAGCAATAAAATTAGTGTAGGAATATTAACCTTTGTTTACTAAAGTAAAAAAATATTTGCAGAGGATTTCAGTATTGAAAAATACCGAATCATTAAGTTAATTCCTATCTAATAGTAAAAGGAAGTTTCGTAAAAGATGACTTACCTCCTTAATATATATTAATGTCTTGAATAATCAAGCAGAAGCTATACCTGTTAACGATTGAGAGAGAATACAACGATGCCGGAACAGCCATTTTCAGATGAAGTAGCCTTGCGAATTGCTTTGGCTTCAAGATTATTTCCCGAAATAACGCTTAAAGAGTTTCTCGAAATATTACTGGATTATTTGGATGGTGAGATTGACGAAACATCCTTAAGTCGGATCACAGTTACTAACTTGAAAACAGCTTTGGGACAAACTTATGAACTCGATGGAGAAGAACATGGAGAAGATGCTAATACAGAGGAAATAGCTGCATTTAAACAAGCGGTAAGGATTTTATGGGGCGAAACTGGTGAAAGTGATAAATTACCAGCTATTGAACCTTATCAAGAAGGTGATATGCCTAATTCTATTCGGGTGGCTGTAGCGTCGAATAATGGAGAAGAATTAGATGGACATTTCGGTTCTTGTCTGCGTTATTTAATTTATCAATTAACAGCGGAAGAAATACGACTTGTTGATATTCGATCGGCATTAGAAGCAGAATTATCGGAAGATAAAAATAGGTTTCGTGTCAATTTAATTAAAGATTGTCCGATTTTATATATTGTAGCGATCGGGGGACCTGCTGCTGCCAAAGTAATTCAAGGCGGAATATATCCGATGAAAAAGGAAAAAGGCGGTTCAGCAAGAGAAGTATTAGTTGAATTACAACGGGCACTTGCTACTTCACCACCACCTTGGTTAGCAAAAATTTTAGGAGTTGCTCCAGGCGATCGCATCAAAAATTACAAAGCATTAACAGTCTAAGAAAAACTACAGGACTTACGCAGAGAGGGTAGGGACACGGCATAATTAACTTTATCTGTTTGTCTAAAATATTTATGATGCCGTGTCCCTACGCAACTACACAGATCTCCAACTTCTTGAATAAGTCGGGGATCTGGCGCAAACTGCTGTAATTTAGCTCTCATCAAGCATCTGGAAGGCTTCATCTAAAGCATAAAATTTTAAAGCAGTATTCCCATAAACTTTTTCTCGATAAATTTCCAAACCTGGAATTTCTCCTACATTCCACAAATTTGGACTATGTTCGACTGCGAGTTCACCATTTTGATTTAAAAGTTGATATTGAGCGATCGCTTCTAACACAGGTTGATATAATTCACTAGAGTAGGGAGGATCGAAATAAATGCGATCGAATTTCTCACCCTCTAAACTTTTTAATCGCTGCAAAACATCACCCCGCAAAACTTGAAAATTTTGCCCATTCAGGGCAACTTGCTGCCAATTTTGCTGAATAATTGTACAGGCGCGACTTGATTTTTCAATTCCAACAACATAACTAGCACCTCGACACAAAGCTTCCGCCCCCATTGAACCACTTCCAGTGCATAAATCTAACCAGCGACAATCTTTAATTGTGCCTTGCCAAATATTAAAAACTGCCTCCCTAACTCTGGCTAAAGTGGGACGAGTATCTTGTCCTGGTAAAGTTTTTAAGAGGCGGTTGCCATAAATTCTCAGACTCATTTTGATTTAGTAGGGGCGGGTTTAGTCAAAGGTTTGAATGCAACAGCGATTAGACTTAAATCAAAACCCGCCCACTCCAACAGGAGTTTGAATTCTGCTCACAAAATTAGAAAGAATTTGTAATCCCGTATCTGATGATTTTTCCGGGTGAAATTGTACAGCCATTAAGTTATCTTTAGCAATAGCAGCTGTAACTTTTTGATTACCATGAGTTACTGTGGCGGCGCGAACTTCTGGATCGATCGGATCGACGTAATAAGAATGGACGAAATAAACCCAAGGTTGAGCAGGTAAATTTTGCCAAATAGGGGCATTTGGTTGGGTAATTTCTAATTGATTCCATCCCATGTGCGGGATAGTTAATCCGGGTTCTGGACGAAATCTGCGAACTGTTCCGGGTATAATACCTAAACCTGGTTCTTTGCCTTCTTCGCCGCTATCAAATAAAATTTGTAACCCTAAACAAATACCTAAAAATGGTTTACCTTCGGCAATTATTTGTTTAATTGGTTCGACTAAATTACGCGATCGCAATTGTTGCACAGCCGGATCGAAAGATCCCACTCCGGGCAAAACAACTGCATCAGCTTGGGCAATTTCTCTGGGTGAATCAGTTATTTTGGGAGTAGCACCAGCTTTTTCTAAACCTTTGCAAACAGAGTGCAAGTTTCCCATGTCATAATCTACTACAGCAATAACCGCCATTTTCCCTCCCCTGATTGATAACCAACAACTCTTTCCATTTTAATTGTATATGAGCAAAAAAGTCCTGTTAACTTCTTTTAGTACTTGGCTACCTCACCAAAAGTCTAATTCATCTGATGATTTACTGCACGAAGTTACTAAAGATGATTATTTCCTCGCATCTTTAACCGCATTGAGGCAATTACCTGTAGATATTCACCAAGCAAGCAACTTAGTAATTGAACGAATAAACCAACTAAATCCAGATTTAATTATCAGTTGTGGTATGGCAGAAAGACGGACAATTTTGACAGTTGAATCTCAGGCTAGGAGAGAGAATCATTTAATTAAAACTTGGGTAAAGTTAGATCAGTTAACTGCTGGTTTAAAGGTGACAAATATTAGCCATGATGCGGGTAAGTTTGTTTGCGAAGGACTATATTATGCGCTGCTGAAACATTTGCGCGATCGCAATCTCCAAACTCCCTGCATTTTTGTTCATGTTCCTTTGTTATATTCGCATAATTTGCCGGATATTAAAGCTGATTTTAGCGAAATTATCAATAGGTTGTTAATTCTGGAAAGTAAAACAACTGTCTGAAGCTTAAATGCTACTTCGTTGAGATTTTGGGTTGTTTCTTTGGCTCTCCAACACTTGTGGTGATAAGTAAACCTGATTGTGTTGTGAAATACTTAATTTATAAGAACCATAGTCCCCAGTCTCCAAAACTAGGGTTTTCCACCACAAGTGTAGGATAACCAACAAGTTTTATTTTGCAAAACCCTTAGTTTTATTCTTTGGTGTTTTGGACTTAGAGTTAGATTTGTCTACTTCAGCGATCGCTTCTTGAAACAAATTATGCAAATGTATCGGAACACTGGCAATTTCCGAGAGTTCTGGTTCTAACGGCTTTTTATACTTTTGCAGTATAGCATTTAAATCATTTTCTAACTTAAAGTTAGGACGTTTTAAGTATTTTTGTAACAACTTTTCTAACTCTGTCGGATACTCTTTTGTTAAACGATTCCAAACAAAAACATTCACTTCTGGATCTTCCAAATATTTACGAATTAACTTGTCGCCATTAGGAATATTCTGCCAATCTTCTGTCACTAAAAATGATTTAAACCTTGTATAAGTTGGCAAAATTACCTGTCCCCAGCGAGGATGAGCAATAACTGTTACTTGTTCAGCTTTTTTGATATTGTCGGGTAACTCAACTTTAGGCAGCATCATTTTGGGTTTTCCCTGACTTTGGAAAAGCTGGGAAATTTGCTGAGAATCGGCACCTAATTCTTTGGCTGTTTTTGCTATTTCCTCCTGGGAAACACCAGCTTCTTTGGCAATTTCTTCTAACGACTTAGAATCATCTATTCCGATCGCAGCTAATCGTTTTTTAGTGATAACTTCTTGAAATTCTGTAAACTTTTTGTTTAACTGATACCCAGGCATTGTTACTTCATCGCTACCAAAGAAATCCAGAAAATCTTGGTGATATTGTTCTACCGATCGCCAAGCTTCTTCTAATAAATCTGGGGCATCACTGTAAAGATGTTTTTTATGTAAATCTTTAAAATTTCCAATAGCAACTGCTAATTTTGGTTTTCCTAAATTCCCCAGTGGTAAACAAGGGCCAGAAAACATCCAATAATCATCATTAATAGGAGAAATTCTCGTGAGTAAAATTTCTCCATTTTTAAATTTAGCCATTTGTGCTAAAGCGCGGCTATCATTTGGCTTAACAGTATAATGTTTTGCAGTTAACCAATTCATTAATTCAAAGCCATCTGGTAAAATTTCCTGAACAGCAAACAAGCCGAGAAAGCTATTTTGCCATTTTTTAACTAAATTGCGATCGCTCTCTGACAAATCCGACTGATTTGCCAAAAACAAATCAATCGGAGTTTGACCCCTAACTTTTCCTTCAGTTAAAAAACTATCAATTAATAACTTTCTCTCGTAAGTAGTATCGTAGAGTTTATTTTGTGCATGGGAATTAGCCGCAACGTAAGATTCTAAAGCTACTGCCAAGTCTCCTTCAGATTCGAGGACAAATTCGACTAAATTTTGTTTGAGTTGGCGCGATCGATCTAATATCTTATCCATAAACCAAATTTTAAAATCATCTTCTATAAGGTAAATTACAGCCACAGCAATAGCGATCCACCTAAAGACACATTTTCTGACCTAAAGCTGGTTCGTTATGACGACTTTAGTCCTTAAAAATGACTAAAGTCGTCACAATAAACTAACAGAAAATTAGGCTTTCTAATTCTAAATTACCTGCTATTTGCGCCAACTTTTCCAAATCTTGAGCATCTGCCAAATATGGCATAATTCCCAAAACTGGAACATTTGTCAAAGATTGAATTAAACCAATTGGCGCTAATTCTGTAATTTCCTGTTCTGAAACAGGTTGCACACAATTCAAGACAATCCCTTTCAGCTTAACTTTTGACTGTTGCGCTAAAGCTACATTCGCCACAACTTGAGCAATACAACCCAATTTTATAGGTACTACTAAAACAGTCGGTAATCCCCAATCTCTTGCTAAATCTGCTACCGTTAATTCATAAGTTATTGGTGAACCTAAACCGCCTAAAGCTTCTACTAAAATTAAATCTCGCTGTTGTTGCAAACTACTAAAAGCTTGCCAAACAATTTTTAAATCTACTTCCTTACCTTCTTTCTCGGCAGCGATTGGTGGGGCTAAAGGTGCGGCAAAATGCAACGGCGTAATCTCAGATTGATTCAGGGAAAATAATTGGCTGTAAAGTTCCCTATCTCCTTCTCCCGTCTGAAGCGGTTTAAAAATTCCCACCTTCTGACTAGGGTAATATTTTTGTAAATAAGCAAATAACGCTGTCGTAAAAACCGTTTTTCCGGCGTTTGTATCTGTCCCAGTAATCAGTAAAGTTTTCATCTGTAATAGGTAGTTAGTAGTTGATAATCACTAATTGGTTCCTATTCAATTTTTACACAACTAACCGATAAAAAATGACAAATAACACTACTATTTAACCGTAATATCTAAAGAAAATACGCTTTCTTGATTTGCTTTAATATCAATTTTATATTCTCCTGCGCGATCGATCTTTGATTCCCATTCTCCCAAACCAGTGGCATTTTCTACCAAATCACCATTGGGATAACGAATATCCAAAGTTACATCACCGTTGATAACTCTGGTACTTACTACTTGACCTGGTTGTAAATTTAACAAATAACGTTTGATTCTTTCGGGACTAGTGCGATCGGACAAAATTTGTGTCCCCACTCCTCCTTCAGGAAAATTAATTACTTCCGAATCAATTAAAATATTTGTTGTCGGACTTTCTGTAGGAGTAGGTATCGGTGTTGGTGTAGGCGTAGGCGTTTCTATTGCAGTAGGTGTAGGAGTTGGTTCTGGATTAGTTAAAAATAACTCCAATTTATACTCACTTTCTGACACACCTTTAACTGTACCCAACTGAATTGTATAATCACCACTATAAGGCAGTATTCCTTCCCAACGAGTAACTCTTCTTGACTGATTATCTACAGTTTCTCCATTAGGTGCTAAAACTGTCATCAACACTCCTTCTTGAGTTAACAAAGCACTTAATTTTTGTCCTTGAACTCCAGAAATAATATAATTAATTGTGACATTAGACTTTAACTTATCTTCAGCAAATAAAGTTTGTCCAGGAATTGGGTTAAGGCGTTTACTAGAAGTTACAGGTTCGGCATCAAGACTGGGAGTTTCTGTTGCTTTTGGTGTCGGAGTAGCATCAGGAAACACATCGCTGGGAGTTGGCAATGGTGTAGGTGTCGCCGTTGAAGTTTGATTAGTAATTGTAGGTAATTGTAAATTGCGGAATAGTAACCCTCGGTTCAAAATGTAACTAACTAAAAACCAGGAACCTACTCCAGCAAATAAAGCTAAAAATATACCCAACAAAAACACCATAAAAGGATTTTCCCAAACTGATTTTTGGACGGGAATAATCACTGGGGTGGGTTTACTTACAGAATAATTTGGTTCGATTTTACGGGCAACTGCTACTGTTTGAAATTCGGAAAGATTGGGAGTATTTGTAGATTTTGGTGGTTGAGAAGCAGGTTTTTTTGTTGATGAATTGGTTGGGGTAGTTAAATTAGGAGGTGATGCTAAAGCACGAATAACTGCACGGGCATCTGGGTAGCGATCGCCAGGTCGATAGTTTAACATTCGATTCAAAACTTGCGCCAACACCGGACTAGCCGGAGGTATCCACTTTTGCCAATTCCAAGACAGCGTATTTTCATCAAATAATACTTGCGGTTCCTGCGTTGTCAGCAAGACAATTGCCATTACTGCTAAAGAGTAGAGATCGCTATTAGGATAAGCCCTTCCGGTTTGAATTTGTTCCGAAGGTGCATAACCCATTTTTCCTACTGTAGTTGCTGACAAAGTTAGATCGGGATATTGCACTTTAGAAGCGATATCTTTCACTACACCAAAGTCGATTAATACTGGAGTACGGTCTCGTTCTCGCAAAATCACATTGTCCGGTGAAATATCTCGGTGAACAATTCCTTGACTATGAATGTAATCTAGCACTGGCAATAATTGCTGCAACAAACGCAAAACTTCTGCTTCTGTAAACTTTTCGTTTTTCGCCTTGCGTTCTGCAAGTAACTCCCGATAAGTTTTTCCTTCCACATAATCCTGTACCAAAAATAAACGTTGGTTTTGGGCAAACGCGGCGCGAAACTGAGGAATTTGCGGATGCTTAATTTGATAAAGTATGCTAGCTTCCCGTTGAAAAAGTTCTTTAGACTTTTGTAGAATTTGACTACCAGGGTGTTGGGGAATAAACTCCTTCAAAGCGCATTTTTCCTGAAAACGCCCTCGATCTTCGGCAAGATAGGTTCGTCCGAACCCCCCCTGACCCAAAATATTGAGTAAGCAGTAGCGGTTTTGCAGAATTGTTCCATTGGGAAGCGGTGGTTGCATCGCAGTTAATTGAGCAGGCAAAGGTAATGACGAAACGTTTTTGTTGGAAGCATTCTAGCTTAACTGGAAAACTTTCATTGTCTCATGGATAATAATCGAGTGTGGTAAGTAATGTAAAGTAATCGTGAAGAGAAAATATAATCTTTTACTCGATCTTTACATAACCAATCCGGCGATCGGTTAAATTTCTCCGTATTATCTACAAGTTATCTCAACAGCTCATTAAGTAGAGTATGCGATCGCTCGTAATTCGATGACACTTCCTAAAGTAAGAGGTCAATAAGTCAGCTAAATTATTGAGAGTATTTCATCTAAGCAATATTTTTATGAGCACAAATTTAGAAAAATTTAGGTTATTTTAGACAGAGTAAAATGATAATATAATCTTAAACAATGCTTCGAGGGTCTGCTGTGATTCGTTCTGCCACTTTGACTCTTCAGCCAACATCACCACCAATCTCTCCTAATAACCGTTTGAGATTGTTTTCTGGCTCCGCTAATATTCCCCTAGCCCAGGAAGTTGCTCGCTACCTGGGAATGGACTTAGGCCCAATGCTTCATAAGCATTTTGCTGATGGAGAAATTTATATTCAAATTCAGGAATCTATTCGGGGCTGTGATGTTTATCTGATTCAGCCAACTTGCCGCCCAGTAAACGATCACCTGATGGAATTGCTGATTATGATTGATGCTTGCCGTCGGGCTTCGGCTAGGCAAGTTACAGCAGTGATTCCTTATTATGGTTATGCTCGTGCCGATCGCAAAACCGCAGGGCGCGAGTCAATTACTGCTAAGTTAGTTGCTAACTTAATTACCGAAGCAGGCGCTAATCGCGTTCTGGCAATGGATTTACACTCTGGACAAATTCAAGGTTATTTTGATATTCCTTTAGATCATGTCTACGGTTCGCCAGTCATCTTGGACTACCTGATGGCTAAACAACTGTCTGATATTGTGGTAGTTTCGCCAGATGTGGGCGGTGTCGCTAGAGCTAGAGCATTTGCTAAAAAGCTCAATGATGCTCCCCTGGCAATTATCGACAAGCGTCGTCAAGCTCACAATGTAGCAGAAGTTATGAACGTCATTGGCGATGTCGCTGGTAAAACAGCAGTGTTGGTAGATGACATGATTGATACGGGTGGCACTATTACAGAAGGTGCGCGTTTGCTGCGTAAAGAAGGGGCACGTCAAGTTTATGCTTGCGCTACCCATGCGGTATTTTCACCTCCAGCAGTTGAAAGGTTATCTTCTGGCGTTTTTGAAGAAGTAATTGTCACTAATACTCTTCCCATTAGTGAAGAACTCCGCTTTCCAGGGTTGACAGTTTTATCTGTAGCTGATGTTTTAGGTGAAACTATCTGGCGGATTCACGAAGATAGTTCTGTTAGTAGTATGTTCCATTAATACAAGAAGGCAGAGGGTTCCAAGGAAAGAAAGTTTGTACAAAGCTTTTTCATCTGTGTTAACTGTATAGTGATTTCTGCTACGTTGCATTAGTAAATGAAAGATTAAGTAGGGTGTGTGACGGTGCGATTCTAAGGAAAGACTTGATTTTTTCCTTCTTATGCCGTCACGCACTTTTTTAGTTAGATGGTGCTATTTTTTAAGATAGCGATCGCTCATTTTTTGCCAAAGTGCTGAAATCCTTGGCTGAGATGCAAATTTTCATCGGGATAATTGCCAGTACTATCAATTAATTGCACAGTTTTTTCTTGGGTAATTCTGCCAATAATTGCGCTTTCTTCGCCTAATTTTTCGACTAAAGTTTCCGCAATTTCTAGCGGAAGACACAAGACTAATTCAAAGTCTTCGCCGCCATATAATACCCATTCTATACTTTGCTGTGGTGATAACCAATTGGGAAAAGCTGGTGGTGTGGGAAGTTGCGATCGATCAATTTTTGCCCCCACTTTACTAAAATTACAAATCTGTATAATTGCGTCTGCTAAACCATCGCTGCTATCCATTCCGGTGAGGGGGATTGGGGATTGGGG
>NZ_JADEWG010000156.1 GCF_015207735.1 [Phormidium] sp. LEGE 05292
TCAGGTGTGTATAAGAGACAGACCTTCAACTATAGCAGGGCTGCCAAGGCTGCTACCGCCGCTGCCGCCTGTACCATTGATGGTGCCACCACCCGCTGCACCTTTGGAACTAGACGCATTATTGCCATTGTCAGTAGTGCGGAAGCCACCACCTCCACCACCGCCAGCTACAGAAGAACCATTGCCACCACTACTTCCCGTTGGAGTCACAGCCCCACCAAAACCGCCACCGTTGCCACTGCCAGTAGAGGCATCTTGCCCCATACCACCACCACCCCAACTGTAAGAAAAATAGTTAGTTCTCCCACCCTGAGCGGTATTATTTGTAAAGATGACACCCTCCGCGATCAAAGTGCCTTGATTAAAGATGGCACCACCCATCCCGGCACCACCTCCACCGAGATAGCTATTACCTCCTAGAGCCAGTCCGTTTTGCAGGGTGAGGTTTTTCAAGGTGAGCTTTCCTGCTCCTGGGGTGTTGTAGTTCAAGGTTTCTGGTTTAGTGGCATCAGCACCCACATAGAAAAAGCGCAAACGCCCTAAGTTGGTATCGCGTTGAATAGTTGCTCCTTGCCCGTCGATGGTAATATCGCTGGCAATAGCAGGTAAACCGTTGGAACCATACCACCAGTTATCAACCGCAGTTAAGTTATAAGTACCCCCGGCAAATAATGTAATAGTGTCTGCTTCTACTGTGCTATTGGCAGTGTTAATTGCACTGATGAGTTCGCTAACCGCATCTGTTGGATTGTTGCTGGGGTTAATGGTGAGAACGATATTATTCAGAACATGGTTATAAGCCTCTAACACACCAAGCTGAAAAGCTAAAGGTGCTTCAATGTTCCCCAGTTTGACTTCAAAATCCCAGTCTCCTCCTAATACAGCACTTCCAGTAAGGTCATTGGAAGCAGCAATATCTGCACCAGTCAGTTGGGCAAAGCGTTGGAGAAAAACTTTTCCCCCTTGCCCTGGCAACGGGGTGGGGTCTGCTACATTACAGCCATAAATTAAAATATCGGCATTCTTAGTTAAAGAATTGCGCCAGTGCTGCAATTGTGCGGCATAATCTTCAATATTCCCTGAATTTAACAAACTATTACCCAATTGCAAACTACTGGGGCTACCGTGAGACACAATATGTACCGCCGAAATATCATTACGACTTGCCAAAACATCTGTAATTTGCGAGATTCCATCTTTTGTCGGGTTGAGGATGATTACTTCAGAAGCAGCATCTACTCCCGCTACCAAACTCTGATAATTGGCAACGGCAGGATCGATAAAAACAATAGCTTTCTGGGCGCTGAAATTAATCATATTAGTTATGAGATAGCCTTAGTGCGTTGAGATTCTAACCAAACTGGTGTCAGACTTCTTTCAACCCTATATAGTTCTAAGCAGCTGTTAGTTATGCAAGGAAAAATAAGAAAGTATAATTTTTTTGATTACAAGTTTCATTGATTGCATAACTTAGGATACTCCAGAACTAGATAGTGGTAATCACATCTCTGTATGGTTGCCTAATGCCAGTTAATTTAATACTAAATGCAAAGACTTTAATACTTAATTTACTGAGAAGCTCAGTTTAGCGATGTACGTAGCAGCCGAAACATAAAGTGTAGGTTCTTAAAAAGGGTTTAATCTCACAATAGGAAAAATTAGTATGAGTACTGCATCCAAGTACTGGTTACTGATCCGGCTAGATGCGACAGGAAATAGCAAGATTGAAGAAATAACTGTTGCTAAAGCATTTTTTACATCTATATTTCCCGAACTAATTAGCAGTGAAAACTTACTAGATGCACAAATCCAATGCCAGTTATGGGAAAATTGGCAAACATCTTTAGTAGCGAATCAAGCTAATAAGATATCTACTAGCAATAATGCAAGAGTACATCCGGCTGAACTATGCTTGCGTTGCTTTATTTCCAGTGTTATTCAGCAAGTTTGTATTCAATTGGAAATTAATTTTGGGAAGAATTATGGTTTTACCCGCCATGATTTGTTTCCTTTAGTTCTCAATGATGTAATTGAACGTTCTGCTAAACACCAACAAAGTTCCTATACTTCTGTTGCTCTTGAGATTTTACAAACCTACAATCCAGAACGAGGAAATTTATCTAATTGGACAAGCAAACTTGTTAAACAACATCGGGAACTAAAAGCTTTCTTAATAGAACATGGTGTATACCTAGTCACTGACTGGGCTATTCTCAATGATACAAACTCGGAACAATTACAACGAATCTTTCAAGAATTTCATCATCTTACCGAATCGGAAATTAGGTTAGCTGCTATTTTATTGGAAAGTTACCATCGGATTTATCGGCGGGATCGCAGAACTGCACGTAAATTAGGGAGACAGGGACAATGCTTACCTCCTACAACCGAACAATTACAACAAATTTCTCAACTATTTCAGCAAAAGATTAATTTAGAATTCAAGACATCTGAAATAATGTCACGACTTCATAATATAGCAAAACTATTACGAGAATATCGCATCTATATTAAAAGTGGTACTTATAAAAACCAATCTTTAGATGCACCTGCGGGTAATTCAGATAATAGTTATACTCTGGGTGGGCTAATCCCTAGCACTTACTCAACCAGCGAACAAGATGAGGAAAATGAATTTTTACAATTTTACCGTAGTGAATTTATGAATTCGTTAGATTTAGCATTAAAAACTATTATTAATCACCGCCTCAGCACTCTGAAAAAGCAAAATATTGCTCTAGTAAATCAGTTTGTTATAGCACTTCATCTTTACCATTGCCAGGGACAATCGATGGTAGAAATTGCTCAAAAAATCGGTCTGCAAGCTCAGTACCAAGTGACTAGGTTACTTAAACTAAAACAACTACGAACAGAAGTGAGACAACTAATGTTAAAAAAATTATTGAGTTCGGTTTTAAATAGAGCTTTACTTTATACTGAATTTAAGGAAGCTAAGAATTTAGAGCAACAAATTGAAGAAATACTTGACCGACAGATTGAAGATATATTTCAGAAGGCGGAAGCAGAAAGTACAGTTACTAAAAACCGTCCGTTGCCAAGTTTATTTGCTCGAAGAGTATGTTATATAGCGAATCAAATCCAATAGTATTTTTTTAATCAGGTAAAATTAAACTTGCATTAATCTTCTATGTAAAGAACTATATATCTACAAGTCAAAACATCAGTATCAGGGAAGAGGACAATGGTTAAAAATTCAATGTACGCTAACTTCGAGTGGGATACGCTAGAATCTGACACTATTACTCTAGATACTACTCAAATAGAACAAGCGATAAAACTGAGCGACCCGATTTTAAACGAAAACCAGCAATGGCAAGCTTATATTAATGCTTTAGCATTATTGAGTTTTGAGCAATGGTTAAGCGATCGCGCTCCCGAGCTTTCTATTAACAAAAGTCAGTGTTCAATTTTTTTACCTCAGTATGCTGGATTGCTCAGAGGTGTCTGTAACTTAAAAGTAGAAAATTTCAAAATTTGCTTAATTCCTGTAACTACAAGCATAGAGCAAACAATTAGCTTGCCAAGAATCGCTACTGAGTCCGAATATAACGCTCATTTCTATGTATTAGTTTCAATAATTGAAGAACTAGAACAAGCAAAAGTTTTGACTTTTACTCCTCATTATCAACTAAGGGAAAAAATCCAAAGCGATCGGATTCCAGTCCAATTTAACTGGAATTATCAGCTTCCTTTGGATTGGTTTAATTTGAATCCAGATGATTTATTACTCTCTTTGCGGTGCTTAGAACCTGAACCACTTCCTAATGAAATATTAGTAACTGCAAGTGCGAATTTACTTTCTAAAATTAAAGAAAAATTAGTACAGTATCAACCTCAGTTAGAAACTTCAGATCAAGAATTGTGGCAAATTTTAACGTGGGAAGAAGCCATAATTTTTTTTACCCATCCAGAAGTTTTTCAGCAGCAAGAATCAGGAGTTAATTCTTTAGTTAATGTAGCTTTATGGCTACAAGATAAACTTGATGAAGCAGCACAATCACTATCTTGGGTACTCCTTCCTAGTTTTAACACTGAACGGCAGAATTTCGCTACTGTGATGCGATCGCCAAGGGAAGAACTAGATGATATTCTCACTCAATTGGCACGCACTGGAACTGAAATTCCCCAACAAGCAAGAGGAGCTTATCAAAATTTAAACTTTAGTGAAACTTGCTTGCGACTTTATGCCGTCACTTGGGCAGTATTATCTTCAGAAAACATTCCTGAATGGCAATTAATTTTAATTTTGGGTTCTTCAGGAGGTAACAGCATCCCTCTAGGTACCAAATTGCAAATAAAAGATAATACAGGAATTTTGGGTGAATTAGTTCGCTGTCAAGAAAGCGATCCTGCTTACTTGTACGCCAGAGTTGCTGGTAATTGGGAAGAATCTTTTTTTATTACTATCTCGTTAATGAATGGAGAAACTATGACTTTGCCACCATTTGCATTTCGCCCGTAATGTTAAATTGAAAAGTTAGATAGGAAAAAACTTATTATGAGTAATTTTAGATTAAAAGTTCAAAAAATCGAACAAATTTGCTTATTTGAATTGTCTTGGGGAAAAGGACAACAGATTTCCTGTAGAGTGAATTATCCTCAATTATTAACTACAATTTATCAAGAATGGCAACGGATTTACCTTAACTTCTATAAGTCTTCATTGCGGGGGAGAATAGAAAAAATGGGTGGAATTGCTCCACCTCCAATAGATTGGCACGCTAGATTAGTACAAGCAGAAGCTAAATATATATATGAATTTCATTTCTGGTTACACAGTGCTGAAATTTTTGAAATTCGTCGGATAATTGCCAATAGTATATTGCTCAAAGTTAATAATCAAGAGAAATTAAGTGACGCAGCAAAAACAGTTAATATATTTCTAACTTGTGAACCTTTAGAATTAGCTCGTCTACCTTGGGAAACCTGGGAAATAGGCGCAGAATTTCCTACTAATATGGGAAGTATTTCTATAATTAGAACTCCTCAAAATATTCATCAAGAAAATAATCAAAACAATTTTTCTAGAGTTCGGCGGAAGAAAGGGAGAATTTTAGCTATTTTAGGAGATGAAACTGGGCTGAATTTTCAAAGCGAGCGACAGGCTGTTCTTAGCTGTAGTAAAATAGCAGAAATTAAGTTTATCGGTTGGCAACCAGGAAGCTCTATTTCTCAATTGAAAGAAAGCATTTGTGCTAATTTAGCAGATGAACAAGGTTGGGATATATTGTTTTTTGCTGGACATAGTAATGAAACTCAATTAACTGGTGGGGAACTAGCGATCGGACCAAATATCTCTTTATCAATTAGCGAAATTATTCCTTATCTTAAAATTGCTCAAGCCAAAGGTTTACAATTTGCCTTATTCAATTCCTGCAATGGTATTAATATTGCCGAATCACTAATTGATTTAGGATTAAGCCAAGTAGTAATAATGCGGGAGCCAATTCATAATTCTGTAGCACAAACCTTTTTAATCAAGTTTCTGCAAGTATTAGCAGCCCATAAAAACGTTCAAGAAGCAACAGTTATAGCTTGTCAGTATTTAAAATTAGAGCATAACTTAACCTATCCTTCGGCTTTTTTAATTCCCTCGCTATTTTGCCATCCAGAAGCAAGTCTATTTCGGATTCCCACTTTTGAATGGAAGCAACGAATTAAACAAATTCTACCTACCAAAACGGAAGGAATTGTATTTACTGGATTAGCCTTGATTAGCTTAGTATATCCAGTACAGGATTTTCTTCTAGAAAAACGGATTCTTAGCCAAGCTATTTACCGTCAATTAACTGCACAAATTCCTCAAAATAATCATCCACCTGTATTATTAGTACAAATTGATGAAGAGTCAATTCGTCAAGCAAGAATTGCCGATCCTAAACCAATGGATCGGATCTATTTAGCTAAATTAGTAGATAAGCTTTCCAGTTTGAATGCTAGAGTTGTGGGGATAGATTATTTGTTAGATCGTCCTTTAGGAAAAAGCGATCGCATCTTCTCCCAATCTCTTCAATCTGCTGTCAAAAAACAACCGAACCCTACTTGGTTTGTATTTGCTACTGTCCAAAATAATGATACTAAATGGCTAACTGTACTACCAGAAATTGCTAAACCTACTTGGAGTTTGCAAGGTTATATTAACATAAGCCCTTGGTACGTAGAGCCAATATATCCAAATAAAGTTTCTGATTTTAAATTACCTTTTTCTTATATATTAGCATTAGCTTATCAAATAAACCTTAAAAATTTATCTTCTAGAAACAATCAAGCAATAAAATTAACGCAAGAAAAATTATTAAAACCAAACTTGAGTAGTCAAACTAACCTTTTTTGGCAAGTTAATGATTATCTGGAAACTTTAGCAAAAGAGAATAACCAAATTCTATTTTCATCAAGATTAGAAATTCAAGAATTAACTAAATTTTCTTATAAGTGGGGACAAATGTGGTTACAGCCTATTATTGATTTTTCCATTCCTCCCGGACAAATTTATCAAACTATTCCGGCTTGGCAATTACTTAAAACTACTCCTAACTCTTCAAAATTATCTAATATTCAACAACAAGTAATTATGATTGTTCCCGGAGATTATGGTGAAGCCGGAGTATTTCAAGAAGGACAAGATAATTACAATTTACCAAATGCTATAAGCTACTGGTTGAAAATAAAGCAGCAAAATTCTCGTCAACGATTTACTGGTGGAGAAACTCACGCTTACATATTCCATCATTTCATTAATTCTTGGATTGTAATTCCTATACCTGATTTATGGTTAATTGCTGTGGCAGGGTTATTGGGAAAAATTTTCAGCTTGACGAAACTAAAACCTCGTAAGCGAAGATTAATATTGGTAACTGCGATCGCTATTTATGGCATAGTAAGTTTACAGATATACCTGACAGCTGCTATCTTGCTTCCTTGGTTTTTACCAGCAATAATGGTAACAGCTTATGCTTTACCTGCGTTATTAAGGAAGAAAACTTATGCGTCGAATTAATTTAGGGTTAATAGCTATAACTTTAAATGTAATTCAAATACTTTTGTGCCAAAACTATAGCGTTGCCAAATTATCTAATTTAAAAATAGTAATTAGTCAAGAAGTAGCGTTAGAGGATGCTAATTCTCAGTTACCTTGGGAAAATTTGTATGAGAGAGTACCACCTCCTAGAGGTGATGTACCTGCGGGTTCTCGTGGAGATATTTGTATAATAACTCCAGCTAGACCAGGAAAAATAGGGGTGGTTTGGAGCGATCGCCCTTTAATTCTTTGGCGTGGAAGTATTCGGAAAATGGAAGTCCGCCTTAGTAGTAATAAACAGGCGTTATGGAGTCAAATAGTTTCGGAAAATCAAAGTAGCATTATATACAATGGTGCTGCTTTACAACCAGGACAAAGCTACGATTTAATCCTATTCAATCAGCGTTCTGTACCAATTTTTCGAGTTACATTTCGGATAATTGAGGAAGAACAAAGGAAGCATATTATATCTGATTTAACTCGTTTAGAGGCGGGGTTAAAACAGGAAGGTGCGACTGCAGAAAAGATTGCTTATGCAAAAGCTGACTATTTTGCGTCTCGCGGAATGTGGGGGGATGTTTTGCAAGAAGCATATAAGGTAGAAAAACCTTCTGCGCGTTTGAATCAGTTTAAGGAAGATACTTTTGAGCAATTTTGTCCACGCAATTGAAGTTCTTAGGTGCATAGCTTTCTAACTTTGAGAACTATAAGGGCTTAAAGAATTAGGAAGATGGCAAACCAAAGACAAGTTAAGGAATTAGATGATGGTAACTAACTATACTCTGAATACAGAAACAACCTCAGTTATAAAGCAATCTATTTCTCCTGTTAAAAGTGCGATCGCGAAACGTTGCATTACCAGTATCGCTCATTCAGTCAAACTAGGTTGGATCTTAGTCAATAAAAAGATTATTTCTCAAACTCAACTAGAATCCATCTTGACTATTCAATTCCATAGTGATAAAAAATTAGGTGAATTATTACTTGAGCAAAAGCTAATTTCCCGTAATCAGTTACAGCAAGCTTTAAAGGAACAGTATTGGCGCAAAAATGGATATTGGGTGATTTAATTTTAAAAGTGCTTAAGCCCGATTGGGTAATCTTTTAAACCATGCTTAGAATTAAACGACGTAACTTTTTGTATATGGCAAGTTCGGCGCTCGCCAGCTTGGGTTTAAGCCAATGTAAAATTAGCGAAAGAAACACTGATTT
Organism: [Phormidium] sp. LEGE 05292; assembly: GCF_015207735.1. GTDB lineage: Bacteria > Cyanobacteriota > Cyanobacteriia > Cyanobacteriales > Aerosakkonemataceae > Floridanema. Next base: position 8,252 of record NZ_JADEWG010000156.1, read on the forward strand.
TACTATTCCTTTAAATCGAGGTTCTACTAATAAGTTTCGCCGATTAGCTTTACTTGTAGGAATTAACAATTACGCTAGCAACAGTCAAATTCCATTATTACAGGGCTGTCTTACTGATGTTGAATTGCAACGAAACTTACTAATTTACCATTTCGGGTTTCATCCTCAAGACATTTTAATTTTAACTAATTCTCAAGCCACTCGCAAAGGTATTTTAACAGCCTTTGAAGAACATCTAATTAAGCAAGCCAAACCTGAAGATGTAGTAGTGTTTCATTACTCAGGACATGGTTCGCAAATAGTTGACTCAGACCATGATTTTCCTGATGGTCTTAGTAGTACCATTGTTCCTTTTGATAGTTCGCGTCCTGCTAATAATTCAGGAGGAATTGTCCAAGATATTACCGGACACACACTATTTTTACTAATGAGTGCCTTACCTACAGAAAATGTTACTTTCGTCCTCGACTGTTGTTACTCAGGAGGAGCTAAACGAGGTAATTTGCAGGTTAGAGCAATTCCAGGTGGTCAAGAATTTAAAGCTTCACCAGAAGAATTAGCCTATCAAAGACAGTGGTTATCTCAATTGAATTTAACGCCTGCTGATTTTAAACAGCAAAGAAGAAAAGGAGTAGCTAAAGGAGTAGTAATTACCGCGACAAATCGCGATCAACTTGCTGCGGACTACCCCTTTAATGGTTTTAGTGCTGGTGCTTTTACCTATTTAATGAGCCAGTATTTATGGCAAGAAAGTAGTCAGCAATCACTAATAAAAACTTTACCAAATATTGCTCGAAGTACTACTCAAATTTCTTTTACAATGCAAACACCAGAATATGAAGTAAAACCTGGAAGTAGAAATGAGCAAAAACCAATTTACTTTATTGATAAGGTAACTAGCGCAGCAGAAGCAGTGGTTACTAAAATAGAGGATGAATTTGTGGAAATGTGGTTAGGAGGAATTGATTCTGAAAGTTTAGCTGCTTTTGACAAAACAGCGAGTTTTACAGTAGTTGACGCTAATAATAAAACTATAGGAGAAATACAACTCCAATCTCGTCAAGGTTTAGTCGGACGAGGGAAACTTTTCAATAAACTTTCAGCAGTAACTATACAACCAGGTGCATTCTGTTTAGAAACTGTACGGGGAATTCCTCATAACTTAAATTTAAAAGTTGGTATCGATCCATCGTTAGATAAAGACACAGATATTGCTTTTAATGCTTTGTCAGCTTTACCTCGGATTCAAGTTTTGCCTCTGCAACAGGGAGAAGTACATTGTATTTTCGGTCGAATGAGTAAAGCTTATTATCAAAAATTACCATCTAGCAAAAATTATGCTTCACTTCCAACTATAGGAAGTTTGGGTTTATTTTCTGTAGGCGGTGAAGTTATTAACGGTTCTTTTGGCGTGGCAACAGAAATAGTTACAGATGCTATTAACAGGTTACAAGTTAAGTTGAAATCATTATTAGCAATCCATATTATTAAAATGTCACTTAATATTAATTTTTCTCGATTAAATGTTACCGCAAGTCTGCGAAGAGTTAATGAAAATGATGTATTGATTGGACAAGTGTTTCCGGTGCGAGGCGCAAAGGAAAAATTAGCAAATTTAACTAATATCTTATCTCCAGAGGTATCCAAATTACCAGTAAATACGCCCGTAGAGTTGAAAATTATAAATAATGAATCTAACGACATTTTTGTTAGCATATTAGTAATTAATGCAGAAGCAGAAATAACGGTTATTTTTCCTAATCAATGGTCTGCGCCGGGAGATGCAGCTAGATTAGTAGCAGGAGAAACGCTGTTACTTCCTGAGCCAAATAAAGATACATTTTCTCTGCAAACTCAAGAACCTCTAGGGATGACGGAAATTTTAATAATTACTAGCCTAAAACCATTACGAAAAGCTTTGAAAGTATTGCAGACGATCGCCCAAAATCGCAGTCAACAAAGCGGCCCGATCGCCATTTCTACTCCGGTTGAAGTCATTGACAACTTACTAAAAGATTTAGGAGAAAGCAGTAACTCTAATAATGACTTACGTAGTAGCAATAGTAACAATATAGTATTGACAAAAAGTGAAAATGGAATTAATCAAGTTGATACTACCCAGGTAGCAGCTATGTCGATTACATTTGAAGTAGTTTGAAAAAAGTGTCAAGTTGGGTGCATACCTCCTCTAACCGGAGAACTAAAGTAAAATCAAAAGTCATACTACCCAATACTAGAGGTAAACCGAAAATTATGAAATTTAGAATTAGACTTCTAGCATTTTCTACACTTTTGGCAACATTTAGCAATTTTAATTTCACTTTTCCTACTTTAGCTGCAAATTATCATACATTACCAAAATGCAGCCAAACACCACATTTTAGAGAAGAATTTACTAACTCAAAACAAACAGAATTATCCGCTCAATACGCCTATGGTATTATCGTTCAGAGGTTAATCGCTGTAGCCCTACAAAAGTATGGTATGAGGTATAACGATCCGAGTGAAGTTAACAGACAGAAAAATCTTGAACAATTATCTCAACTTCTAAAGCAAGCACTTTTGGTTGCTAATACAATAGATAACCCTCGTTATAAAGTTGAAGCATTAACCTTGATAGCAGCCTCTTATAGCGCTGCAATAGACCCTTTCCAAGTATCATTTTTGACAGTCGATGGAAACTATCTCAAACTTTTTGAAACTGAGAGCTTAAATTTGCTCGATCGGTCATTAGAATTAGTTAATTCTATAAAAGAACCAGAAGAAAAAGTTAAAATTTTAGGGAAAATAGCTACTATATATGCAAGTTTAGAGCAATCAAAAAAAGTTTCTCGAACCCTAACTCAAGTCCTAAAAATTTCCCAGGCGATAGAAAATGTTAATGAAAGATCTATAGCATTATATAAAGTTGTCGAATATTACCTATATCCTGAAAGAATTTTAGAGATTCAGCCATTTTTTGGGTCAGATCTATATAATTTTCAAAAAAAACCAGAAGAACATATTAACAGGTTAAACATTGCTCTCCAAATAGTTAATAGTATAGAAGTTAGTACTTATAAATCTAGCATATTGGCTAAGATTGGTAATGAATATGCTAGATTGGAACAATATAACAGAGCCCTTCAAATCGCTCACAATATACAGGATAATTCTCTCAAAGGTGAACTATTAGCTCAAATTATTCAATTTTCTGCTAAAGATACCATAAATCGAAAACGAATAGTTGCACAGAATCCCAGAATTACAGAAACAGAAATACAACCGGAAACAGATAATGATATATTACCCAAAATTATTCAGATTATTAATGCTGTTAAAGATGCTAATAGCAAAGACATACTTTTAAGTGAATTAGCTTGTGGTTATATGGATACTTCAAAAAACATTATATTTTTTCCTCAGCTAGGTAATACTACATTAGTAGAAACATTTGCAAACATAACTTATCTTATAGATCGAGCTTTGATAACTAGTAATAACATACAGAATCCTTATATTAAATCTAAGACTTTAGCCTTAATTTCCTTGAAAATTTCAGAGATATCATCCAGCTTAACAGGTGACGTTGAAGCTAAAAAACAATTAGCATATCTACTACAGAACCGCTCACTAAAAATTGCCTATACGATACCGAACTCTGAGATAAAGGATAAGACTTTAGGTGTAATAGCTTTTAACTTTTTTAAAGCTTTAAGAGAATTACCACGTCATATTGATACTGCTAGTAAAGACCGAGCAAAAGAATTATATGAGGAAGGTTTTAAAATTATTGCTCATATAAAAAGTATTGAAATTAAATCTCAAGTATTAGCTAAAATTATTTCTGAGCTTACCAAAAAAAGTCATAATGATTTGTTGATAAAAGAATATAATCAAGCACTTCAGATTGCGAGTAATATAGAGTTAACCTCTGTCAAGAATGAAGCTTTGAGTGAAATTGCTGAAAATTATGTAAACCAAAGAAGAGATGTAGAACAAAAAGATAAATACTTTGAGTTATTAATTCAAGTGCTTCAAATAGCGAAAAATTATAGCTATGAACAAGCATTGCGTCCAATGATAGCAAATTTATATTTGGAAGTAGGAGAAACCGATCGCGCATTTCAACTTGTAAATAGTTTAGATAACTCTGACAGTAGATTCAATTTATTAGCTAAAGTTGCTAAACAATATGCAGTAGCGGGAGAAAGTGAGAAAGCAAATAATATTTTTGCTCAAACGCTTAACATAGCCCAAACTAAAAATAATGCCTATCAAAAAGCTTCAGCATTATATATAATAGCTATAGCCTATAAAGATTTAAGGCAATATGAGAAAGCATCAGAAATCATTACTCAAGCAAGTCTTACAGTTAAGACTGCACAACAGGAAAAAGATATTCTTCCTGTTGATAATAAAATAAAGACTTACGATGATATATTCAGTATATTTTATCCTACTTATAATAATCCTCTTTCTCAGACTCGGAGTAACGTAAATTCACAGAAATATGTATTGATAAACGATCTTTTGTTTCAAATAGATCGTTTTATTTCAGAGCTTAATTTGCATAACCAATACCATCCTAAAAGTTCATTTAATCATAATTTACAAAGCCTGATAGCTGAAAGTAAATATGAAAAAGCTTTAGAATTAGTACAGCAATCACAGGCAAGCCTGTTGATAGATTTAATTAATCGTCCATCGTCTCTTTTAGCTTATACACCGGAATATTTTGAACAATTAAAAGCTCATCCGACACCACCTCCACTTAAAATCGATCAAATTCGGAAAATTGCTAAGGAACACCAAGCAACACTGGTTGAATATACAATTGTTCATAAAGATAATCAAAGCGAAAATGTTGCTCAAAACAGTGAATCAGAATTATTTATTTGGGTTGTTAAACCAACTGGTGAAGTGATATTTCGCCATGTAAATCTTAGTTTTTTAGGACAACCAAACATTTGGTTAGCGCAGCTAGCTTCTAATCCTCAGTTATTTGTTCGGGGATTAATGCAAGAATTGAAGATGAATATACAAACGATTCATCCAGCATTTATAGCCATAATTACTTCTAGTATAATTATTGTTATTTGTATTTTCATCTGGTGCTTACGTCTTTTATTCAAGCAAAAAGCTATTTTTAATCACCGCTCTATTTTCTATCAAAAGGCTAATGAAAATAAAACTTCTTACCAAAAAGAAATAATTTTTTTATATTCGTATACAAGTGAAAAAAGCTTATTTCCTCATAGGTTATGGCGGAACTGGTTGTTGCTAGTATTAATATTAGGAGGCAGTGGAGGATTTTTTTTGTTTCAGTACATTTTCAGACAACAAATTCTAGCAAATCCCTATTCGGAAATTACTACATCTAGGGACAAATCGCTACCCCAAAACCAAAATCAGCAACCAAACAACCAAGCTGATAATTCATTGCTGGCAAATTTAGTATCCGATAGCCGTGAGTCTATTGGTGTCAGAGGTAGAGGTTTAGGGTTGGTTCCTAAAGTAGAAAAGACTAAACAAACGAGTCATTTACAACAACTTTATCAATTATTAATTGAGCCGATCGCAGATTTGCTGCCTAAAGATCCTAGTAATTCCGTTATTTTTATTCCCACTCAATCTCTATTTTTTGTTCCTTTTCCAGCACTACAAGATAAAGAAGGCAAATATTTAATTCAAAAACACACAATTTTAACAGCTCCCTCAATCCAAGTATTAGATTTAGCTCGACAACGAAAACAAAAAATTGGTTCTTCCGTACTTACTGTGCTAAATTATTAGGGAAGTGTTAAGCATCAAAGAGATGAAGAATAGATTACTGACTAAGTTGCTAAACCTACCAGGAGTTATAGTAGAAGAAAGTCAAGAAACAGAA